>CAILOT010000001.1:0-45437 GCA_903835965.1 uncultured Opitutia bacterium
AGGTAGGGACGTGATTGCCATCACGTCCGTGGGCGGACGGATGTCGGAAAGGTCGGTGACCTTGCCCGGCTCGACGTGCGCACCGATGCGAACGGCGGTCATGGCAATGACCGCCCTACCCGAGGCAGAGCCGCAGCTAACATTCCGGTTTCCGGTCTCCCTTTGAATGGGTTCTCTGTCTTGGGTAGGGCTGACCGGCTCGGTCAGCCGTGGGCGCGCGGGCCGCACGCCCCTGCCTTGCGTTCACCTTGCGGCAAACTTACTAGGGCAGCACGCGGTGCTGCCCCTACCTAGATGCATTGGGTAGGGTTGAGTGCCCTCGCTCAATCGCGGCTGACCAAGGCTGGTCAGTCCTGCCTCACTTCTTCGCTGCAGGCGCAGGCGGCTTGACCGGGAGGAAAGCGCGAGTCTGGGGTGATCCGGGCAGCGCGGTGACTTTCAGGTCTTTGACGAGATAGCGGGCGCCGTTGAAGCCGCCGCCATTGAGGTAGAACGGGCCCATGGGGCGATTGAACGCCTCATCGGAGGCGGTGATGGTCACGCCGTCGATCGTCAGGGTGAACTTAGCGCCGTCGTGGATGCAGACGACTTCATGCCAATCCTTGGTGAGGTCAGTCAGCTGGCCTTTGGCGAGGACTTCGCGCTTCAAGTCTTTGTAGGCGGGACGGATGAGCTCGAACTTTCCGCTGTCAGGTAGGAAAGTAAAATCCATCGCGTGGGCGCCCGAATCTGCCGGCCAGGAGACGAAGAGGAAGTTCTCTTTAGGGTCGAGGAACTTCATCTTCCACTCCGCCTTGATCTGGTCGAACGCCGTGAGAATCTTGATCGTGGCGGTATGCTTTTCGGTCGGGACCTGTTCGCCGAGCATTGCGCCGTCGGCAAACTTCCAGGAGCCATGGTGGAACGCCAAGCCCTGGGCGAGCGGCTCATGGCCTGTTTCGTGGATGATGAGTCCCGTGGGTTTATCTTCGGCGAAGAGGGAGAGGCTGAGCAGGAGGAGGGGGAGGGAGCGCATGTTAGGTGAGATGACGGATGAGGGATGGAGCATGGTTGATTGAGGTAGGGGCGCCACTGCGTGGCGTCCGTCTTGGTAAATCTAAGGTTGGGCTTAGCGATTATATGTTGTGATATTGGTCAACGGACGCGACGCAGTCGCGCCCCTACCTCACGCAATAATCTCCTTCACCACGTTCCCGTGAACGTCAGTCAGTCGGAAATCTCGGCCGCCGAAGCGGTAAGTAAGTTTTTCGTGGTCGATGCCAAGCTGGTGGAGGATGGTGGCCCAGAAATCGTAAACGGTAAGAACTTTATCGACGGCGTAATAACCAAGTTCATCGGTCGCGCCGAAAACCGTACCTGGTTTAAAACCGCCGCCGGCGACCCAGAGGCTGAAACCGTACGGGTTGTGGTCGCGTCCGTCGCTACCCTGCGAGAACGGCGTGCGGCCGAATTCGCCGGAGAAGATGACGATGGTGCTCTCGAGTAAGCCGCGTTGTTTGAGATCTTTAAGGAGCGCAGCAATCGGCTGGTCGACCTGATGCGCCATCATGCCGTGGCCTTTGACGATGGCACCGTGGTGATCCCAGGGGTTTGCGACGTTGCCGCCGCCGATGTTGCCGCTGAGGCAGCTCAGTTCGACGAAGCGTACGCCCTTTTCCACGAGACGTCGGGCAAGCAGGGCTTGGCGGGCGTAGCCGGCGGTAAGCTTGTCGGGCGAATCGATGCCATACATCGCCTTGGTGGCTTCGGATTCGCCGCTGAGGTCGCAGATCTCTGGCACGGCTGCCTGCATGCGATAGGCGGTCTCATAATTACGGATGGCCGCTTCGACTTGCGGTTCGTGCGAACTTTCGGCGAAGACCTTGTCGACCTCATTGATGAAGCCGAGGCGTCGACGCTGAGTCGCATCGGCTTCGCTGGGTTTGATGTTGGCGAGCGGTGTGGCTCCGTCGGCCTTGATAATCGAGGCCTGGTGCTGGCCGGGAAGATAGCCATTATTAAAGAGACCTACGCCGCCATGAGGCACGCCGGCGTTGCCGCTCTGCAGGACAACGAAGCCCGGAAGATTCTGGTTCTCGCTGCCGAGGCCGTAGTTGAGCCAGGCGCCGGCGCTGGGGTGGCCCATGAAAGGAAAGCCCGTGTGGAAGAAGTAATTTCCTTGAGCGTGTTCGCTGACCTTGCTCGTCATCGAACGGATGACGGTGAGGTCGTCGGCGCAGTCGGCGATCTGTGGGAAGAGGTTCGTCATCTCGATGCCCGACTGGCCGTAACGCTTGGCTTCCCAGGGGCTGCCCATAATATTTCCGTTATTATTAAAGACGGTACGCTGGACCGGCACGGGCATCGCTTTGCCGTTCCATTTCGTGAGCAAAGGTTTCGGATCCAAGGAGTCGACGTGCGAGACGCCACCGGACATGTAGCAGAAGATGACATTCTTGGCTTTCGCCTTCAGGGGGCGTTTGCCGGAGCTTTCGGCGCCGAAGACGGGAGACGAGAGCAGGCTGGACAGCGCGATACCCCCGAAGCCCAAGGAGCAACGGCGGAGCAGTTCGCGGCGGGAGAGGGGAGTCATATTATTTAAGATAAATAAATTCCTTCAGGTTGAGTACGGACTGGGCGAAGTCCTGCCAGACCATCACCGGCTTGTCGGCGTGGGTCAGTTTCAGGTCGGCCAGGTAGCGGGCGGCCGCGGTCTGTTCGGCGGCAGTGGCCGGACGGGCGAGGGCTTGGACGAAGAGCGTATCGACCTTGGCGGCGTCGGGCTGATTACGATCGAGGGTCGCCGCCCACTGCTTCGCGGCGTCGATGACGAAAAGACTGTTCAGCAACGTGAGCGATTGGGCGGGTACGTTCGTGGCGTCGCGGCGCCCGACCGTCGTAAACGGCTTCGGTCCGTCGAACGTGGTGATCAGTGGATTAAGCGTGTTGCGTTTAATCGTCAGGTAGACGCTACGACGGACCTGTTCCCTGGGTGCGGCGATGGCATTGTCGCCTGGTCCGTACATGCGGTGCTCCATCTTGCCAGCGAAGGTGATGAGCGAGTCGCGCAGGGCTTCGCCTTCGAGGCGTCGGACGCGTGTGTGGGAGAGCAGGTCGTTATTCGCGTCCTTGGTTTGGGCGGAAGCGGTGGGCAGACTGGAGCGTTGGAATGCTTCCGATAATAGGAGCTCACGGAGTAGCGTCTTTACCGACCACTTCTGGTCGACGAACTGTTTCGATAAATAATCGAGCAATTCGGGGTGGGTTGGTTGATCGCCGAGGCGTCCGAAATTATCGACCGTGCCGACCAGCCCGCGCCCGAAAGTATGGTGCCAGAGGCGGTTGACCATGACACGGGAGGTGAGTGTGTTATCGGGTGAGGCGAGTTTCTCGGCGAGCTCGAGGCGGCCGCTGCCGGAGGTGGCGAAGGCCTTGGTGTCGAAGGCTTCGAGGTAACGACGGGGAATCGCCGCGGCGGGTTTCTTGTAATCGCCACGCACCATCAATTCTTGGTCGAAACCTAAATCTTCCCACAGGCCCGGCGCCCGCCGCGGTGGGCTGAGTTGGGTTTCCAATTTGCGGTATTCGGCAGTCAATGTGCTCAGACGCGGCGAGAGGCTGATTTTGGCATCCAGTAAGCCATGTCGCAAGGACTCATCGAGTAGGGCGGCTTGTGCTTCATTGGCTTCGTCGCGTCCCCAGGCGTACGCCGCTTCAGTGAGTGCGATGACCACGTCTTCGACGGTCTTTAACTGTGGAGCTTGGACGACGATGGCTTCGCCCGGCGTGGGGCCGGCCCCTGCTGCATGGAAGACGACTTGGCGGACGCCGTAAGTTCCAGTTGCGGCTTCTTTACCTTCGGGGCGAGTGGAGTCGTCGGGCAAGGTGAACTCCAGGTAGGCGGAGGAGCCTTTGCGATAGGCGGTGTCGAGCGTAACCCAGACGGGTCGGTCCGAATTGATCGCAGCCTTCGGGAAGCGGTTGCCCGAGTTGCCGATCGGGTAGTTATCCGTGATCAGTCGCACCGTCGCACCATGTCCCATGGCTTGAATGCTGATGAAGTCCGTGGTGACCTTGAAGCGAGGCGACGTGAGCACGGCGCTGTGCTTGGTCGAGAGCAGGTGTGAGTTCAGTCCGGAGGGCAGGATGTGTTTGATTGCATCCGGGCCTTGGGTCTCGACGCGGAATTCACCGGGTGTGAAACGTGCTTCGATGCCATTGCCATGGCGTAACCAAGCAGAGGAACTCCGGTCGCTCAGCGTCCAGTCAGGTTTTTCGCTACGGGGGTCTTTGGCTTTCTTGGGTTGCAGGCCGACACGGAGGAAGGTCGAGGCGTGCAACGGATGGGTAGGGTCTTCCTCGCTCTTGGAGCTCTCGTCCAGTTTGCCGTCACTAGATTTAATGGCAGCTAACTTGGCGCGAAGCTCGGCTGCCTGGGCGCGGATGTCGTCCAGTTTATCATCCTTGGTCGCGACAGGTGAGAGGTCTCCCCGGAGGGTTCCGGCACGGAAGGAGTCGGCCACCTGGGCAGAAGTCAGCGCAAACCCGTAGAGACGGGCTTCCTCGAGTTCGCCCCGCAGGAAGGCGTTGCCACCGCCAGTATGGCGTCGTCCGAAGAGCAGGCGAGTTTTGTCGTGAGCGAAGGTATGGAGAGCCGCCTTCTCATTGGTAGGTGCGTAGCCGGTGCCGTAGGGCTTGCCGTTGCGGTAGAGTTCGATGCGTCCGTCGGGCTGATAGACGATGGCTAGATGGGTGAGTTCGCCTGCCTTGGCGGTTTCCGTAGGACCGTCTACGTTCTGAGTGCGTACGCTATTGTTGCTGCCGGCCATCCATTTGGCCTTCTGTCTCTCGGCGAAGACGAGCGAGTCGAAGATACCGCCTCCGATGGATTCGACCGTGATCACACCGCCACCGCGTTGGTCAAGGGTGGATAACGCAACCCAGGCTTCGAGGGTCTTGGCGGTCAAGTTCTCGGAGGTGGGGCCAGTCTCGGCGAAGGCCTTGTCTCCATCGAGGATGAGACGTCCGTTCTTGATGACGGCGCCACTGTTCAGTTTAGCGTCGAGCTTGCCGACGAGGTCTCGGCCGTCCTGCTCGAAGGTCCACCAATGGCTTGGCGCTGGGCCGGCACCTTTGTCAGCCTTGAGGCGACGACGAAAGTCATCAGCGTTGAGCGCGGCATCGAGTTTGTTCAGTTCGGTTTGCAGTTGAACGCGTTCGACGGCGTTGGCACGAAGGCGTTTGATCGCTTGGGGGATGTCCTCCGCTTGTTGGCGCCATTGCGAGGCGAGTTCTTTGCGAATGGCTTGCTTGAGTTCAATAAGGCGTTCCCGGTTTTCATTTAATTTATCGGGTGAATCGACGGTGACCTGTCCTGGGCGAGTAGAAGCAAAGATGCCGTAAAAGGCGTAGAAGTCGGCCTGGCTGATGGCGTCAAACTTATGATCGTGGCAACGGGCGCAGGAGACCGTGAGTCCGAGGAATGTCTTGCTCACCACGTCGATTTGGTTGTCCACGTTGCGAACCTGTTCATCGATGGTGTCCACCGGCTGGAAGCCGTGTTCGATCATGCGGAAGTGTCCCGTACCGAGTGCCGACTCATTGAGTTTATCTTCGGTGTTGATGCGTGGAGATTTAAGCAGGTCTCCGGCAATCTGTTCGCGGATAAATTGATCGTAGGGGACGTCGGTGTTGAAGGCGCGGATGAGGTAGTCGCGGTAGCGCCAGGCCTGAGGAATGGCCGGATCGCCTTCGCTGCCATGCGTATCGGCATAGCGTACGAGGTCCATCCAGTGGCGGGCGAAGTGTTCACCATAGCGAGGGGAGGCCAGTAGGCGGTCGACGACCTTGATGAAAGCATCCGGGGAGGCATCGGCTTCGAAGCTGGCGATCTCGGCGGGCGAGGGCGGTAGACCGGTCAGGACGTAGGTCGCGCGGCGGATGAGCGTGGCCTTGTCGGCTTGAACGGAAGGTGTGATGCCGGCAGCGACAATCTTCGCGTCGAGGAAGCGGTCGATTGGGCTGGCGGATTTTCCGGCAGGAACGGGGGGCACCACGACCGGCTGGAAACTCCACCAGTTTTTACGGACCGTGAGGAGGTCGGACCAGGTCGCCGTGATGGAATCGTCCGGGGCCTTCGTACGCGGATCGGGCGCGCCGCGATTAATCCACTGGACGAAGTCCGCGACAATCTTTGCGTCGAGCTTCGGACGCTTCTTGGGCATCTGTAGGGTTTCATGGCTGTAATCCATGGATTGAATCAGGATACTCTTCTTGGCGTCGCCTGGGACGATGGCCGCGCCTTCTTCGCCGCCCTTGAGCAGGCCGTCGCGATAATCGAGTCGGAGGTCGCCTTTCTGCTTCTTCGCGTCGTGGCATTCGTAGCACTCCGCCACGAGCACCGGACGGATTTTCGACTCAAAGAATTCTATATCCTCCGGCTTAAGTGGGGCGGCCGGTAGGTATGCGCTGACGAAGGCGATGATGGCGAGGAAGCGGCGCATCAGGAAAGAAAAGCACGCGAGATGCGGTTAGCCTGTTCGCGGATGAATTGGCCGCGCTCGGTCATGGTGGCAGCCGGGAAGCGGCTGGAAGGGCCGGCAATAGTTACCGCCCCGATGGCATATCCATGTTGGTCTAGGATGGGCGCCGCGACGCAATGGATGCCGTCGAAATGTTCGCCTTTGTCGAAAGCGTAACCTTGGGTGCGGATACGTTCAATTTCCGTGGCGAAGTCGCGCTTCGTAACGATCGTCTTTTCGGTGTGCTTCTCGAGCTTCAGGCGCGAGAGGAGGGCGTCTTGCTCGGCATCGGGGAGGAAAGCGATGATGGCTTTGCCCGGCGCCGTGCAGTGGAGCGGCGCATGGCAGCCTAGGTCGACGAAGTATTTGAAAGGATGGAGCGAAGCGAGTTGGTCGATCATGACGCAGCGGTCATCGGCCAGGCAGCAGAGCTGGGTCGTTTCGCCGGTGTGCTGTTGGATGGCACGCATGGCTTCGGCGGCGGCGGCGACGAGGCTGCGGGATTCGCCACGCGGTTGGCTGAGCAGGAGAAGTTTACGGGTAAGTGTGTAGCGACGAGAAACTTCTTCGCGACGCAGGTAGCCGGCTTCTTCGAGGGTGCCCGTGATGCGGTGAGCCGAAGCGGGGGAAAGGTCGAGCGCCGCGGTTAATTCGGAAAGGGTCAGTCCCTCTGGGCGATGGGCGAGGATTTCCAGCATCGCCAAACCTCTTTCGAGCGCAGGGACGCCGGAGGAGCCAGTATCATTCGCCGCGACGATGGGTCGCTTAGGGGAAGGTATTTTCATATATGAAAACTATTCCAAGTATGGAATAATCGATTCAGCCCAAGTCAAGTTCTGTCCCTGATTCTGACAAGTCGCCTCCCTGGGGTGTTCCCTTCAGTTTACGTCTTATTTCTTGGCCCCTGCTTCGGGGTCGGTCGGGCCGGTCTTTTCCAGCCAGGTGGCGATTTTGGGGAATTCCGTTTCCGGGAAGGCATGACCGCCGCCTTTGATCTCGTTGGCGAGCGTGTCGGCTCCGAAAGATTTGAGTTCGCGGGCGAGCTTGGCGCTACTGCGACGATTGGGACTTTTCTCGCCCCAACAGGCATAGACACGTTTTCCGGTCAAGTCAGGCAGGATTCCGATGGACGTGTAATCCGTACCGCCGCCATCGGCTAAGATGAAAACCCCAAAGTAGTCTGTCATGGGGGGCTTATTGCCCGAAACCCGGAACATACCGTCGATGGCGTGCGCTCCGTTGCTGAATCCGGCGAGGATGGAGCGCGAGCGATCGATGTTCGGGATGAAATGGGCGATCTCATCCAGCATGGTGCGGTGATAGGTCCAGATACGCGAAAAATCTCCAACCATGTTCGCCTGCCTGGGGTTATTGGCGCCTTGCGGATAGGGCAGGCCAACGAGGATGAAATCTCCCGCCGGTAAGAATGAGCGGTTCGGGGTGTTGCCGCCGTCGGCGCCGGCGAGCCAGGCGACCAGCGGGTATGGTTTAGCCGCCTTATACCCTAAGGGCAGGGTCACGTTACAGGCGGCATATTTTCCGTAACGATCCGCGGAGAGTTCGGGAAAGTCGAATTTGAGCGAAGCTCCGGGCGCGATTTTTAATTTTAATAAAGAGCGCGGCACCGGCGGCGCGGGCGTTTCGGGCGTCTGGGTTTCCGTCTTTACGGTGTTCGTCTCGGCAGCGCCTAAGGTCGCCGCTAAGCCGCACAGGCAGATGAGACGAAGGAAGCGCACCGGATTACTCCAAGACCTGGATATGGTTGATGCTGGTGAACTGGCGGTGATCGGTGAACTGACGGACGAGCTGCTTCTGGGCGTCGATCTCGAAGATTTGAGCGGTGGCGCCGAGGTGGCCGTGGCCGAGCCAGTTCATGAGAATCGTATTTCCGTTGGCGAGGCGTTCGACCGAACTCGACAAGAAGAGAGGGTTATCCTTGATCTCGTTGCGTCCGACATTCCAGACGGTCTTGCCACTGCGGTCGATTTCGACGACCCCGGCGCCTTCGCCGAGGGCGATTAGCCAATTACCATTGGCGAGTTCGCGGACGTCATGGACATCGCCTTCGACGGGTTGGGTGCGGAGAAGTTTCCCGTCCGCGGAAAGTTCGAGGACCGCACGGTCGCCCTTGGCGCTCACGAGGTAGCGTCCGTCAGCCGTCTTGCGACAACCACGCATCTGTTCGTGGGTGCGGATGGTGGGCGTCAGGGGCACCTTGATCTCCTTGGCGATCTTGCCGTCGCGGCCGATTTCAAGAAGGCGGCCCGGGCCGCATTCGACCACAAGTACGCGTCCGTCGGCGAGGGGCTGGCAGCCCTGAATCTCGACCTTCGCATCCGCGACATATTCCCAGGCGATGGACTTGTCAGGCTTCACTTCCTTGGCGCCATGGACGTGGCTGAAGAGCACGTTGCCATTAGGCAGGAGCCAGGAGTCCTGTGGGTGTTCGGCGGGCGTCGACCATTCGATGCGGCCATCGGCTGACACAATGGCGACCTTACCGCCGACGTAATCGCTGACCAGCAGGCGACGGCCGAAGGGCTTCGGGTCGAGGCTCTTGATCGGGCCGGAGACACGGCTGCCCATGGCGTTGAGGTTGTTCTTGGCGTCCGGGGGCATCGGGGGTTCCCAGCCTTTGGGGGCGCCGGTAATGATCACCGGCTTGAAGGTGTTGTCGCCCACGCGGAGATTGTCCGCGATGATGCCGTTCTGCGAATGGCGCCAGCAATGGATGGCCTCGCCGTCGCTCTTGATGACATTTCCGATGACCTCATAGCCATCGAGATTGAAGTTCGGTTCGATGGAGGTCGTCTTGGTCTCCATGTAATTGAAGTTGCAGCGGAAGTTGCGCAGGTTGCCGCGGAAGGAGGGGTGGCCGAGGAGGGTGCCACTGCCGTTCGGATTGATCGTGCGCGTGAACTGGACTGTGATGTTCTCGGCATCAAACGATTCGCCGGGGCCGACCTTACCGCCGGGCAGGAACTTGCCCGTGTGTTCGCCGTAGGCCATCACCGAGCGGTTCGTGTCGGTCATCGTGATACCATCGACGAGCACATTGCGGACGCGGCCGTGGGCGAGTACGCAGGCATTGATATTCTTCACCAGGAAGCCGGGCTGGACGTTGTGGGAGGCGTTCATGTCGATTGTACCCTTGCCGGTAATGCGGACGCCGGAGATGACGTCGGGCTGGCGGCCGTGGCCGATGCGAATGCCGTAGGCCTCGGGGCCGTCGTAGCTCACGAACCAGACGCTGCGGACGTTGTGACCGGTCTTGCTGCCGAACTTCACCTTCACGCCGCGGCTGAGCTCCTGCCAGTCGCCAGTGATCGGCGTTCGCTTGTGCGAGGTATCGCCGAACTTGTCTCCCCAAGCGAAGGTGTCGGGCTTGCCGTCCTTGCCTTCGCTGTCGGTGATGATCGTGAATTCACGGACGCCGCTCAGGTCGTAATCGCCGCCGATCTCGAGGTCATCGAGTTTCTTGCCGGCGTCCTGGTCGGTCGTGATCTCGCCGGACTTCTCCAGTTTGCAGAAGTCATCGGCCAGCTTGAGCGTCGCGCCGGCCATGAGTTCGATCTCGACGGACTTGTCGACGTAGAGGATCGCGCGGTGCTTCGTGAGGCCGTGCTGGTGGAGGCCTGGCAGGAAGGTGAGCTTGTCGCCTGGCGCGGCCGCATCGAGAATCGCCTGCGGGTCTTCGCCCGGCTTGATCTTATACTCGGTGGCGAAGAGGGAGGATGCGACTAAGAGTAGGAAGATTCGCATGATGAGGGGATGGGGTAGGAAAAGGGGGAGGGATAGGGGTGGCAAGTCGCTTGGGATGCCCTGCGTTATCGGATAACGTTTAAGCGGAAAAGGAAGAGCAAGCAGTTGGCTGCTAGCTGAATCGACCTACCCCAACCCCTAACCCTACCCCTAAACTTTACTTAGCCACCGCCCAAACGTTGCGATACACGACGGGGTTGCCGTGGCCTTGCAGGTAGAAGGGGCCGGGGGCGGGGACTTCGGTCTTGAACGCCCCACCGGGTGTCACGCCTTTGAGCTCGAGGTTATCCTGTACGACCGCGCCGTTATGTTTGACCGTGACGAAGGCGCTACCGCTCTTCTTGCCGTCCTTATCGAACTTAGCGGCGGTGAAATCGATGTCGTAGGTCTGCCACTGCAGGGGCGGGAAGCACATGTTCACCTTGGGGGCGCTGTTCTTATAGATACCGCCGCACTCGTTGTCCAAACCGGCGAGGCCGAAACTGTCGAGGACTTGGACTTCATAGCGGTGTTGCAAGTAAACGCCGCTGTTGGCGCGACTCTGGCCGCGCCCCAGAGGTTTGAAGGGCAGGAAGAACTCGAGGTGCAGCTTGAAGTCGGTGAAGGCCTGCTTGGTCTTCGTGTTGGCTTCAAGGAAACCGCGCGGGTCGATTTTGCCGTCGACGAAGGCGTCGGTATTCTTGCCGTCAAAAAGAATAGTAGCGTCCTTTGGGGCGACGAGGCCTTCGGTCGGGCTGTGGCGGATAATCCGCTTCAGATCGAAGCCCGTGCTCTTAATCGTCAGCACGCCGTCGGCGAGGGTTGCGGAATCGATGTTGTCCTTGAACAGGACCGACGTGCCCTCGCGCTTGCCTTCCACTTCGATCTTCGGCGTGCCATCCCAGCCGGCGCCAGGTAGGCCGCCTTTAAAGAGCACGAGGCGATACTCGCCCTTGCCCAGTGCGATGACGTCGGCGCCCATCTTCACGTTCGCGAACTCACCCTGCATGCGAGGATCCTCGCCGGCATCGGTCGCTTCCTTCTCCGTCAGGTAGACGGGCGGTTCCGGCGGCTTAGGTGCGGCCGGGGCTTTGGCTTTCGGCGCGTCGGCGGCGAAAAGGGTGGTCGCTAGCAGGAGGGCGAGGAGACGCATGGGGATGCGTTCATTTCTTACCCTTGGGGTCGAGGTTGGCGAGGAGTTCTTCGGGGGCGACTTTGGATTGGACGCCAATCGCAGGAACGGGAACCTTGGCGGTCCAAAGAATGGCGTTTAAGACCAATTTACGCTGGTCGTCGTTGCCCCAGTTCTTGTGGTCGTGGCCGCCGGTGAAGCCGAAGCCGCGGCCGCCGTCGGCCCGTTCGGTAGCCCAAGCTACGTGCTGTGGCAGGCGATCCGCCACCTCTTGGCGAACCTCGGCGTTGCCTGAGCGTTCGCCGTCGGGAAGTTTCAGGGTGACTGGAGGAATCGCGCTCAGGATCGGGACGACGGATTTCATGCCGTCCTTGAAGCGCATGTGGAAATACCATTCGTCGTGCGTCGTGAACGGGTGGACGCCGTTGGCGATCGGATGCACGGGCAGTTTGGTGAAATCAGCCTGCCAGTGCGGGTTGACGGACCAGAACGGTTCGCAGTAGCCGCCCATCCATTCGAGGAATTCAGCGCCGCCTTTATCCTTACGGACTTCAGTCGCCCAATGAAGGGTGACGAAACCGCAGCCGCGCTTCATCTCTTTGGCGAGCTGGGAGAGGCGTTCTTTCTGGACCGCGGGGTGAAATGAGTAGCCGTCGGCGTAGATCAGAATGGTGTCAGCACGGGCGATGACGTCATCGGCTGGCCATTCGCCATTCAGGTGCGTCTTCACCTCGACCAGGTCGCCGGCGCCTTCGCGGAGGCACTTCGCCAGGAGTAGGACGCCTGCGTTGTGCTCATGCGCACCGGGACCGTGGCTCGGTTTACCGGCGATCATGACGACAAATTTCTTTTCGGCAGCCTGCAGCGGCAACTGCAGGGCCAGCAGGCTGAGGAGGAGGAGGCGGGCGAGGATTTTCATCGGGTGCGATTACTTAGGTTCGCTGGTCTGGCGGAGGTAGAGGAAGAGGCTACGGACATCCGGTTCTTCCATGCCGTTGAGCAGGCCTTCGGGCATGAGCGAGTTCGGGCTGACGACGCGGGTCTTGATCTGGTCCTTGGCGATGACCACGGGCGCGGGGGCGCCTGGGACCTTGAGCGACAGGGTCGACTCATTCTCGGCGCTGATAATGCCGGCCTGGAGGGAGCCGTCCTTCAAGGTGATGTAGACGAGCTGGTAGTCCTTCCCGATCACGGCGTTCGGATCGATGATGTTCTGCAGGAGGTATTCGAGGTCGGTATAACCGCCGGTCAGGTGTGGTCCGATTTCGCCGCCGGTGCCGAAGAGCTGGTGGCAGAGGCCGCAGGAGCCCCGGAAGAGATCTCGGCCACGTTTCACGTCGGCGCGGAGGATCGCGTCGGTGCTCAGGAACTTCTTATAGTTGGCGATGGCCTTGGTCTTCGCCTCGGAGCTGGCGTTGACCGTGCCCCAGTTCTTCTCGAGCCAGGCGTTCATCTTCGCGTCGTTGAAGCCGCGGATCTTGGTGGCCAGCGTGGCGCTCAGGACATCCTTCTTGAATTTACCGGCGTCGATGGCGGCGAGCAAGGCGCGGGAGCTTTCAGCTCGTCCGGCGAGGTTATTGAGGGCGAGAGCACGGATACCTTTATTTTGGTCGAGGACAATCTCGGTCAAGAGCGGTGCGATCCGGGCATCGTCGAACTGGGCGAGGGCGGTGATCGCCGGACCGCGCAGCGCGCCGGCCTTAGCGAGGTCGAGGATGGCCGGAAGCGATTTGAGGTCGCGGATCTGGGCGAGGTTGGCGAGGACGCGGGCGCGTTCAGGCACCGGCGCCTTGGGGTTAAGGAGCGTGGCTCGCAGTTGATCCAACGCCGAGGCGTTACCGAAGGTCACGGCAATCTGGCGGGCGCTGCTGCGGACCTCATTCGAGGGGTGCTTGGCAAGTTCGGCGTAGACCTTGGGCCAGGTGGCCGGTTCCTTGAGGCGCACCTGTCCGAGGAGGCCATCCTTGATGCCGTTGAGGAAGGTGGCGCGGAGCTGGTCGTTCGCGGCGAGCAAGGCTTGGCTCAGGACTTCGAGCTGTTCGCCTTTGGAGCCAGGTTCGACCGCCGCGGTCGCGAGACGACGCGCGGTGAAGTTCGCTAGTTTGCCGAAGGGGGTCTTCTGGGCGAGGGCGAGTCCGCGGGCCGGATCGGCGGCAACGGCAGGTTCGAGGGCGTACCAGAGCAGGAACGGGATGTTCTGGTCAGCGACGTCGTCAGTATTTAGCGCGAGCGGCTCGAGCCAGCTCCAGCGGTCGGCCAGCGGCAGGCGCTGGGCGGCGGAGGCGATGCGACGGCGCACGACGGGGGAAGGGTCTTTCTGGCTGAGCTGGACGATGCGATCGTACAGGCTCGGCGAAGGCTTGCCGCCTTCGGTGGCGCAAGTGATGGCCCAGCCGCGGACGGCGGCGCTCTTGGCCTCGAGCGTGCGCAGAAGGGTGGCTTCGGTGAGGGCGCCCTGGGCGTGCAGCGTCCAGAGGGCGCGCAGCTGGCGGGTGTCGTCGGCGTTCTCGAAGAGGATCTTCTCGAGCGCGGCGGTGGTGGTCGCGTTGGCACCGCGTTCCTGGAGGAGGCGGCGGGCGTGACGGACGTACCAATCGTTGGCGTTGAGGTGATGGGCGACGAGTTCGGCGTCGGAAAGCTTGCCGAGGTCGACCTTCACAGGCTTCACGGCGTCGGTGACGATCTTATACATGCGGCCGTTGGAGCGATCGGTGAATTCCTTCTGCTGGTGGCAGGGGACCTTGTCGTACCAGTCATTGATGAAGACGCCGCCATCCGGACCATACTGCGGGGAGAGGCCGCGGAACCAGCGGTCGGAGCTCACGCCGAAATCGACCTTCTTCTCGCTGCGATAGCCGCTTCCCGTCGGGATCATCGTCTCGCAACGAATCTTATTCATGTGGATGTCGTGGAAGAAGAACTGGTCGCGCCATTCGGCCGGGAAGGCTCCGCCGAGGTACACCATCGCGCCGGCGTAGGCGGCTTTCTCGTAGCGGCCCCAGGCGATGGTCTTGATGTCTTCGTAGGTATGGACGTCCGGGTGCGTGCCGGCCTGACGCTGGTAACGGGCGCCCTGGATGGCGTGCCACATGTGCGGGATGACGCAGGCTTCGAAGAAGGCTTCGCCGTGGTCATTCCAGTCGACGCCCCACTGGTTGCTGCCGCCTTCGCTCCAGCGTTCGAAGACCTTACGCGTCGGGTGGAAGCGCCAGACCGCGCCTTCGACGACGAGGCGTTCGCTATCAGGTGTGCCTGGCTTGCCGACGAGGGAGCGGTTGAAGATCCCTTGGGTGCCGTAGAGCCAGCCGTCCGGGCCCCAGATGAAGTCGTTCAAGGTCTCGTGGGTGTCGTTGCTCTTCCAGCCGTCGAGCATGACCTGCGGTTCGCCGGCCGGCTTGGGTTCGTCGCCATCCTTCATCGGGATGAAGAGGAGGTTGGGCGGAGAGCCGAGCCAGACGCCGCCGAAGCCCACGGCGATACCGCTCGAGAAGGTGGCCTTGTCCCAGAAGACCGTCTGCTTGTCGAAGGTGCCATTTCCCTTGGTGTCCTCGAGGACGAGGATGCGGTCCTTGGGTTCACCGGGGCTGACCGGGTAGTTGGTGCACTCGACAATCCAGAGGCGACCGCGGTCATCGATGGTGTAGGCGATGGGCTGCACGATCTTGGGCTCACCGACGACCAGCTCGACGCGGAAGCCCGCGGGGACCTTGAGTGCGGCGGCGGTGCCGGCCGGAGTAAGCGCGGGCTCGCTGGCGGTGGGCCGGTTTTTATCGTTGAGCGGTTCATAGGCCGCGTGGACGAGAGTTGCGCAGAGCGCGAGCGCGAGGAGGGTACGCATGGGTAAATATTAGGGGATGAAGAAAGGATGAGACCGCAAATTCCAAAAGTGGCAGGATTACGACCCGTGTCGTTTCGGTCATATCATGAGGATGCATGTTGGATGCAGGATAAATGATGAAAGATGAAGCCAATCCAGATGGAGGACGGAGTGGATGACTGAGTTGATGACTGCGTCGATGGCAGAGGACTGAATCGATGACAGAACCGAAGATCCCGCCACCCGAAGTATTGCCTCCACTTTTGCACAGGAGCTCCGCTCCGATTTGCACCTTTGCACTGCCTCTTCTGATCAACCGAGCCTCTGAGCCTCCGGGCCTCTCATATGCGCCCCTTGTCCCCGTGTCACCGTGCCCCCATGTCCCCGCGCGTCTACGCGATGATATCGCGGACGACGCGCCCATGCACATCCGTCAGGCGGAATTGGCGGCCTTGGAAGCGGTAGGTGAGGCGTTCGTGATTGATACCGAGGCAGTGCAGAATCGTGGCCTGAAGGTCGTGGATGTGCACGGGGTTCTCCAGGGTGTTGAAACCGAAGTCGTCGGTGCTCCCAAAAGTCATCCCGGGCTTGATGCCGCCGCCGGCCATCCAGATCGAGAAGGCCTTGCCGTGGTGGTCGCGTCCGTACTTTTCGCGGTTGGCGCCGCCTTGGGCGTAAGGGGTGCGACCGAATTCGCCGCCCCAGATGACGAGGGTGTCGTCGAGCATGCCGCGTTGCTTGAGGTCCTTGACTAGAGCGGCCGCGGGCTGGTCGACGTCGCGGGCCATCTTGGGCAGCTGATCCTGCAGGCTGCCATGGTGATCCCAGTCGCGGTGGTAGAGTTGGATGAAGCGCACACCTTTCTCGGCGAGACGACGGGCGAGCAGGGCATTGCGGGCGAAGGAGCCCGGAGTATTTACTTCCGGACCGTAACTTTCCATGACCGTCTTACTTTCGCCCGTGAGGTCCATGAGTTCAGGGACACTGGCCTGCATGCGGTAGGCCATCTCGGCCTGGCTGATGCGGGCGGAAATCTCGGGGTCACCCGCGGCGGCAAGGTTGAGTCGATTGAGTTCGTTGGCGCCTTCGAGCAGTGACTTCCGCTGTTCGCGGCTGAGGCCTTCGGGGTCGCGCAAGTAGAGGACCGGTTCGCCGGCGCCGCGGAACTGGACGCCTTGGTGGGCGCTCGGTAGGAAGCCGCTGCCCCAGAGGCGGGCGAGCAGGCCCTGTCCGGAGCGTTCCTTATTCGTCGAGACCAGTACGACGAACGACGGGAGATTATCGTTCATGCGGCCGAGGCCGTAGTCGGTCCAGGCGCCCATGCTCGGACGGCCGGGCAGCTGGCTGCCGGTCTGGAAGAACGTGATCGCGGGGTCGTGGTTGATCGCGTCGGTGTGCATCGAACGGATCACGCAGATCTCGTCGGCGATGCCACCGATATGCGGGAGGAGTTCGCTGAACTCGGTGCCGGATTGGCCGTGACGTGAGAATTTGAAACGGCTCGGCTGACACGCGAGGCGGGCCTGCGAGGCCACCATGCCCGTGATGCGCTGGCCGCGACGGATGGAGTCAGGGAGGTCCTTGTCGAACTGGCGTTCAAGCTCGGGCTTCGGGTCCAGTAGGTCGAGGTGCGAAGGGCCGCCGGATTGGAAGAGGCAGATGACGCGCTTGGCCTTGGGTGCGAAATGGGGCAGGCCAGGTAGTCCGTTGATGTGCGGGTCACCAGAAGTGCTGGTCGAAGCGCAGCCCCCGAGTAGGTGGGCGAGGGCACCGGCGCCGAGGCCGAGACCGGCCTTCTCCAGGAACTCGCGCCGCGAATGCATGTTCTCGTATTGATGGCAGGACATGGCGGTCAGTTCTTGGTGATGGTCTCGTCCAACGTCAGGATCAGGTTCGCAACGCCAGCGGCGGCGGCGAGTTCGACGGCGGAAAGGGCGGGATCGGGCACAGACACGCCGACTTTGATGAGCTTCGCGGCGTCATCGGGGCGCGCGGCGAAGTCAGCGCGTAGCTTGGCGTAGGTCCGGATCAAGACCGCAGACTCCTCCGCTCGTGGCATGCGCCCAGTGGCGAGGCGGAACGCGAAGGTCGCGCGGGAGGTGTCATCAGCTCCGCCTTCCTTGAGCATGCGTTCGCCGAGTTTGCGAGAGGACTCGAGATAGCCGGTTTCGTTCCAGAGCACCAAGGCCTGCAGGGGCGTGTTGGTGCGGGAACGGCGGGCACTGCAGAATTCGCGGTCGGGTGAATCGAAGGTCAGCATCGCCGGATGCGGCACGGTACGTTTCCAGAAGGTATAGAGGCTGCGGCGGTAGATCTCGTCACCTTTGCCGAGTTCCCAAGTCGTGCTGGGGTAGGGGGCGTCGACGACGATTCCTTTGTATAGGCTTTCGGGCTGATAAGGGCGAACGCTGGGTCCGCCGATCTTTTCGGCGAGCAATCCGGAGACGGCGAGGGCTTGGTCGCGGATCTGCTCGGAGGTCAGGCGCACCCGCGGACCGCGGGCGAGCAGGCGGTTCTCCGGATCACGGGCGTAGAGTTCCGGCGAAGCATCGCTGGTCTGTCGATAGGTCGAGGAGAGTACCACCGACTTGAAGAAGCCTTTCACGTTCCAGCCGCCATCGACGAAGTCGCGGGCCAAGGTGTCGAGTACCTCGGGGTGGCTGGGCCATTCGCCTTGGGTGCCGAAATCTTCAACGCTCTTGACCAACCCGACACCGAAGAGCTGGGCCCAGAAGCGATTCACGACCACGCGGGCGGTGAGCGGGTGCTGCGGCTGCAGGAACCAGCGAGCGAGGCCGAGGCGGTTCTTCGGGGCATCCTTCGGCCAAGCGGCGATCAGCTGCTCAGGGACGCCCGCTTCGACCTTGTCGCCATGGGCGTCATATTGTCCGCGGTTGAGGACGAAGGCCTGGCGTGCGACGGGCATCTCTTCCATGACCATCGTCGTGGGCAGGTTGCGGACAGTGGCGAGCCGTTGTGTCCAGAGCGTATCGCGTTCGGTCTGCAAGGCCTGGCTTGAGCCAACGTGGCGGCGCAGCGTGCGTAGCTCGGCCGCCTTACGTTGCGGCTCGGAGAGCTTGTCTGCGGACTGCAGCCAGAAGGCCTGACGCACCAGTTCAGGCTTCAGGATGGAGGGGTAGGTTCGGAAGCCGGTGACCTCGCCGTCGAAGGGCTTGGCTTTGCCATCGGAGCCCAGGAGCCAGTCGCGATTAGCCGGCGCACCGGAGACGCCATCATGGCGCGTCTGCGTGGGGACTTCCTCGCCGTCGACGAACAGCGCGATGGACGCGGCGTTCTCTTTGCCTTGGATGTGAACGGCTACCTGATGCCATGTGCCCGGACCGATCTTCGCGCCGATCGTGCGGATGATCGTCGCATAAGCCGGGTGACGCTGGCTCGCGGTCCATTCGATTTCGCCGTCGACGAGACGGAGTTCACGGCCGTTGCCGTAGCCGACGCCGGCGGGATTGCCGGACCTATCCAGCGCGCTGAGGATCGGGCTGTCGGCGGTAGATGAGCTGGCCTTGAACCAGACGGAAAGGGTCGTACCACGTTTCGCGTCGATACCGGCTTCCTTGGCGAGGATGCGGGCTTCGGTCGGCTTGGCGGGCTTCAGCGACTTGGGCAGAAGCTTGGCGTCTTCAGCAGCCAGGCGTTCGCGCAGTCCGGCCGGCGCGAGCGAATCCGGCTTGAGTGCGACGATCTGGCGGTCGAGCGCGGCGATGGCTGCGTCCATCCGCTTGAGGTCGGCCTGTTGTTCGCGGGTAGGGGTCGCGAGCAGGGGCACCGCGTTGGCGATGCGGCCATCTTCGCCGTATTCGAGCACGTTGTTAAAGAAAGCGAACATCCGGTAGTAGTCCTTCTCGCCGATCGGGTCGAACTTATGGTCGTGGCAGCGGGCGCATTCCATCGTCAGGCCTAGCAGAGCCGTGCTCGTGGTGCGGACGCGGTCGGCGACGTATTCCACGCGGTATTCTTCGTCGATGATGCCGCCTTCGGAATTGATGACGTGGTTGCGATTGAAGGCCGTGGCCAGGCGCTGATCAGCCGTCGGCTTCGGCAAGAGGTCTCCGGCGAGCTGTTCGGTGATGAAGCGATCGAAGGGCAGGTTGGCGTTGAAAGACTCGATCACCCAATCACGCCAGCGCCACATCGAGCGGGCGGAGTCATTATTGAAGCCATGGGTATCGGCGTAGCGGGCCACGTCGAGCCAGTCCTGGGCGAGGCGTTCGCCGAAGCGGGGAGAGGCGAGCAGGCGGTCTGCCGCGGCGGCATAGGCTACTTCGCCACGCTGGGAGGCATCGGCTTCGAAGGCCGCAATCTCGGTCGGCGTGGGCGGCAGGCCGGTCAGGTCGAAAGCGGCGCGACGGAGCCAGGTCGCCGGCTTGGCTTCGGCGGAAGGCTGGAGTTTCTCGGCCTCAAGTTTCGCCAAGACATACCGATCAAAGGGCTGACGAGCCCAAGAGGCGTCGCTGAGTTTGGGCGC
This sequence comes from uncultured Opitutia bacterium, assembly GCA_903835965.1. Taxonomy (GTDB): domain Bacteria; phylum Verrucomicrobiota; class Verrucomicrobiia; order Opitutales; family UBA953; genus UBA953. The sequence goes on from CAILOT010000001.1 coordinate 19,677, forward strand.
AGGGGCTTTCTCGGGCGGCACGAAAGACCAATGCTTCTCGTAGGGGGCGCCTTGGGCGATCCAGCGGCGGATGAGTTCGACCTGCGCCGGCGTCACCTTGCGGTTCGATTCCGGAGGCGGCATCTGGTCGTCCGGGTTATGCGTCAGCAGGCGCTCGAGAATTTCGCTCTTCTCCGGGTGTCCCGGCACGATCGCGAAGCCGCTGTCGTGTTCCATCAGGGCTTCCGCACGTACATCCAGACGGAGCTTCGCCTCGCGGTGTTTCGGATCCTGGCCGTGGCAGAAGAAACAGTTCTCCGAGAGGATCGGACGGATGTCGCGGTTGAAGCGGAGGTCCTCGGCGGAAAGGCTGCAGGCCATGGCGAGGAGAGCTAGGACAGCACGTGGTGCTGTCCCTACCTCGATACGCTTGCCGCCCGAACCCATGGTGATCACGCGAGGATCTCTTTCACGATATGGCCATGGACATCGGTGAGGCGATAGTCGCGGCCTTGGAAGCGATAGGTGAGGCGTTCGTGGTCGAAGCCCAGCAGGTGCATGATGGTGGCCTGTAGGTCATGGACGTGGACCTTGTCCTTCACGCCCGCGAAGCCCATCTCGTCGGTCTCGCCGAACTGGAAGCCGCCTTTTACGCCGCCGCCGGCCATCATGAGGGTGAAGCAATCCGGGTAATGGTCGCGGCCGAGCACTTCGCTGGCTGCCGTCCGGCCTTCGCGGAAAGGCGTGCGACCGAACTCGCCGCCCCAGACGATCAAGGTATCGTCAAGCAATCCGCGTTGTTTGAGGTCGTTGATAAGCGCGACGGTCGGCTTATCGGTCGCCGCCATCTTCTTGGTGAGGCCTTCTTTGATGCCAGTTTCTTTTCCCGTACCATGGAAATCCCACCCCCAGTCGAAGAGGTGCACGAAGCGTACGCCTTTTTCGACGAGTCGGCGCGCGAGTAGACAATTATTGGCGAAACTGGATTCGCCGGGCTTGGCGCCATAGGCCTCGAGCACGCTCTGAGGCTCTTTGGAGATATCCATGACTTCGGGCACGCTGGTCTGCATGCGGAAGGCCAGTTCGTATTGCGCAATACGCGTGACGGTCTCGGCATGTCCGAGTTCGTCTTGTTGGCGTTGGTTGAGGTCTTTGAGCGCATCGAGGGTGGCGCGACGGAGATCGCGCGTCATGCCGGGCGGGTCGTTGGCGAAGAGTACCGGATCGCCCTTGCTGCGGCATTGGACGCCTTGATAGACCGAGGGGATGAAGCCGCTGCCCCAGCATCCTTGGCCGCCGCTGGGTTGCGTGCCACTGGAAATCATCGTCACGAAACCCGGGAGATCTTGGTTCTCGGTGCCGAGTCCATACGTAGCCCATGAACCCATCGACGGACGACCTTGGCGCGCATGGCCAGTGAAGAGTAGGAGTTCGGCGGGCGCGTGATTGAACTGATCGGTATGCATCGCTTTCACGAGCGTGATGTCATCGGCGACGGTTTGGAAGTTAGGCACCGCATCACTCATCCATAGTCCGCCCTTGCCGTATTGCTTGAACGTCCGCGGGGTGCCCATGAGTTTGGGTACGCCGGTGGTGAATGCAAAGGTACGGCCCTTGAGGAAGGAGTCCGGGCAGTTCTCCGCGTTACGTTTCACGAGCTCTGGTTTATAATCGAAAATATCAAGATTGGGCGGACCGCCTGACATGTGCAGGTAGATGACCCGTTTGGCTTTGGCTTTAAAATGCGGCTTCTTAGGCGCGAGTGGATTATCCTGGGCCGTGGGCGCGGCTTCGCCTTTGAGCGCATGCAGGGCGATGGCACCGAGGCTGAATTGGCCGACGCTGCTGAGGAAATGACGACGGGTCTGAAGTCGTAATTCAGCTTCACGGATGGGATGGAGCGGGGGCATCTGACGGAAAGGGCTAGGGGTGGGGGTAGTCTGTTTGGCTCAGCGGCGCATGAGGAATTCGTCGAGGTTCATGATGACGCCGGCGACGGCGGTCCAGGCGGCGAGGGTCGCGATGTCGGCACTTTTTTCGGCCGGCCCGAGTGGATCCGTCGCCATCTTTAGGGCGAGTACAGTGTCAGTCTTATACTGCGCGACGGACTTCGCGAGCAGGCTTTTCAAGGTCGCAAGTTCATGGGCGTCCGCGGCACGTGAAAGGCAAAGAGAGAACGCGAACTGCAGCCGAGCTTCATCGGTCGAGCCGCCTTCTTTGAGTAGGCGACGGGCGAGTCCTTGACTGGTCTCGACGAACACGGGATCGTTGAGCGTGACGAAAGCTTGCAAGGGGGTGTTGGAGCGTCCGCGGCGGACCACGCACGTCTCACGGTTTGGCGCGTCAAAGGTCGCAAAGCTCGGGTAGGGGGTGCTGCGTCGGGTATCCGTGTAGAGGCTACGACGATAGCGATCTTCGCCGGTGCTGGTCGTCCAGTCCCCGGAACTTCCGAAAGCGATGCTCAGTCCGAGGTTCGGTCGGCTTGGGCGAACCGGTGCGCCGTACATCTTGGAGCTTAAGAGTCCGCTGACGGCGAGGGCCTGGTCGCGGAGCATTTCACCTGAGGGACGGAAGCGCGGACCACGGGCGACGAAGCGGTTGTCCGGATCCAGTTCATTGAGCTTCGCGCTACTGGCGGAAGTCTGGCGGTAAGCGCGGCTGTTCAGGAGGAGGGTGATGATATGTTTAATATCCCATCCGCTTTCTGTCAGTTCGGCCGCCAACCAGTCCAACAGCTCGGGGTGGATGGGTAGGTCGCCTTGGCTGCCGAATTCTTCGCTGGTCCGAACGATCCCGACACCAAAGACTGTTTCCCAGAGCCGATTGACGGTCACGCGGGCGGTCAGCGGATTCTTGGGGCTGACGATCCAGCGTGCGAAGCCCAGGCGGTTCTTCGGAAAAGATTCATCCCAGGCGGAAAGATTCTTGGGCACGCCTTCGTTGACCTCGTCGCTGAGTGCCTGCCAGTTGCCGCGTAATTGAATGAAGGTCTTGCGACGTTGGGCGGCGGGCAGGTCCTGCATGACCGGAACCGTCACCGGCTTGGAGTCGGCAATTTTCTTCTTCAGTTCATTGGCCGCCTGTCGTTCCGCTTTGGTCGCCGGCGAAACGTTGCGGACGTAATAATCGGTCAGAAGTTTTTTCTGCGCCGGGGTGCGTTTGTCTATCGGGGCAGCCAGGGCGGTCTTGAGTCCTTTCTCGGTGAGCTTCGGATCCTTGGCCAGCCATTCGTCGAAGCCCGCCAGCCAAGCTGGATTCGGTTTTTTAAAAACGGCTTCGGCGACGACGGCGTCCTTCATCCATTGGTCGCGTTGAGCTTTGACGCCCGGCGGATAGATTTCGTGCAATGGCACTTCATCCTTTTTGTCGCTATCCGCGCTTTGGTTGAGGAAGGCGTAAGACTGGAAATATTCCGCGTTGGTGATGGGGTCATACTTATGCGTGTGGCATTGGGCGCAGGCCATCGTCGTGCCCATGAAGACCGCATAGGTCGTATTGACGCGGTCAATGACGGCGGCGTTACGGAACTCTTCATCGCTCGTGCCGCCTTCGTTCTGGGTCATCGTGTTGCGGTGAAAAGCCGTCGCGATAATCTGGTCTTCGCTGGGTTTCGGTAGCAGGTCGCCCGCCATCTGTTCGACGATGAATTGATCGAACGGTTCATTTTTATTCAGAACTTTGATCACCCAATCCCGGTAGGCCCAGATTTCACGACCCGGGTCGCTGGGGTAGCCGGCGCTGTCGGCGTAGCGGGCGAAATCGAGCCACTGGCGCGCCCAGTGTTCACCGTAGGCGGGTTTGGCGAGATAGTAGGAGACGATGTCTTCGTGCTTAGCCGTCGAGAGCTTCGTGATTTCCTCTGGCGTCGGTGGTAAGCCGGTCAGGTCGAGGGCGATGCGACGTATGAGAATATTTTTCGGAGCTTCAGGGGACCACGAAAGTTTTTCCTGTTGTTGCCGTTCGGCGAGGAAGGCGTCGATGGGGTTGGCTTCGGTGTTCTTGGGTACCGTTGGCCGAACCACCGGTTCGTACGACCAATGACGTCCCCAAGGCGCGCCTTGTTTGATCCATTCCTTGAGGAGTGCGATTTGCGCCGGCGAAATAGTTTTGTGCTGCTTCGGCGGAGGCATCACTTCCTCGGGGTCCTGGGTTTCGAGTCGCTTGATGAGTTCGCTCTGTTCGGGCTTGCCGGTCAGGATTACGTAATCGCCTTTACGTTCGCGCTTCGCGTCTTGCTCGTCGTCGAGGCGCAATTTTGCTTTTCGGGCTTTCTCGTCCGGGCCGTGGCAGGCGATACAATTCTCGGAGAGAATCGGGCGAATCTGTCGGCTGAAGTTGATCGGTTCAGCTGAGCAGTGAGCGGCGAGAAAGACGCCGAGAAAGAGGGTGGCCTTGGGAGGCATGGGGATAAGACAGTCAGCGGAGCAGGGGTGTTCCGCTGGTAGGCCTATAAATGAGACCTTCGAGCATCGGATTTCAACCCCAACATAGGCACATTTCCGCCCTTAACTTATCCTTTTCGGTCTGCCGATGGTCTCAGCGATCGGCTTTCAGGGTGGCGATCGACTGCGGGACTTGCGTCAGGGAGTGGGAACTCTCGTCCTCGAGGTAGTAGTGCTTCACGCCGGCCTTCTTGGCGGCGGCGAAAATGGCGGCCTGGTCGAGTTGGCCTGTGCCCAGGGTGACGTCGTTATCGGAGTCATATTTATGCCCCCAGGTGCGGGGAAGTCCTTTGCGGACATCCTTCACGTGCATGAGCGGGATGCGGGCTCCGTATTTCTCGAAGATCGCGACCGGGTCGGCACCGGGGAGGTAGGCCCAGAGCACATCGAGTTCGAAGCTCACGTCTTCGGGGCGGGTCTGCTCCATTAGGAAATCATACAATGTGCCTTGGCCTTCGGCGACGAATTCCATGCCGTGGTTGTGGAGGCAGAAGGTTAGGCCGTGTTTTTCGCGGAGTAGTTTGCCGATGGTATTCATTTCGGCGGCGCGCTGGGCGGCTTCGGTCTTGTCGAAGGGCTTCTTGCCGCTGGGAAGCGAGACGCGTACGAACTTCGCCCCCAGCGTCTTGGCGATGGCGGCTACTTCGTCGGTCTTTTTGAGGGCATCGCTATATTGGCAACCATAGGAGGAGCAGCTGATGCCGCGTGCGTCCATGAAGGCGCGGATCTTGGTGGGTTCTTGTCCGAAGAGATTGGACATCTCGATATCGGTGATGCCGAAGGCCTTTACTTTATCGAACGTGCCGGGCATGTCGGCTTTGAACTCGTTGCGAAAGGTATAAGATACGATGCCCGGAGTGTGATCGAGCAATGGAGCGGCGACGGCAGTGGCGAGGGACAGGAGAAGGGCGAGGAGGCGGAGCATCTTAGGAACAAGAGTATGGAGTATTGAGGTTGGAGTATAGGCCAGAGTGCTGGGTAGGAATGACCGGCCCGGTCATCCGCGAGGGTGCCAACCGCCACCACCTACCTATTGTGCTTCTCGAGGATCTTCTTCAATTCCGCCGGGTCGGCGTCGGGGCGAAGGTGTCTCATGATGAACTCGAGGTCACGGGTGCCGCGGGCGACGGTCGGCTCGATGTCGGTGCCTTCACCGTAGTCATTCCAGGTCGCGATCTGCACGATGGGTGCGCCACTCTTCATGGCTTGTTCAAAGGATTGGGCGAAGGTCGCGCCGTCGCGGTAATCGATGAAGCCGTAGGTCTTGCCGGCGCCCGCTTGCGCATAGAAATCACGATAGCCTGGGAAGGCGACGGCGACAGTGGGTCGTCGCTCCTTGGTGCTGTTACTGTAGAGCTCAGCGAGTTCGGCTGTCCATGTGGCCTCACCGACTGTTTTTCCTTCGCTGACGGGTATCCAGGCGAAGGCTCCATCGATGTCTGGTTGCTGGCGGAGGTGGGGCAGGGCGAAGGTGAGCGGATTATTTTTAAGCGTCGACCGGATCGCGGACCATTCTGGGCCGGAGAGGAATTGTGGGCCAAAGATAAGGAGCACTGGACGACCAGAGATGCGGATGTAAGCGGCGTCGCTAAACCAATGCCTGTCGGCCCAGGCGAACGAAGTCGCGACCCTCGCGACGGCTTGGGCTCGGGACAGTTTCTGTTCTTGGATGAAGCGCTGTCCCGGATTGTCTTCGATACAAAGCGCGAACTTCAGGCCAGCTTTCTTGAGTTCCGCGATTAGCAGCTGGGTGTTCCGATGAATCATCGCGTAGTCGGCGAAGCCCTCGACGCCATTCCAATCGATGATGGCGCCGTCGATGCCAGCGGCCTTTATCAAGGCGACTTGGGCGGTGATGACGGTGGGGTCGGACGAATCGTAAGGCCCGAGCAGAGGTCGGTCGTGGGAAGCCAGCACTCCTTGTTCGGGGTCGAGTTTCCCCATGGTCCAATGCCAGCCCCAGTGGCCGCTAACGGCTTTGCTTTCGAACCATGGCATCACGTGGACCAGGACGAGTGGGCGTTCGGGCGCAGGGGTGGAGCAGGAGCAAACAAGCCACCCGGAGGTGATTGCTATCAGGATGCTGCCAAAACGCATGGAGGCAGTACACCGATGTCCGCCGCTGCGTTCAATCTCCAAGCAGATGGCCTCGTTGTTTTTAAATGGGTCGTGATGGAGCGATTTAAACTCACAGCCTCAACTGTCCGAAAAAATCGACGGATGATGGACTTCGCCCTTTTTTTACACATAGTGGCTCCGATATGAACCTTACGGTAAGACGTTCCGGGGAGCGCGGGCAAGCCGACCACGGCTGGCTGGTGGCTCGTCACAGTTTCAGTTTCGCCAACTATTATGACCCCGAGCATAGGGGGTTCCGCTCTTTACGGGTGATCAACCAGGATATCGTGGCTCCAGGCATGGGTTTCCCGACGCACGGTCATAAGGATATGGAAATATTTACCTATGTGCTCGAAGGTGCCTTGGAGCATCGCGATAGCATGGGTAACCATGCGCAACTGAAGCCTGGCGAAATTCAAGTGATGAGCGCCGGCACGGGCGTGAAACACAGTGAGTTCAATCCCTCAAAGTCCGACCGTCTTCATCTTATCCAGATCTGGATTCAGCCAGACCGCGCGGGTTTGAAGCCCCGTTATGCCGAATGGACGCCGACGCCCGCTCAGCTCGCCGCTCCTAAGGTATTGATTATTTCCAACGATGGTCGCGATGGCTCCGCTCATATGAGTCAGGACGCCGAGGTGTATCGCTTGAAGACCGATTCGCCCGCGACGATTTCACACGAACTCCGTAAGGGCAGGGGATTATGGTTCCAACTGATTGCCGGCGAAATCGAGATCGATGGCGTGAAACTTTTGCCGGGAGATGCGGTCAGATCGGAAGACGCCGGTACCTTCGCCTTCAAGTCCGCCGGTCCCGTCGAAGCTCTCCTTTTCGACCTCGCCTAAGTTTCCCCTGCTTTCCTCTATACTCGATACTCCAAACTCCATACTCTCCGCTCATGTCCACCCCCCATATCCCACAGAAGTCCCCCATCCCTGTCCTCGTCGAAGCCGGCAAGACCTACTACTGGTGCTCATGTGGCCACAGCAAGACCCAGCCGTTCTGCGATGGCGCCCATAAAGGTTCCACCTTCACGCCTGTGCCCTACAAAGCCGAAGCGAATGGTACCATCTATTTCTGCGCCTGTAAGCATTCCAAGAAGGGCGCCCTCTGCGATGGCTCCCACAAGGCCCTCTGAAGTTAGCCCTTTCAACCCCCGTCATATCGGGTAACCTGCCTTTGCTATGAAAAAACTATCCTGTCTTGCTGCCCTCCTCCTCGGTCTGGCCTTTGTCGTCTTCGGCCTGAACTTCTGGCTGCACTTTCTTCCGGCGAAGCCAGCGCCTGCTCCCGAAAGCTTCATGGGCTTGCTGGTCGCTTCGGGTTATTTCCCAGTGATCAAAGCACTTGAAGTCATCGGTGGCATCCTGCTGATTCTTCCGCGTACGCGAGTCTTGGGTCTCATCCTTGTCAGTGCGATTTTGTTCAATATCGCCGCCGTTCACCAGTTCTTCTTCGGCGGTCTCAAGGATCCGACTGTTATCGGCCTGATCGTCCTCGCCCTTGTCGTGGTTTGGTCGAAGCGCTGTGCCCTCTGCTGCGTGAACTCCTGTGGCGCCGGCTGTTGCGACAAGGAGGCCTCCTGTTGCTCCTCCGAGAAGCCTGCCTCGACCGGTTGTTGCGGCGGTAATAAGTAAGCTTCCACGGCATCACGAATCAGCCCCCGACCTCGGGGGCTTTTTTGTGCCTGCGATGCAATCATTCTCAGGTTCCAGGTCTCGGCCGTCGGGTCCCGGGTGCGGGTGTTCGGCATCAGGTTCAGGATCAGGACCCTCACCCGCACCTGCACCCGATAACCCGTACCCGAGTCCTAATCACCTGAGACCTGAGACCCGAGAATAATTTCTATCTCTCACGTTTGCACTTTTGCACGCGGCATAGCCGCAGTTGCACCTTTGCACTGCCTTCCTCAGGCCCTCCGGGCCTCTAGCTTTTTTCCCGTGCCCACGTGTCACCTTGCCCACGTGCCCCCTGCGTGACTCCGTCACGCCTTACTTCTTCGCCGGAGGCGCCGCCTTGAGCGGGTGTTCCTTCAGAATCTCTTCAGTCATGTAGAAGTTGATGCGATCCTTGGTGGCTTCGCGGACCTTCTTCACGGTCGCGGGTGAGACAAACTTGCCATTGTTGCCGAAGGAGAGGCGAACGTAGCTGAGTACAGCCGCGGCTTCGTCATCGTTAAGCAGGCCGCCAAAGCCCATCATGGGCGGGACGCCCTTGGTGGGGTCGAAATACTGGCCGCTCACCGTGATCTGACCCCAGAGGCCTTTGAGCAGAATTTTGGTAATACGTTCGTCCTCATCAATCCAGTTACTCTTAGCGAGGGGTGGGTAAATGTTCTGGATACCTTTGCCATCTGACTGGTGGCAGGTGGCGCAATGGGCGTCGCGGAAATAGATTTCGCGCCCGAGCTTGAAGATCTTTTCTTCGCTGGCCGTGAGCTTGCGCGCCGGTTTGGAGTCGGTGCCGGCTTCGGGCACGGGCTCGCCGATCTTGAGCTTGCCGCTGAAGTAATCCGAGGCGGCCTGATTGCCGTCGAGGTTCAGCTGGCCGGCGACCTTGAGGGCTTCGACGTCGTCTTTAAGGGTATAACTGAGGGCGTAATGCAAGACGGGGCCGACCCAGCGGTCGATGGGCTTATGGAAAGCTTCAATGGCGATCTTGGCTCCGTCAGCGTTGTCGAGCCAGGTGGCGGCGACAATCGCGGTCAGGCGCACGCGAGCGTTTTCATCACGAACGGCCTGGTTAAGGAGTTCGACGTGATTTGGAATCTGCCAGAAGGAATGGCGGATGACGTCCACGGCGGCGGCACGGGCCTCAGGCTGCTTGGCCTTGAGGATCTGAGCGATGAGTTCGACATCGGGCTTATTCTGCGCCCACGTGGCCCACAGGGCTTCGCAGAGGTGGTGTTCATAGGCAGCGTCTTTGGGGTCGAGCTTTGCGGCCCAGGCTTTGACAGCCGGAAGCACTTCGGCGGGCGCATGGCCGCGCAGTTCGCGGCGCGTGCGATAGCGGGTGCGGTATTCGGGCTCTTTGAGGTTCTCGAGAAGTTCGGCCACCGAAGCGCCGTCAATCTTGGCGGGCTTGACGAGCGGACGCTCAGGGTAGGTGATGCGGTAGATGCGGCCGTGCTCATGGTCGCGATTCGGGTCGCGGGCATTGTGCTGCATGTGCCCAATCAGCGGATTGTGCCAATCAATGAAATAGAGCGAACCGTCCGGAGCGAACTCGATGTCGACCGGGCGAAAATTGCCGTCGGTCGAGGTGAGCAGATCGCCGTTGGCCTTACCGACGAAGCCGGCGCCATCGTCATGCTTCTTGCCGAAGCTGATGCCAAGAAAGCCGATCGTATTGCAGGTCATAAAATCGCCTTGCTGCGCGTCGGGGAAGTGACGCGAGGAGACGAACTCAGCGCCGGAGCTCGGACGGGAGCGCTTGGGGACGAACTGCTCGACTTTGATCTGTTCGATGCCGTAAGGCATCTTCGAGGAGAGCGGTAGGGCCCACCAGTTTTCTCCGGGCGAGGCGTCGGAGAGGTGCGGCTGTTCCCAACAGTCGAAGGAGAAGCCCCACGGATTGGAGACATCGACCTGGAGGCGTTCGAGGCGGTAGGACTTTGGGTCGAAGCGCCACGCGCCGCCGTCGTTGCAGCGACGGGGACCATAAGGGGTTTCGACTTGGCTGTGGAGGAAGCGGCCTTCGAGTAGGTAGAACGCTCCCGAAGCGTCGGCACAGTAAGCCGAAATCGCGTGGTGCGAGTCGTGCGAATCGAAACCGTGCAGAATCAATTCCATCCGGTCGGCCTTACCGTCTTTGTCATCATCAATGAGCAAGGCGAGGTTCGGTTCCTGTGAAACGTACACGCCTTCAGGGGCGATTTCGAAACCGATCGGGATGTGGAGGTGGTCGGCGAAGACCGTCTGCTTGTCGGCTTTGCCGTCGCCGTCGGTGTCTTCGAGGATGATGATCTTGTCGTTGGGCAGCGCGTCGCCGGGACGGTAGGCTGGGTAGGTCGGAGTCGTGGCGACCCAGAGTCTGCCCTTGGCGTCGAACGACATCTGGACGGGCTTCTTGAGGTCGGGAAATTTCTCTTCCGAGGCGAAGAGCGATACCTTGTAACCTGGTGCAAGCGTCATCTTCTCAATGGCGGCTTCGCCGGAAAGGAACTCGGTCGGGTTGCCGTTCTTCTCGCTCGGCTTAAAGTTGGATGGCACCGGCGGGAGGACGATCGTCTTGGAGTCGTCGACGGTCAGGTCGGTGCGCTTGCCTTGGGCGATACCGTGGATGAGTTCGTCGCGGAGAGCAGTCATCTGACGGCTCTTGTAGACTTCGTCAGGATAGTTCTGCGGTCCAAAAGGATTGTAGCGTTGGCCGTGGGTGTGGACGCCGTTGAGAATCGAATAATCCGTATTCCATAGGTAGTCCTTCATCTTCACGGCGCCGTTGACGAGGGCTTCGTCGGCCTTGGAAGTCCGAGGCGTGGCACCGAAGAGGCCATCGGCAAGAAGCTTGGCCATCTCGCGATAACCGAAGTCGGTCGGCGCGAAGCCGTTGATGGTGTAGGGGGTCTTGGTCTTGCCGTAGGCGGCTAGGGTAGGGTGGAAGAGGTCTACGTACGTGATGCTGTGTTTCTTTGCGACGCGTTCCATGGCGGCGACGTAGAGTTCAAGGTTGGCGTTCTCCTTCTGGCCGTTCGGGAGATCACGGTTAGCGGAGAGGTTTTCGAAAGCAATCGGCGAGACGAGGACGAGGCGCGGGGCGGTCTTGCCGTTGTACGCTCTGGTAAGAGAGTGCGCGACGAAGGCATCGACTTCCGCTTCGTAGTTGGCCGCGCGGTTAGGGCCGTCGAATGATTCGTTGTAACCGAAGAACGCGACGACCGTGTCGGCCTTTAGGTGGAAGAGCCACTGGTCGGGCGTGGAGAAGAAACCCTTGCCGTTATGCTGGGCGTATTCGGGGTGGAACTTCTCGGCGCCCGGGAAGGCCCACTGGCTGGCGCGCGCGGGGTGAGGACGGAAGGCGGGGGTATCGCCCGAGCGGCCCATGTTGCGGACGATGAGGTTCTGTTCCGGGAAGCGGAGCTGCAGCTCGGTCTCGAGGCGGCCGTAGTAGGTGTCGCGTTCGGCGAAGCCGTTGCCGATGAAGACGACACGTTCACCCGAAGAAGGCGGGGCGACCTGCTGGCTGCGCTGCGACGTCGCGGCCGGCGGGTTCTCGGCGGGAGCATGCGGCGTCGGCGAGCCCTTGCTGTTGTCCGGCCAGTTGGCGGCGTTGGCCTTAGCTTCTTTGGTATTGAGTCTGTTGTGGACGGTGACCGGCTTGTCGGCAGCAAACAATCCGGAAGTGAGGGTGGCGAGTACGAGGAGGAAGGCGCGATGCTTCATGAGAGGGGAGGGTTGGCATATTTATATCACAAAATGAGAATTATCCAGCCTGACTTGGCGTCCGGCCGGTTCCGACTCCCCTCATTTTCCGTCAGTCCTACTGTTTCCAAGTCGCCTTGAGCGATGTCCAGACGCGTCCGATCAGAAAGACGCAGGCGGCGAGCACGACGGCATGCCCGACGGTCCAATACCACTGGACTTGTGGGTCAGCGGCATGCAGCAGGCCGTAGCTACACATCGCGCCTGCGGCCGATAAGAAAAGCATCCGCAAACCAAGCAGGAAAAGGAGCATGAATTTCACGGTGTGAACTTGGTCGTCAGGTCCGACCCCGTCAAGGATGGCTCACCGGCGCAGGCGTCCGTCGTAACCACAATAAGCTCAAAGGGAAACCGGAGACCGGAATGAATGCTGCGGTCATTGGTAGGGATGACCGGCCCGGTCATCCGTGGGCGCGCGGGCCGCACGCCCCTACCTTTGATGCAGCCCAGCCAATCACCCGGTTCCCGGTCTCCCCTTGAGCGTTGTGTTTCACCTTTGCACCTTTGCACAGGAGCACCGCTCCGATTTGCACCTTTGCACTTTTTGTCCACATGCCCCCTCGCGAAGGCTCCGCCTTCGCTCACTTCATCAGGTAAGCAAAGAAATCCTTGAGCTCGGCGTCGGAGAGTCCTGTCAGCAGGGCTTCTGGCATAATCGAGATCGTGCTGGCTTCGAGTTTCTCGATGTCAGCCTGCTTCACGGCGGTGCGATTGCCCGCAAGGTCTTTCAAGGTGATGCTGCCGCCCCCTTGCGCGTCCATGAGGCCGGTGAGGATGCGTCCATCCCTGAGCTTGGCGACATAGGCGCCAAATCCTTCGCGAATCTCAAGGCTGGGGTAGGTGATATTAAGCATCCAGAATTCGAGGCTCTGTCGATCGTACCCCGTGAGTTCAGGTCCGATGGCTCCGCCTTGTTCAAAAAGTTTGTGACACGCAGCACATCGACCAGCGAAGATGATCTGGCCTTTGTTTGGGTCGCCGAGTCCCGTCTGGAGCAAGACTTTGATGCGGGCCATCTCGCGATCCTTCTCGGGTGTCGGTCCGGTGAGCAGCAGGGCTTTCCAGTGACGGTCGATCGAGGCGTCGATCGTCGCGTCGTGGTGGAGACTCAGCTGACGGACGATGTCGGGGGTGAAGTGCTTCTCGGGCACCTTCCATTCGTCGGCGAATCGGATCAGTACGAGTGCCCATTCCTTGCGCGCGGCCAGCATGCGGAGGGCGTCTTCGCGCAAGGCTTTATCTCCGGCGATGCCACCTTCATATTTCTCCAGGATGGCCAAGGGAATCTGAGGGCCGTCCAGTTGGGAGGCGATGGGCAGGAGGCCTCGCTTGAAGGCGGTGGCTCCACCGGTACGGAGCTGTTGCGCGATGGCGTCGGCGGCTTCCGGCTTCTTGGTCTGGGCGAGGGCTTTGGCGATTGCGAGGCGACGGGGCGCCGCGACCTTGGTGTTGGCGAGTTCTTTGAGCGCCTTCTTCAGGCCATCTGGCTTGGCTTGCTCGGCTAAGATGTCACCGCCGGACTGTCGGGCTAGGTAGGATTGCAGGCGTGCGCTGAGATTCGCCGGCAGGGAAGGAATGGCGGCGCCTTCGAAGGCGGCGGCGATGCCGGTCAGGAATTTGTCGGCAAGCTTTTCATCCTCCGTGAGCGTCAGCAGATCAGCGCAGGCTTGCAGATTCTCACCGCCGCCGGCCAAGGCGTAACGTTTGGCAAGTTTCTCGGCAAGGTGTTCGCGGAATAGCGCAGTGTCTCGGAAGGCCGTATCGTCGCGGAGGAAGGCGAACACGTCCGCTCGGTCTTTCTCGGCCTTTGACTCGAGGGCCCACCAGGCGAGTAAAGGAATGTGGCCGCTGGTATCATCGACCTGACTGACGCCGGCCCAGAGCATGGGCAGCGCGTGCGGCATCTTCTTTGCCGAAGCCAAAATCTGCGCGCAAACTTCGACGTGCTTTTCATTCAAAGCCAGTTTGAGAAGCGCGGCATTGGGCGCATCGCCTCTTTCGCCCATGATCTTCACCGACCAGCGTCGCACATAAGGATCTGCGTGATCAAGCGGCACGGCTTTGGTCTGGCCGAGCGCGTCGAGCGCCCAGAGGGCTTCGAGGGCGTTCGTGCCGGTGAGTCTCCGGCGGAGTTCCGGCGCGAGTTCTTGCAGGTTGCGCCAGCCTATCTCAAGGACGGCTTGTTTGCGGAACCATGCGTTGCGGTGTCCGAGATAGCTCAGCAGTTCGGCGGGTGGGCACGTATGCAGGTCGAAAGGCTTGAGCTTCGGCGCTTCGCCAGCGGGGCGTACTCGGTAGACACGGCCGCGTTCTTTGTCCCAGTCGTCGACGGGCTTCACGTGGCTGAGCCGGGTGTCGTACCAGTCGGCGAGGTAGATGGCGCCATCCGGGCCGACGCCTGTCCAGACGGGCCGGAACCAGCGATCCGAACTGACGAGCAGGTTCGCTTCATCGTGCGTCCGAAACGTCGAGCCATCCTCGACCCGGCTGCTGAGATAGATTTTATTGGCGAGCGAGTTGGCCGCGATGATCTGCCCGTCGTATTCTTTACTCAATAATCCGCCTTCGTAGATAGCGAAGGCTTGCGAGAAGCGAAGCCGCTCACCTTCGCATTTCATATGCTCAAACCAACCGAAGGCATAAGGATTCGTCAGCGGTCCGTGCTTACCCCAGGCTTTGATCCCATAACTGCCTTGCTCGTAGTGCATGCCGCGCTCGTAACCATTGGTGCCGGAAAAGACGCGGCCTTTGCCGTCAATCTCGAGGCTGTAAGTGTTGCCGCCGCCTTCGGCGTAGATTTCGAAGACCTTGCGCGTCGGATGAAATCTCCAGATGCACTGGCCTTCCCATTTGATATTTTTGCTATGAAGGCTACTGACGTTGCCCGTGGTGGTGCTGCCGTTGGCGCCATAGAGCCAGCCGTCCATACCCCACTTGAGGCTGGTGGCGGTGCTGTGCGTATCCTCGAGACCGAAGCCGCTGAGTTCGACTTCGGGGTCGCCGACTGGAAAGCCGTCTTTCTCGGCATAACTCAGGAGATAGGGCGGATTCAGCACCCACACGCGTCCCATGCCTGGCAAGGCGGCGGTGGTGATATTCAAACCTTTGAGGACGTCGGTATGCTTATCGAACGTGCCAGTGCCGTGCGTGTCTTCGAAGACGGTAATGATGTCGGCCCCTTTCTCGCCACGGGGCGGAGGCAGCGGGACTTTATCAAACTTTGCACGGATGTGCTCGTCGTAACTAATGACCTTGAGTCCGGCGGGGAAGGGGTATTGAAGGTATTGGGTTACCCAGAAACGACCTTGGGAATCCCAACTGCCGTAGATGGGCTGCGCGACTGAGGGCTCCGCGGCCATGAGGTCGATGGCGAGGTCCGATCGGGTGGTAAATTTCTTTAACGCGTCGGCCGGCTTCGAGGCCGGGGTGTCATAGGCCATCACGCCACGCCCCTTGAAGGACTGCATGACCTGCTGGACTTGCTCGTTGCCAGCTTGCGGGGCGTCCGCGGCCATGAGGCCGGAAGTAATGAGGAGGAGCAAGACCGAGGGGCGCATGCTCACTTGAGAGTCATGGTGACGCGCCGAAGTTCCATCACGCTTTTTCCGGGGATGTCGGTTGCCCGCAGTTTGAGCTCGCCTTTGCCTGGCTCGAGCCGCACTTCGCCGAGAATCATGGTGTGGAATGGCTTCATCAGCGACTCACCGGTGCCGCGCGGAACGACGTCTTGATCGGTGATTAAGGCCGGATCCCACGCCTCGGCGACGACGCCTTTGAGGGTTATGCCTTCGAAGGAGAGTTCGACCTTCGAGCCGATGTCGGCTTTGGGGCATGTATAGTCCAGTGCCACGACGTAGGTGCCGGCGTTGACGACTTCGATATTCCACACGGCCGAGTCAGTCAGCTTCGTCCAGTTTACGAAGTAGGACGAGTTAGGCGCCTTGCCGCTGCGAAGCATCTCGCCGCGCGGTTCGCCGTCGCGGGCGGGGAGCATCGTGATCGGGAATTCTCGGTAGCCGATCGCCAAGGGGCGAGGGTCGACCGCGTTGCCAGGGCCGTTCGCTGCCTTGCCCTTGCCTTTGCCGGCTGCCGGGGTAGCGATTCCAAGTTCCTTGCGCCAATCGGCGACCGCGGCGGTCAGTTCCTTGGCGAGCTCGGGCTGTTTGGCCTGGATCGGCGTGGTCTGGCCAGGATCGGCGATCATGTCGAAGAGATTGCCCCCGTTGTCGAGCCGGTGCGTCTGCGTGCGAACGCTGACGTTGTTGGCCCATGAGTTGAAGATGTAGCGCGGCGCCCAATCGGCGTCCGAGCCTTTGTTGAGGAGCGGCGTGAGGTCGCGGCCGTCTTGCGGCTTGTCGCCGACGCGCTTCACGCCAGCGAGGGCATGGAGCGTGGGGCTAAGGTCGATGGCGCCGGCGATAGGCTTGACCTGCGAGCCGGCGGCGATCTTGCCGGGCCAACGGATGAAGAGGGGCGAGCGGACGCCGCCTTCGTCGGTCATGGCCTTCTTGCCTTTCATGCCGCCAGTCCAGCGCGAGGTATTCGGGCCGTTGTCTGAGAAATAAACAACGATGGTGTCGTTCTCGAGGTTCAGTTTCTTGAGTTTGGCAAGGATGCGGCCGACGTTGCGATCCTGGTTCTCAAGCATGGCCCAGACGCAGCGGGTGGCGTCAGCCTCTTCGTCTTTCGGGTTGGTCGCGGTCTGGGTGATGGGTTTATCCTTGAAGCGATTCCAGTCCTCGGGCGGGACGGAGAACGGCGAGTGCGGCGTGGTGAAGGGTACGTAGCACAGGAATGGTTTATCTTTGTTATGATCGATGAACTGCAGGGCTTTGTCGGTCAGGACGTCGACGATATAGCCCTTGGAGGGCTTCATGACGCCGTTGTTTTCTAGCGGGGCGTCGAAGTATTCGCCCCAGTGGCCGGAGGTGTAGCCCCAGAAGGTGTCGAAGCCGCGGGCCAGCGGGTGATAAGGCCACTGGCTGCCATTGTGCCACTTACCAAAGATGCCGGTGACGTAGCCCGCCGCTTTGAAAGAGTCGGCGAAGGTCTTCTCGTCGAGGTTCATGCGCTCTTGGCCGGTGGAGACGCCATACACGCCGAGGCGACGGTGGTAGCGTCCAGTCAGAAACTCGGAACGGGTGGGCGAGCATACCGGCTGCACGAAGAAGCGGTCGAAGTGCGCTCCAGTCTTAGCGAGCGAGTCGATATTCGGTGTCGCGAGCTGGTGATTGCCGTTAAACGAATAGTCCCCCCAACCCGCATCGTCGGCGAGCAGGATGACGACGTTCGGCCGGGTGGCAGCCAGGAGCGTCGAAGCCCCCAAGGCAAAGAAGCAGAGCAGGGCTTTCATATTATTTCTTGGCCGGAAGGTAGCCGAGGGAAACGAGGAAGGCGTCGGCGGCTTCGAGAGTTTCCTGCTTTTTACTCGTGTTAAAGAAGCCGTGTTTTTCGCCTTCATAGCCGACAAGTTCACAGCGGTTGCCGTTCTTCTTCATGATTTCGGCGAATTTTTCCACGGTGGTGTAGGGGACGGTGGTATCGGCTTTGCCGTGGAAGATGATGGTCGGGGGTGTGCCTTTCTTGACGTGGTGCAAAGGAGAAATCGCTTCGGGCTCACAACCAAATTTCTCCTTGCTCAATCCCGCGCCAAAACCTTTGAGGTCGAGGTCGGGAAAAGGTGCCATAACGGTGCCAGGGTTGAAGAGCACCAGGGCGTTCGGCACCGAGGAAATCTTGAGGTCCTGATCGCTGCCTTCGAGTCCGGGTAAGGTTCCGGTCGCAGCGGCGAGGTGGCCACCTGCCGAGCCTCCAGCGGCGGCGATGCGGTCGGGGTCGATACCCAGGCGCACGGCGTTAGTCCGAATCCAGCGGACGCAGGCTTTGGCATCCGACACGCAGTCGGCCGGCTTGGCCTGTTGGCGCGAGGCGACACGGTAATCGGCGACGAGCGCGACCATCCCACGAGCGGCAAGTTCCCGGCTTTGAACTTCAAATTGCACCGGAGATCCGCCCGTCCAGCCGCCGCCGAAGAAAAAGACAATCGCGGCGCGTGGGCTGGTCGCTTTTTCGGTGGGATTAAAGATCCAGACTTTCATCTCGCTGTCCCCGATTTTACGATAGGTCTCGACCTGAGTGCCTTCGATGACCGGAGGGTAGCCGCCGGTTTTTCCGCCCGATACTTTCTTGGGCGGGGGTCGGTTAGCTTTGGGCTTTTCTTGACCGACGGCGGTGACGCAAAGGCATGCTAACAGAAGGGCAGTTAGTTTGTTCATGGGGGTAGGATTTTTTTAAACACCTCCCCAGCCGACTGCAACCCCTCGCCTTGCCGCCTGTTACTTCTTTTTGATCGGTAAGAACACGGTGGGCAAACCTTCGGCCGAAAGTGAGCTGATCGCCTCTTGGCCGCTTAGTTGCAGTGAAATCCGGGCCCGGCCGTTATAAAGTTGGACGGACCTCGAGCCCGTCGAGGTGCCAAGGTTGTCGAGGAGTCTGCCATCGCCGAGCAGTCCGAAACGGATGAGGTTGGCGGCATCTAAACATTCGACGCCCTGCGCGTCAAAGAGGCGGGCTTCCAGGGTGACGAGACCATCTTTTTGTTCGATCTCGTTGAGGGTAAGTTTGGCCGGTTGGGTCCACGCTTTGCTTTGGTAGCCGATTTCCAAGGAGTCGGTGACTGCTTGGCCGTTGCGACGTCCGCTTGCTTTTAAGGTGTTCTTACCGTCGGCGAGTTTGACGTTCCAATGCAAGCCAGCCGCCGGGTAATCTGCGCTGACGCGTTTCTTCGTCCCGACCGACTTACCATTGACGAAAAGTTCCGCCTCGTCGCAGTTCGAATAAACTTTCACTTCTTTCTCTTCGTTCGGTTTGCCCCAACGCACGGGCCAGCCGTGACCAAAAATATGAATCATGGGTTTCTCTGCCCAATAACTTTGAAAGACGTAATAGGTTTCCTTGGGCGTTCCGTCGCGCTCGATGACGCCTTTTTGATTCACGCGTGGGACGGGGTTTTCAGGCCGCAGGGGCGTCGCGAAATCCTTGAAGATCCATTGGGCACTGCCCGTCAGCCAAGGCATCTCGTCTTGTTCCTTGAGGTGCCAGTCAAACAGGTTGCACATGTAACTTTCCGACCAATCGCCGTCTTTGGACATGCGTACTTTGCCCCCCGCCAGTTTGTAAGCTTTGCCTTTTTCGGCCGTGCCTTGGCCGGTGGCGACTTTGCCCATCATTTTTTCAGGTTCTTCGGCGAAGCGGTGCGCGTGGCTGTCGCCACCCCATTCGGCGTGGAAGAATCTCGGGGTGTCCTTTAAGGCCTTCTCCGCCGAAGCTTTGTATTCGGTGTAGCGGCCCGAATACCAACCGGCCCAGATGCTGGGCGAGTAGATATCGACGAGGTCTTTGCAGAAGTCGCAACGGCGGATGCACGTCGGGCGCGAAGCATCCAACTGATGCGACAAGTCGTTAAGCTCCTTCATGAAGGTCCGGATTTTATCCTTATCGAAGACTTCGAAATCGCCGGGCCAGTCGTTCTCGTTACCCATGCCCCACATGATGATCGCCGGATGGTTGCGGTGCTGGTCGATCAGCGCCGTCAGCATGTCTTTGGCTTGCTGTTGGTATTCTTTGCCGCCCAGGCCGCCTCGGCACCAAGGGACTTCTTCCCAGACCAGCAGGCCGAGTTCATCGCAAAGCTCGAGGACCAGCGGCGCTTGTTGGTAATGACCCAGGCGCACGAAGTTCGCCCCCATGTCCTTGATCATTTTAAGGGTCTGGCGCACGACGTCGTCGGGCACGGCGGCCGCGGTGCCGGCATGGTCCTCGTGGTAATGCGTACCGCGAAGCAGCAGGCGTTCGCCATTGAGTTTGAACGGTCCGTGCTCGACCCATTCGCAACTCCGCACGCCGAAACGTTCGCCGAGGGTTTGTTCGCCGTGGCTGGATTTGAGGGTGAGGCTGACTTTATAAAGATTCGGAGCGCTTGGCGACCAGAGCGCTGGGTTGTCGAGCGTGAAAGTGTCGAGGGCGGTTTCGCCGTTCCATGCTGGCGTTTTCTTTGAGCTCTGGTGGACGATCTGATCTTTCATATCTCGCACGACGATGCTGATTTCCAGGTCGCTTTTGAGTTCCGTCGGGTTGCGGAGGCGGGCCTTGATTTCTACTTGGGCCTGCTTGCCGTTCAGGGTGGCGTTCACGTGCGCGCGTTCCAGCGCGACGGCCGGGGTGTAGATGAGGCTGACATGTCGATACAGTCCGCCGTAACGGTTGAAGTCGCTCAGGTCCGAAGGGATGCTTTCGGCATTCCGCGAATTATCACAAAGGACGGCCAGCGGTACTTCGCCTTTCAATTCCGGATTCTTCGCCGCCTCGGTGATATCCACGGTCCATTCGTCGTAGCCTCCGGTATGCTCGCCGACTTTGCGGGTGTGGATGAAGACCTGCGATTTCTGGCCAGCCCCGTCGAAGTGCAGTAAGGTGCGTCCGTTGGGATAGGGGTTCGCGACCTTGAGCTTGGTGCGATACCAGCCCGGGCCTTGGTAATAGCGGACATCCGGGTCGACGGCGTCCCGCCCGTTGAAGCAATGGGGCAGGGTGACGTTCGTCCAAGTGACGTTGTCGCTCGCCGCGTCACCGCGCCAGACTTCCCAGGCGCTGCCGAGCGAGCCTTGATAGTATTCCCAGCCTCCAGCCAGTCGCTGGGTCGTTTCCGCGGCCGGTAACCAGGTCGCGATGAGGGTCAAGAGGCAGAGGGCTAGCTTCTTCATATCTATCTTATCATTCGCCCCCCCTTTCAGGTGTGTAAATCAGTAAATGGCGCTCCGCCCTTTAAATACACAGAAAAGGGGACTGGCGCTTGGCCAGACCCCTTCAGGTTCAGTTTTTGTCCCTGCGTCCCTTACTTCTTAAACATCGCGTTGGCTTTATCGCCACCGCTCAGGACGTAGGCCACGAGATCCAGGATCTCTTCCTGGGTCAGCATGCTGAGGAGCATCGGAGGCATCGGCGAAATTTTGCTCAGCTCGATGCTCTTCACGTCCTTGCGGTCGATGGCGACCTGCTGGATGGGGTCGGAGGCGTCGGTGTTGATGCTGACGCGGTCGCCGTTGAGATTGACGACGACGCCGGTGACGACTTCGCCGTTGTTCTTGGTGACGACGATTGGGATGAATTGCTCATTGAGCACCTTGCTCGGGTTGATGATTTGGTCGAGGAAGTCGTGCGGGCTGTAACGACCTCCGGCCTGGGTGAGGTCAGGACCGGTCATGCCTCCGGCATTACCGAAGCGGTGGCAGGTGAAGCAGGCGGCGGCGCTGAAGACCTTGCGGCCTTGAGCGTAGTCGCGGTTCTTCATGCCGTTGCTGGCGGCGGCGCTGAGTTCCTCGAGCGTCCAGTTCTTTGGCGTCCGGCCCGCGAACATGGCACCGACGTTCTCAATCGCTGACTTTGGCTCAGGTTTGCGGCTGATGAGCTCGGCGAGCGACGTCTTCTCGGCGTCGGTGAAAGTCGCGAGCGAGTCATTACGGATGAATTCGTTGAATTTAGCGAAGCTGGAGCCGCCGCGGTAGTTGGCAGCTTTGAGGAACCATTCGAGTTGCTGCTTGCGCAACTCGGGCGTCCAGCCGGTCTTCAGGTTGCGCAGGCTACGGGCGTATTCCATTTGCGGCTCCTGGCTCTCGGCATTGTTGAGCAGCGCGATGCCCTTGGCGGCAGCGGAAGGAGCCTGCAGCGCGACGAGCGTCTCGCAGAGTTCCCAATTAAGCTCGAAGTTATCAGCGGGGAAGGCGGGATCGAATTTGGCGATGAGCGCCTGCACGGTCGCGTCGGCGGGCTTGCCGTAGCGGTTGAGGACAATCTCAGTGACGCGGACAAGCGCGAGGCGCTGGTCGTTACTCAGGCTTTTCCAATCGGCCTTGAGGATGCCTTCGAGAAGTTCTGCGCCAAGTTTGGCGTCGACGACGGTTTCACCCACGCGATGGAAAGGGCAAATGCCGCCGACTTGGGCGAGGGCGAGGAGCGCCTCGTTGCGGGCGTCGGGATTGGTTTCCATCAAGGCCTTGTCTTTCCACTCAGAGACGGGCTGGTGGGTGATGGCGATACGGGCGGCCCAGCGGATGAAACGGTCAGGGCTGCTGAGGTGCGGCCAAGCAAAGGCCACGGCCTTCGGGTCTTTATGGCCGTGGAAGGCTTCGAGCTGATGGCGTAGGTCGCGTTCGGGTGAGGCCTTGGCCTCGGCGACTACTGGTGCGGTGCTTTCCTTACCGACATAAGTTACGCGGTAGAGGCCGGATTGGACCTTCCGCCCGCCGATCGCGAAATACATCGCGCCATCTTTCGGATGGATGAGGACGTCGGTGACGGGAAGGGGGCCGCCGCTGATGAAGTCAGTCTTGGTGCCGGCGTAGCTCGAGCCTTTGGCCTTGAGGTCAATCGCGTAGATTTTCCCCCAGCTCCAATCGAGGATGAAAAGCGATTCCTGGAATTTAGCCGGGAATTTGGCACCGTAACCAAAGGTCACGCCGGTGGGCGAGCCGGGGCCGATGTTGACCGCGGCCGGCAGGTTGTCGGCGTAAAATTCAGGGCGTTTGCCGGCACCGTTGCGCCAGCCGAATTCGGCACCGCTGACGACGTGATTCACGCGGGTGGGGCGGTACCAAGGCGTATTGAAGTCATACTCCATGTCGGCGTCGTAGGTGAACAACTCGCCGTCACGGTTGAAAGCGCCGTCATAAATGTTACGGAAGCCAGTCGCGTAGAGGTTGAAATCTTTACCGTCCGGGGAGACGCGGTAGATGCAACCGCCTGGGCCCATGACGGTGCGCATGAACCCGCGGCCGTCAGGCATGCGCGGAAGTACATGATCTTCGCCCCAGACTTTCGGGACGACGGAGTTCTCGGCGATCGAGGTCATCTTGGCACCGTTGCCGGAGATCAGGAAGAGCGATTCACCATCAGGCGCAGGCACGATTGCATGGACGCCGTGATCGCCGCTCGAATCGATTTCGCGGAGTAGCTCTACCTTATCCAATTGGTCGTCGCCGTTAGTGTCGCTGATGCGATAAAGTCCGCAGGTGGACTTGTGCTCGTAGTCGTTGACGCCGCAATAGAGGGCGCCTTTGAACCAGGCCATGCCGTTGATTGCCCGGATCTCCACGGGTACTTTCTGCACGTCCTCGACCTTCAGGGTTTCACCCGGTGCGGGAGTATTGAATCGATAGAGGGAGCCATATTGGTCACTGGCGTAGATGCGGCCTATGCCGTCGGCGCAGAGGGCGACCCAAGAGCCGAGGCTATCTCCGGGGACGGAGTAAAGGAGCTCGACCTTGAAGCCTTCGGGAGCGCGGATGCGGTCAACGGGCGTGGCTTTGTTTTCGCCAATGGCCTTTCCGTTGTCGGGGTTGGTCGGCTGGGCGGCCTTGGCTTTGGCTTTAGCTTTGCCTTTGGGGGCTTGCTTAGGAGCGGGTTCGGCCGCGATTTGTAGAAAGGCTTTGGTGGCAGGTTTGATGACCGGCGCAGCCTTCTTGGCCGGAGCTTTCTTTCCTTTGGCGCCGGGCTTTTCTACTTTCTGCGCATCGCTGGGGATGGGATTCTTCTCCATGGAAAGCAAACCGCCTTCAGGGAGTTCTTTGAGCATCACGTCCTTGATCTGGACGATCATGGCGGGGCCGCGGTGAACTTGGAAAGCAAGGATGCCTTCGAGCGAACGAGCTTTCTCATCATGATCGATCAGGTCGATGGTCACTTTGCCGTCTACCTTATGTGTGAGATGGTTGCCGTTCGCGATGACGGTGTACTCATGCCATTCGGCGATATCGACTTTGACCTGTTCGTGTTCCGCGGCGAGCCACTTGCCGCCCTTGTCGTCGATGATGACGCTCTGTCCGTTCTGCACCAAGATGCCGCGACCACGTTCTTCGTAGACCATGGCGTTGTTGGCCGGGGAGGGATGGACGTCGCACTGGTAGCCGCCGATGGACCACTTGCCGTTCTCGGGCAGATCTTTGCTGCGATACTGGATGCCGGAGTTGCTGGCAGAACACTTGATCTTGGCATGCAGCTCGAAATTCTTCAGAACGCCGCCGCGCCAGACGAGGAACTGATTGTAGGTGAGATGGTCAGGCCCCTTGGTCTTGCCGGTGAGGCAGCCGTCCTCGACGGACCACAGCTCAGGGTTGCCGTCCCATCCCGCAAGGGACTTACCGTCGAAGATCGACTTGAATCCTTCCTGCGCGGAGAGGGGGGAGAGGGCGGCCAGCAGGAACGCCAGCAGCACGGAGAGGGGGTTTCTCATGATGGAGTTGTAATCTATGGCCTTTGGACACCCGTCAATGACACTTGTTCAAATGACCGATAATGGAGTGTAATCGCTTATGGCGGCTGGCGGATAGCGGTTGGCGGTTAGCCAATACATTCTCAGGTCCCGGGTCTCGGCCCTCAGGTCCCAGGTTCAGATGTTCTGGTCCAGGTACAGGTTCAGGACCCGTACCCGTACCCGAACTCGACTGCCGAGACCTGAGACGTATCTCTGCCTTGGGTAGGGTTGAGCGCCCTCGCTCAATCGCGGCTGATCAAGGGTGATCAGCCCTACCTTCCGAAAGCTTCCCAAGCCACCCGCCACCCGAAGTGTTGTTATCCCGCATTTGCACCTTTGCACTGCCTCTCTCTGGTCCTCTGAGCCTCCGAGCCTCTAGTGTGTCTCCCTTGCCCACTTGTCACCTTGCCCACATGCCCCCTCGCGGCTTCGCCGCGCTCACCTTTGCACAGGAGCACCGCTCCGAGTTGCACCTTTGCACTGTCGCTTTGTTTCCCGTCGCCCCATCTCACTCCAACGTCACCACGGCCGCGCTGCCCGCCGGTAATCGTACGGTGAGGTCGCTCCCACTTCCGGCAACGGGCTCGGTCTTTATAGCCGACCATTTTCCATCGTTCGCCGTGGCCGCTCCGGCAAAGGTGACGCCGGTCTTAGCGTCGATACTCGGTGCCAAGAGGCGGGCGATGGTGCCCTGGGTGCGTCCTGTTGAAACGTGCGCAATAATCTCGCGGGCAAGATCTTTATTCGTGAGTACCACACGCAGTTTACCGTCCGTGCCGATCGTAGCGTGCGCGGTCATATTAGCTTCGCTCTTTACGGTGGCGGTTAAGATGCGTCCGCGCCCAGCTTCTCTGAATAGCAGCATGGCATAATAGAGGGGCTGGACCTGATAGCCGCCGCTTTTACGCGCGAAGAAAGGCGAGTAGCTACCTTCCTTGAGGTTGCTGTGGAAATTAATCCCGTCGGCGCCATGTTCCGCGACGCTGAAGAGAAAATCGGTCGCCCAAAGCGCGGCGACAAATGCGTCGCTGATGCCGGCGCGACCTCCGTTGGAAATTGAATTACACTCGGCCAGACGGTAGCGCATGCCAGCGGCCTTCGCGGCGGCAAGGTGCTCGTCCACCATGGTGACATCCTTGGCCATGGTGGCCGGGAGCAGAAGGTTTTCGATGCTCGGAAAATTCGCCGACTTGGGATTGGTCGATCCTCCGGAGAGGGCGTAAAGGTGCGAGGTACCAATCTCGAGCT
Organism: uncultured Opitutia bacterium; assembly: GCA_903835965.1. Taxonomy (GTDB): domain Bacteria; phylum Verrucomicrobiota; class Verrucomicrobiia; order Opitutales; family UBA953; genus UBA953. The sequence continues at coordinate 45,191 of CAILOT010000001.1, forward strand.
GGCCTTTAAGGCCAGCCACGGCGTCTTCGAACCAACGATCAGTACGTCGTGCCGTCGCGGGTCCGGCTAAGATGATGCCGGGATTACGGGCGCGGATGACTTTGATGGCCTTCGCGGCCTCCGGTAGATACTGGCCGCAATCGTAATCTTTTTTGCGCAGGTCGTGTTTGTTGTAGAGGTTGGGTTCGTTGCCGACTTCAAAGGCCAGTACGGACGCCGCGCCGATCTTGAGCGCATAAGCAGCCTC
>CAILOT010000002.1:0-3781 GCA_903835965.1 uncultured Opitutia bacterium
AGGTAGGGACAGCACCACGTGCCGTCCCTACCTTTGCGTTCACCTCCCTAACTCCACCGCCGACCACGGAGCTGTCCGAGCCCTAGTCTCTTCGCGCACGGCTTTGACTTCGTCGACCTTAATAGCGTGAGACTTATTGCCGAAAGCGCTGCGGACATAAGTCAGGACATCCGCCAACTGCTGGTCGTCGAGTCCCATGGGCGGCATCGGGACGAGGCCGTAATCCTTACCCTGAACCTTAGTCGGTCCGGCCAAGCCATGCATGGTAATGCGGATGAGGACTTGGGCATCGCCTGCGACCCATTCGCTCTTGGCCAACGGCGGATAGACTCCGGCAAGGCCTTGGCCCGCAGCTTGGTGACAGTTAAGGCAGAGTCCTTCATAGATCGCCTGACCAGGCGAAACGACGACGGGCCCAGATGCGGCAACTTTCTTCAAATAAGCGGCCTGTGGCGCCGGCAATTCAGCCGCGATCTTTCCTGCAGTCGGCAAAAGATGCCGCACGGTCTGGCGTAAGGCGTAATCCAAGAATTTATCTGTCGGCTGATCTAAAGCCATCAACGCCGTGCGCAACGACGGCTGACCACCGACATGACTGAGGGCCACGACGGCTTCCAAGCGGACGCGGGGATGCGCATCGGCGACAGCCTTGGCCAGACGTGACTGGGTGTCCGGGAGTTGCGTCGACCATTCGCCGACAACACGGGCGGCATAGGATCGAATGCGGAAATCCGTCGAACCTTGCAGATAATCCAACACACCGGGACGGATCGCGGCATGGGATTGTAAAACGCCCATGACTTCGAGGAATTGTGCATCCGGACGGTCTTTGGCCAGGAAAGCATCGGCGGCGGCGACGACTTTCTCGGTCGGGCGATGGAATAATATTCTTCGAGTTTGGTAACGCGTCCAGCGTTCAGGCGAAGCCAACTGTGCGAAAAGTTCGCTCTCATTCATCGACCCGAGGTCGGGCTGCTTCACGGTCGGCAGGCCTTTCGCGGTGATACGCCAGATGCGCCCATGCGAACGATCGCGGCGCGGATCGGCATAACTTGCCTGATAGTGGCCGATGACGGCATTAAACCAATCGCAGGCATACAGGGCGCCATCCGGGCCGACCGAAACGTCCACGGGACGGAAGGCCTTGCTGCTGGAGATGATCGGGCTGACGATGCGCTCGGTCTTAAAACCTGAACCCTCGTCGACGAAACGATGCAGATCGAGGGTGTTACCATAATAGCCCCCGATGAGGGCCGCACCCTGCAATTCGGCCGGCATCGCCTTGGTTCCGATGATATCAATGGAATTAGATTTCAGCGGCGAATCGAACAATGAATGCGTCCCTGCATATTCATCAGGCGTCTCAATCGCGCCCAAGCCAGGTAAGCTGTAATAACCGGCGACCCGATCGCCGCTTTTATGGAAGGGTTGGAAGAAATCGTCAAACGCGACCCCCCAACAGTTATGCCCCGCCTTGCCGTATTGGAAGAAAGGCTGGAGGCGCTGGGTCTTGAAATCGTACCGCATCAGGCCGGACTTCGGCAGGCTCACGATACCATACGGCGTCTCGACCCGCGTGATTGCATGCAAGCCTTGGCTCATCCAAAGGGTGCCATCCGGACCATGGCAGATGGAATTGAGCAACTGGTGCGTATCACCGACGCCGAATCCGGACATCAGCACGGTCGTCTCATCGGCTTTGCCGTCGCCATCCTTATCCGTCAAGAGCAGCAGGCGATCAAAGTCGCAAACGAGGATCGAGATATTGCCAGCTTCGTCAGTCAGAGGTTCGACGCCTTGGACCATCGTCAGGCCTTCGGCGAAACGCACCGCTTTGTCGGCCTTGCCATCGCCGTCCGTGTCTTCGAGCCGAAGGATGTAATCCCGCGGTTTCACGCCCGGAACGGCCTGCGGGTAAGTCGGCGAGCAGCAGATATAAAGCTGACCTTTCGCATCCCACGCCATTTGCGTCGGCTTGGCCACGCCCAAGGATTCGTCGGCAAAGAGATTCACCTCGAAACCGTCGGCCACCTTGAACGTCGCGAGTTCTTCCGCGGCGGTCATGACCTTCTCCGTACTGACGACGGGACCGGCTTGCGGCGCAGGCGCGACCGATTGCTCCCCGCGAGCCAAGGCCAGGATATGCCGATCCCATTCGGCGACCAAAGGCTTATACGCTTCGAAATTCTCCTTCAGGGACGGCGTCGGTCCGAAGCCTTTGCCATAGTTCTGAGAAATCCGATCTCCATAGACGAAGGACCAATTAGCGGGACGCCAGCAATCCGCCCAGAGCCGGTTTTTCTCGACGATAGCCGCCCGGACTATTTCGGAGGACTCAGACTTGGCAGGCAGTCCCAAGGCGGATGCGACCTCGCGGCCGACAATCTCCAGACCATGGGCGGAAAGATGGAGTCCGTCAGTCGAGGGTTCATTCTGGGTGACCTCGGTCAGGTTCACGTAAGGAAGCCCGCGCAGCCGGGCGATCTCGGCTACGGCAGAAGCGTAATCAGCCAGATTCTTCCGATGTTCAGAAGTCGTGAGGTCCGGTAGACGCCCGGAAGGCATGAAACCAGCGGGCGATAACAGCACGATGCGGGGCGTGTGGCGACTGAGGTCATCGAGCAGCTTGTGATAGTCGGCTTTGAACTTGGCCAATTCACCCTGCCCCTTGAGCGCTTCCGCTTGACCGAATTGGACAATCAAGGTCGTCGCTCCAGCGGCCTCGAGCTGCCCTTTCCATGGACCGAAATTCAGATCGCGCCACTGCTCATGGACGGTATCTGCCTCCCAGGCCATGGAGCGGAAGACAGGGTTCTTGGCGGCGAAGGCTGCGGCGAGTCGCGACTCGATTTCGCCGGACTTGGCCTCACGGACCAAATTCTCCTGACCGATGAACACGACGACTTCGTCCTGACCGAGGTCGAATTTGCCATCCTTAAAGGATGCTGGAGGTACCCATGCAGACTTCACGTCACCGAAGCGGTTCATGACCGTCTCCTTGGTTGTGACCGGCAGGTCGTTCAGCGGGTCGAGGACGATGTTCCGGTAATGAATCTCCGCCTTGTTGTTGCCGTGGATCTGCAGGCCAATCAGGCCATACGCGTCGTCGATACTAGGATCCGTCTCAGTGTAGTCCAGCGTCTGCTTGCCATTGAGGCGAATCGTGATGCGAGGTCCTTCGGCCCGGATTTCATACTTGTTCCATTCGCCCTTCTTCTCGAGGTCGGCGATCTCCGACTCGTCCTTGACACCGATGCCGCCGAAGCCGCTGCCGGCACGTGCCAGAAATTTCTTACGGCGAGATTCGTCGTAAAGCGAACCCGTGTGACCTTGACCAATATCGGCTTGGTAGCCGATCATCTCGTTAGGCGGATTGGTGGCACGCAGGCTACGGAACTGGACGCCGGCGTTCACGAAGCCTTCGGTGCCTATGAGCTTATACTCGAGCGTCAGGCGGAAGTTATAAAAGGTGCGCTTAGTCGTGAGGAACTCGTTGCGGGGGTTCCCGGCCATCGAGCCACCCACGATTTCACCGTTCTCGACCCTCCAGACCTTAGGGTCGCCGTCCCATCCCGTGAGCGACTTGCCATCGAACAACGGCGTCGGCGCGGCCAAGAGTCCGAGGACTCCGGCGAACAGAGACAGGATGGGTGCGAAACACTTCATGGGGTTAGGTGTTAGGCAATCCGCCCGAGGGATTGTTCCAAGAGTTTAAATGCAAAGGTAGGGCTGACCGCCCTCGGTCAGCCGCGGTTGAGCGAGGGCGCTCAACCCTACCCGA
>CAILOT010000003.1:0-6929 GCA_903835965.1 uncultured Opitutia bacterium
ATCACCCGTCCGACGGCTTCGTCGAGGGCTAATGTCATTGCGGCATTCTTCTGGCGCATAGGCGTCGGAAGGTGGGCGGTTTTTGCCAGAAATTCTTCGGGCGCTTGTAAGGGCGTGTGGTTGGCGTTGAAGGCTAGGTAGAGGAAGAAAGGCTGGGGGTCTTTTTTTCGAATGAAGGCGGCGGCTTCCTCGGCAAGGGCAAAGGTCAGGTATTGTTTGAGTTCGCCTGGTTCACGATCGCGTAGGATCGGCCCCCATTGTTTGTCTTCGGCTTTATAGTAATCATGCATTCCGCCTAAGAAGCCGTAGAATGAATCGAAGCCACGGGCTTGCGGTTCGAAGCCGGATTTTTCTCCGAGGTGCCATTTGCCGAGGGCGCACGTCCGATAGCCTGCGGTCTTCAAGAGGTCCGAAATCAGCCGATGTTCGCGAGGAAGTCCAACATCGGAGCCGTGCGCTGGGTTGCCCGTATAAGGAAGAATTTGACTGGGGTAGCGTCCGGATAAGATAGCCACGCGGGAAGGTCCGCAGACTGGTGCCATCACGTAACCGCTGGTAAAGCGCATGCCAGCGGCAGCGATCGCGTCGAGATGCGGAGTGGCGACGTCTTTACCGCCGTAGCTGGAAAGATCACCGTAACCGATATCATCGCCGACGATCAGGAGGATGTTGGGCTTGCGTGCTTCGGCCGCGATGAGTGCGAGCGGCAGGAGCAGGAAGAGCTCGAGCAGGGGACGGAGGTCAGTTTTCATTTAATGGGTTTGGGCTGCCAAGAGGCTGGATAGTAGCTGGGGGTTCCGAAAAGTTCGTGCATCTGTTGCTGCATGTACGCCTCGACCCGAGGGTCCTCGGGCGTGCGTCCTTGGTCGTGGGTTTCCTCGATCCAGGTTTCGAGTCGTTGGCATAAATCGGCGCGAACTTTTTGATGCTCGGGGTCGGGAGAGTTCGCCAGATTATTGATTTCAAAAGGGTCGGCCTCGGTGTCGTAAAGTTCTTCGGCCGGCATGGTGGTAGCCATCAGCGCCAAGGGCGGACCGGTCAGCTTACCTTCGGCGAATAGCTTACGCATCAGCGGGACGACCGGGTAGCAGGCGTCTTTGTAGCGATGCCAAGCCATCCAGGTCTGTTCGGGCATAAAATTCCGGATGTAGCGCCAGCGCTCGGTGCGGATCGCCCGGATACGGTTCACACATTCATCATGACGGTCACGGGCGATGAACGCGGCCGTGCGGGGTTCGGCCTGAGGGCCGATGAAGACTTGGCTGTGCATGCCGGCAGGTTTCGGCAGGCCCGCGAAAGCGAGCGTCGTGGCGGTCAGGTCGATGAGGCTTACGATCTGTTCGCTGGTGCTGCCGGCATGGTATTGGCTCGGGGCCGGGAAGTTCTTCGGCCAGCGGATGATGAACGGCACGCGGTCGCCGCTATCGTAGCAGAAGCCATGTCCGCGGTGTTCGAGCCGTCCATTGTCGGCAAAGAAGATCACGATGGTATCATCGGCTAATCCGTCGGCGTCGAGTTGGCGGAGGATTTCACCGGCACGCGTATCCATGCCGCAAACCGCATCGAGGTAGCCGGCCCAATCTTTACGGGTAATTTCGTGGTCCGGGTAGTAGGGCGGGACGGTGACCGATTGCGGGTCGATGATCGCGGGATGGGTCTGCCCGTTCCAAGGATTGCTGGCGGAACCGGTCCAGCCTTTGATGGAACGTTCGACGGTCGGAAGGTTTACCTGAGCGTAGAACGGGCGATGCTTGGGTAGGTTCGTCCACTCATCACCGGCAAAAACTTTGGTAAAATTAGAATTATTACGCTTATTTTTTTCAGCGTAACGGCCTTTAGCGGCGGACTCCGTCATCATCGGTTCGCCAGTGACTTTGAAATTAAAGTCGGTCTTGCCGGTGCCGACGGGGTGGCCGGAGATGGTTTTGATATTAGCGCAATAATACCCGGCATCGCGTAAGAGGTGGGTGAAGGGCTGGATGCCTGCCGGGAGGGTGAAGTCGGCGTCGAGCCCTTCGATGAAGTGTGAGCGGTGATGGTGGGCTCCGATGCTCGTCTGATACATTCCGGTCAGCATGGCGGAGCGGCTGGGTGAGCAAAAAGGCGACGTGGAGAAGGCTAAGCGGTAGCGCATCCCTTCTTGGGCCAAGCGATCGAGGTTGGGGGTTTTGACGACAGGGTAGCCGTAGCAACCTAAGTCCGGCCCGATATTTTCCGCGATCAGCCAAAGGATGTTAGGCTTTTTCACCTCCGCGGCGAAAGCGGCCAGAGGCATGAGTAACAGGCTAGCGAAACGGGGTAAGTGCACGCCTTTAAGACAGGCGGACCTTGGCGGGGTTGCAAAGGTTAACGATCATCCCCGCCTCCTGAAAATAAGCCTAATTTATGCCTTAGTGGCCTGAGCGGCACACCAGTCATTCCACATCGTCAGGTAAGCAGCTTCGAGATCGCGCGTCAGGCTGACCGCATCGCAAAGCGGGGAGGCTGCCATGCGGGGGCGCAAACCTTGACGCAGTTTCGCCAAGCGTGTCAGATCCAGAGCGGTTTCAATGGCCTGATGGACATAGGCTCCGACGGTATCAGTGGCAAATTCAGGAAGTCCAAGATTGGACAAGATGCTCAAGCCGGCACGACCGACGCTGGTTTGGCCAATCAAGGAGACGACAGGTACGCCCATCCAGAGCGCATCGAACGTGGTGGTCATCCCGTTATAGGGGAAAGTGTCCAGCGCGATGTCGATCCGATGATAACGTTTCAGGAAGCTGCCTTGATGCGAAGTCGGCGTGGTCGGTTCGTAGTCGATGAATTCAATCCGTTCGGGTGCGATGCCTCTTTGGTGCATGAATTCTCGGGTGCGTGCACGATGGCTCCCAGGATTATTTAATAATACGAGGTGCGAGCCTGGAACGCCCAAGAGAATCTGCGCCCAACATTCGAGGATGTGCGGGGTGATTTTACAGAAATTATTAAACGATCCGAAAGTGACGTAGCCATTCCGCTGGGCTGGAAGCTCGCTTACTTCGGCGGCGCCTTCGGGGGCGACGTAGCACTGCCACAGGTGTGGTAAGAAGAAAGGTTTTTCCTGGGAGGCGCAGGGTTCGCCGCCAGGGGGTTCGAGAAAAGCATCGGTCAGACGGTAATCGATTGCGTCGACGCCGGAGGAGCCGGGATAGCCGATCCAGGAGACTTGGATCGGGGCAGGTTTGAGGGCGAAGGTGATGAGACGATTTTCGGACGTGTGAAGCCCGAGGTCGATGAGCAGGTCGATCTGGTCATCTTGAATAACGGCCGCTAATTTTTCATCGGGCAGCTGTCCCACGTCGCGCCAGAGATCGGCTTGCGACTTGTAAGAAGGCGTCATGGCATCGTGCGGATTCAGGCAATAGCAGACGACTTCGAATCGCGCCCGATCGTGATGGGTTAAGGCGGGAAGCAGGGCGCGACCAGCGACGTGGTCACGCAGGTCGGCCGAAACGTAGCCGATCTTGAGGTGACGTTTTTTATCGGGCGTATTAAGGTGGGGCCGACGTTGGGAGTGGAGTGGCTCCGAATGGTGTTGATTCCAAAGACGTTGTTGCCGCAGCAGTATGCTGGTGTCCTCGGTCAAGTCATAGAGCAGCGTCAGGATGAGGTTGCTGCGCAGTGAGGCCAGTGCTGGATGCTTTTCGGTCGTTTCAATCAGGAGGGCGATAGACTTTTCGATCTGTCCGTGATTTTTATAGGCGAGGCCCAGGTTATTTTGAACGACCAAGTGATCAGGATCAAGTTGGGCGGCGCTCTCGTAGACTTTGATAGCTTCGTCTAGTTCGCCGGAATCTTTGAGAAGGTTGCCCAAGTTATTCGCGACGGCGATGTCATCCGGGAAGTGCCTTAGACGTTCGCGATAATGAGCGATAGCTTCGCTGCGTCGTCCAGCGCCATCGAGCACCGTGCCGAGGTCGAGTTCGCAGGGTGGGAAGTCTGGGCGAAACCTGCGGGCGTTCTGGTAGGCCGAGATGGCGTCTTCCCATTGGCGTGTCGCCATGAAGGCGCGCCCCATATTGTAGAAAGTGACCCCGCATTCCGGCTTCAGCTTCAGGGCTTGATAAAAGTGCGTGATGCCCAAGGCATGCTCCTGATTGTCCACCAGTTTGGTGCCGAAGTTGGTGTGATAATGCGGAACGTTGGGATTGAGTTGAATCGCGCTTTCGAGGTATTCGCGACCTTCGGCCCAACGCCCGCCATCGACCGCTACCACGCCCAAGAGATGAATCAGGTCCGTATTGGTCGGAAAAGTCTGAAGAAGCTGACGATAGAGTGCCTCGGCTTGGGCATGTCGCCCCACCTGATGGTGAGTCATCGCGAGGTTGAGCATCTCCTGAGGATTTTGAAAACTCATCGGCGTTGACGATGTGCCGATAACCTAAGCAATGGCTACCCTTATTTGCCTGCGGCTTTCTTAGTTTTCGCCTTCTTGCCAGCTTTGGCTTCAGCGCCTGGATAGGGGGTGACGTGGGCACGTTCGGCCCAAGCATCCCAGAGGGCGGCAAGTTCCTTGGCTTTGTCAAGTTGGGTCGCAGCGAGGTCGTGGAGTTCGGTACGATCAACTTTCATATCGTAGAGCTCCCAGGTGCCGGTGCGGCTCCGGCGAACGAGTTTCAGATCACCGACGCGGACGGCGGCATTACCTGTGTGCTCCCAGAATAACGCATCACGTTGAATAGGGTCATTACTAAAAGCGGGCACGAGGCTCCGCCCTTCCATGGGCAGGATGGTATTGCCGTTAAAAGTCTTGGGGTAGGTGGCGCCAGCGACGTCGACGGCCGTTGCCATGATGTCGATGAGATGTCCGGGCTGAGCGCGTAATTCGTTCTTGGCGCTAATGCCGGCGGGCCAATGGGCGATCAGCGGACTTGAAATCCCGCCTTCGTGGTTAAAGTGCTTATAGAGACGGAAGGGCGTGTTCTCGGCGTAGGCCCAGCTTTCGCCACAATACCATTGGGAGGAGGCGGTCGCAGGGTCGCCGTCTGTTCGTCCGTTGGCGCCAGATTCCGCGTTACCTCCGTTGTCACTCATGAAGAGAATCAGCGTATTATCGAGGACGTTGCGCTGTTTGAGACCGGCTACCAAGTCGCCGATGGCTTTATCCATATGGTTCACCACGGCCGCATAGACCGACATGAGATGATCGAAGCGTTCCTGCTCTTTGGCGGGGACTTTATCCCAGGCTTTGACGGCTTCGGCCAAAGGTGAGCTGGCCCACTTCTGGTCGATGATACCCATCTCGAGTTGGCGGGCGTAGCGCCGGGCACGGACTTCTTCCCAGCCGATCTTATATTGACCCAGGAATTTAGCGATGTCGGCTTGCGGTGCTTGCAGGGGGAAGTGCGGGGCGTTGTGGCAGAGGTGGAGATAAAAAGGTTTTTTCGCTTCGATGGCTTCGTCGATGAACTTCAGTCCGAAGGTGGTCCAGAGATCGGTCGAATACCAGTTCTTGGGTAATCGCGCGTCGTCGTTTTTAATGAGCACGCCATTGAGAAAGAGACTGGCCCGTTGGGCTTCGGGAAAATAGAAGCCTCCGGCAGGGGCGTGGAGACTGCGATCAAAGCCGCGCGTCGAAGGCGTTACGCCTTGTTCATGCCCGACATGCCATTTGCCGGTCATCGCCGTGAAGTATCCCGCGGGTTTCAGTACTTCCGCCATGGTCACGCAGGTGTCGTTGAGATGACCGAGGTAGCCGGGAACTTTTTGGTTACTCACCATGAAACCGACGCCGGTTTGATGAGAATATAGTCCCGTCAAGAGTGCGGCGCGGGTGGGGCAGCAACGACCGGTATTATAAAATTGCGTGAAGCGCAGGCCATTCCGGGCCAAGGCGTCCAGGTTGGGCGTCGGGATCTCGCTGCCGTAGCATCCGAGGTCGGAAAAGCCCATGTCGTCGACCAAGACGACGATGATGTTCGGTTTCGTCGGCGTCGAGGCGGCCTGGGTGACGTGGGCGACGGCCAGCCAAAGGAACAGGGGGACGAGGAGGATATTTTTCATATAAAGATAGCAGGGAGGGGCTATGAGACTAAACCCCGACATCTGCCGAGAGTTGCCGTCAGCGCAACACGTCGGCAAGCGGTTTGCCATTATCATCGAGCAGCTGGAACTCGTGCACGCCTTGATTGGTGGCGTCCGTGTAGGTCCAGACGACTTTCTTCTCACGGGTGATTTCGACGACCTTGGCCTGAGGGGCGCGGGCGGCGTAGTTGCTGAAGACGATGTTGCCATTAGGCAGCCAAGAGAGTGCGGTGGTGCGATTTACGGGCACGCCCGGCAGTTCGCCGTCGCGGAGTTCCCAGACAATCTTGCCAGATGCGTCGACCTCGATGAGATGGTTGCCCAGGGTGAGGCTTATGAGGGTATGACCGGCGGCGTTGCGCAGGCAGCAGAAGGAGCGGTTGTCCAGGTCGGACTCCGGACTCTTGCGTTCCCAGACGACCTTGCCGCTGGCGTCGTATTCACGGACGGTCTTTTCTTGCGGCACAAGATAGTGGCCGTTGGGCAGCTTTCGTGCCATGCGACTCTGCATGTGGTGGTTGGTGATTTGGCAGCCCAGCGGGATCTCGACCTTGATTGAGCCATCGCGGGCGACTTCGAGGAGGCGCGGTTTGTCGCCGGCTTCGGTCAGCATGATATTTCCGTTATCGAGCAGGACCGCCGTATTCACTTCAGACTGCGTGCCCTTGTATTCCCAGATAACTTTCTGATCGCGGGTGATTTCGACGACGGCGCCGCCCGGGTAGGCTTTGGTTTTTGAAAGGGTCAGGAGAAGGTTGCCGTTGGGCAGGATATACCCATCGCGGGTGAAAGGAACCTGGAGGGTTTGTATATGCGGAATCTTCTCAAAAATCATCTCCACTGGTATCTGCTCCTCTTTGCTTTGGTTGCGCTCGTCGTCGGCG
>CAILOT010000004.1:0-5292 GCA_903835965.1 uncultured Opitutia bacterium
GCCCATGGCGCGGAATTTTGCATAACGTGCCGCCACGAGTTTTTCGGGAGTGAGTTTCGATAATTCTTGAAGGGAGTCGCGGAGGGTCTTGCGGATGTTAGAGCCCGTGGCTGCGGGATCTTCCTGGGCGCCACCGAGGGGTTCTTTGACCACGCCATCGACGACTCCAAGCTTCACGAGATTGGGGGCGTCGAGGCGCAAGGCTTCCGCCGCCTTGGGTGCGTGGGCGCGATCCTTGAAGAGGATGGCCGCGCAACCTTCGGGTGAAATGACCGAGTAGTAAGCGTTCTCTAAGATATAAACCCGATTGGAGACCGCGATGCCCAGTGCGCCGCCGGAACCCCCTTCGCCGATGACGAACGTGATGATGGGGACGCCGAATTGACTCATCTCGCGAAGATTCACCGCGATGGCTTCCGCGACGTGACGCTCTTCCGAGCCGATGCCAGGGAAGGCGCCGGGGGTGTCGACGAGCGTGATGATGGGCAGGCCGAAAGTGTGGGCCATCTTCATCAGGCGAAGGGCTTTACGATAACCTTCGGGATTGGGGCAACCAAAGTTACGGCGGAGGTTTTCCTTCGTGTCGCGGCCTTTCTGCTGGCCGAGGACCATGATGGGCCGGCCTTCGAAAAATGCCGTACCACCGACGATGGATTCGTCGTCCATGAACAGGCGGTCACCGTGGAGCTCCTGGAAGTCGTCAAAGAGCATCCCGATGTAATCTAAAGAGTAGGGGCGACGAGGGTGGCGGGCCAGTTGGACGCGCTGCCAAGGGTTGAGGTTGCCGTAGACCTCACGGCGGGTCTGTTCCATCTTGGCCTCTAGGGATTTGACCTCCTTGGTGACGTCCATGCCGGCGTTCTCGGAGGAGGCTCGGAGGGAGTTGATCTTATCTTCGAGCTCACGAATGGGCTTTTCGAACTCGAGGGTGAAGCGGGGCTTCGGGGCTGACATAGCGGTAAAGTTGAGCAATCCGAGGGGGTAGGGCAATTGATTTGGGGTCGGGTCAGGGGTAGGGGCAGGGGTTAAAGCAGAGTAAAACAGGGTTTTTAGGGGTGGGGGTAGGGTAGGCAATTCGGGTGGCGGGTGGCGGCCACAGGTGGCAGGTGCCGGGAGTCGAGCTACCCCAACCCCTGATTCATTTCCCCTTTCCGTTGAACCACTCTCCCGCCAACCTGTCTGTAACCTTACCTCACCCCCCCTCATGCGTCTCCCCTCCTTGCTTCTTTTCTTAGCCGCTGCCGGTCTTGTCGCCGCCGAAGGCTATACCGACACCCCCCTCATTCCAGGGACCACCTGGCACGTCCATGACTCGACTCGCCCGCAGCCTCCTCGTGCCGACGCTTCGAAACTTAAATGCAACGAGGCGGCCGCCCCTGCCGGTGCTATCGTGCTTTTTGACGGCAAGGACGCCGTGACCGAATGGGAGCCTGATGCCGCTGCTCGTGGTAAGGTTGTCAAAACTCCGGTCACTTGGTTGGTGCAAGACGGTGCGATGATCGCGACGGGTAACGGCATCCACACCAAGCGCTCTTTTGGCGATATCACCCTGCACGTCGAGTGGCGTTCGGCTAAGGGATACGAAAATGATCCCAAGAAAAAGAGCCAAGGAAGCTCGAACAGCGGTATCTTCTTCATGCAGACTTATGAGATGCAGGTCTTGGATTGTTCTAAGAATGAGACTTACGCCGACGGCATGACGGCCGCGATTTACGGTCAGTTGCCGCCGCTTTTTAACGCCTGCTTGCCTTCCCGTTCCTGGAATAGCTATGACATTGAGTGGACGGCCCCTCGTTTCAAGGCCGATGGTTCGGTGGCATCGCGTGCGCGGGTCACCGTCGTGATGAATGGCGTCAAGGTGCAGGATAATTCGGAATACATCGGCCCCAGCAGCCATAAGAAGAACCCGCCCTACGTCGCGCATGCGGAAAAGTTGCCTCTTGGTCTGCAGTTCCACGGCGACGCCGTCGAATACCGTAATTTCTGGGTCGTCGAGAAGAAGTAAACGGCTGGAATCAGCCCATGGACTTAACGAAGAAGCTGATCGCGCTCTTGGTCCTTGGGCTGGTCTTCTATCTCATTGAGAGGGTCATCGGGAATCGCCGCCGGGCTTCTTTGCTTCGTCCAGGAATGGCCACGGATACCATATACTTTTTCCTCGTCGGCTTGGTCAAGTTGCTCACGAAGGCTCTTTTGGTGATTCCAGCGATCATGCTGGTGTGGCTGCAGGTCTCGACGCCTGAGGAATTACGCTCCGGCATGTATCATGGCTTCGGTCCCTCGCTCAGTCAGCCGGTCTGGCTGCAGACCATCGAGATCTACCTGTTGGTCGATTTCTCCGGCTATTGGATTCACCGGCTTTTCCATACGGGAGCTTGGTGGCCGTTTCATGCGGTCCATCATAGTTCGGAAGACCTTGATTGGCTTTCCAGCCTAAGAGTCCATCCGGTCAACGAAGTCGTCGATAAACTTGCTCAGGCAACTCCGGTGCTTTTGCTTGGCTTCGATCCGGGTGCCACGGTCGGAACGGCGGTCTTTTTTACGTTCTACGCGATCTTCCTGCACGCCGACGTCGATTGGGATTTCGGCCCGCTGCGTTCGGTGATTTCGACACCGGTCTTCCATCGCTGGCATCACTCGAAGGATCCGGCGGCCATCGATAAGAACTTCGCCGGTCTCCTTCCGCTTTGGGATATTATCTTCGGGACATATTATATGCCGAAAGATCGGCTGCCTCAGGACTTCGGCGTCCCCGAAAAGGTGCCAGCAGGCTTCTTCGGCCAGCTTTGGCATCCTTTTACGGGCTGGTTCAAGCGCAAGGAGCCGCCTGCAGTCTGAGGCCAAGACGCTTCCCCGTTTGCATTGGACGGCACGACCGTTAAGTTGGGTCGCTTAGCTGATGTATCCTCAAGACCTTCGCGAAAATTGGCATGCCGGACAGGGCCGGTGGAAAGACGTGCCCGCCGCAGAGTGGAACGACTGGCATTGGCAGCTGCGTAACCGCATCACGACGCTGGCGCAGCTAGAGGAGATGCTTGAACTGACCAAGGAGGAGCGAGACGGGTGCTTGTTCGCACCGCATAAGCTCTCGCTTTCGATCACGCCCCACTTCTTCAATCTGATCGACCCCAAGGACCCGAACTGCCCGGTGCGTCGACAGGTGATTCCGCGTATCGAGGAGTCCTACGTCGCCCCGGGCGAGTCCGAGGATCCTGTTGGCGAAGAGGGGACGATGCCCGTCCCGGGTATCGTCCATCGCTACCCCGACCGCGTCCTGTTCCTGGTGACCGATCGTTGTGCGTCGTATTGCCGTTATTGCACGCGCAGCCGCCTGGTTTCCAACGCCCAAGCCTATGATTTTCATCCTGAACTCGAAGCCGGTCTAAAATATATCGAGGAGCATACCGAGATCCGCGATGTGTTGCTGTCCGGTGGCGACCCGCTGCTGCTCTCGGATGCCAAGCTGGACGCACTTCTCGGGCGTCTCCGTGCCATCAAGCACGTCGAATTTATCCGGATTGGTTCGCGCATTCCGGTTTTTCTTCCGCAGCGCATCACGCCGGAGCTCGCCGAAGTTTTTCGCAAACACGGACCCATTTGGCTGAGCATCCATACGAATCATCCGAAGGAGGTCACCCGTGAGCTCGCCGCGGCCTGCGAACGCCTATCTTTCGCGGGTGTGCCGCTCGGCAACCAGTCAGTCTTGCTCGCTGGCGTTAACGACGACGTCGAAGTGATGAAGTCGCTCGTGCATCGCCTACTGATGATGCGCGTGCGTCCGTATTATCTTTACGCTTGTGATTTGATTGAAGGATCGACCCATTTCCGCGCACCCATCCAGAAGGGTATCGACATCATCCGAGCGCTCCGCGGACACACGACGGGCTATGCCGTTCCTCAGCTGATCATCGATACCCCGGGTGGCGGCGGGAAGGTCCCAATCAATCCGGAATACGTCCAGGCCATCCATGATGGCATCGTTGAACTCCGTAATTTCGAGGATCGGTCCTTTGTATACCCGTCCGGTAGTCAGATGCCAGACGTGTATAACGTCTAAGCGGCTGGGAAGGCAATTCACGCAAAGGGGAACCGGAAACCGGATGATTGGCTGGGGCCTGTCTTTGGGTAGGGCTGACCGCCTCGGTCAGCCGCGGTTAATCGAAGGCACTTAACCCTACCTAAAAATAGGTCCGCAGTATCCTTTCCGGTCTCCCCTTGGGTCGGGTCTTTACTGTTCGCCCACGGACGCCACGCAGTGGCGCCCCCTACCGCTGCTTTCCAGCCAAACGAACGAACCGGAAGGTCGTTCCGGCTCGTCTCAAAATGGTGGGCTCGTAGGGATTCGAACCCCAAACGTCTGATCCGTAGTCAGAAATGATATCCATTTCACCACGAGCCCGTAGTGAGGGATTTGAGCAAACGACCCTCGGCCTTGATGGCAAGGAGTTTTTCAGGCCTGTGCCTGATGGAGCGCCACGGTGCCGAAAAGCATCCTTTTATGGCTCACGGAGTGAAAACCGGCGGCTTTAAGCTCGGCATCGAGTCCGTCGGCGTCGGGGAAGCCCGCGATGCTGGTGCCGAGGTATTTATAAGCACCAAAGTCTCCGGTGAGCAGTCCCGCGAGTAGCGGAAGGATGCAACGGACGTGGATGAAGTGAAAAGGAACGAACCAGCAATCGGGTTGCGAAAATTCCAAGATGAATAAGGTGCCCTGGGGACGGAGGACGCGACGCAGCTCACCGATTCCCTTGGCCCGGTCTTCGAAATTGCGCACGCCGTAGGCGATTGTGACGACATCAACCGACCGGTCGGGCATGGGCAGTGCCATGCAGTCGCTGAGTTTGAATTCCAGGGCGAGATTTTCCTTCTTCGCGCGTGTGCGGCCGAGCTCAAGCATCGGTTCGCAAAAATCGTAGCCCGTGATCACGCAATCGGCTGGCAAGGATTGCTTAAGCGCAAAGGCGACGTCGCCGCTCCCAGTCGCAAGGTCGACCACGATCTTAGGTTGGGCCGCCACGACGGAGGTAATGAGGCGGTTACGCCAGCCGACGCAGAGGCCGAGGCTCAGGACGCGGTTGGCAAAATCGTAGCGCGAGGCGATACCGGAAAACATGCGTTGGACTGCGGAACCTTCGGGCATGGGATTAAGGTCTGGACAAACCGGATAAGGTCAAGGTTGCGAGGTAATGGGGTAGGGGCGCGACTGCGTCGCGTCCGTGGGCGGACGAACGTTGAACGGTCAAGTAAACCTGCCCGTCTCGATGAGGGCTAATCTGCGAACGGACGCGACGC
>CAILOT010000005.1:0-9854 GCA_903835965.1 uncultured Opitutia bacterium
CACCGAAATAGGCGCGGAAGATTCCTCCGGCGAAATTGAGGTCCAGCACGCCAGGCGCACCAAGGATGCTGTCGTTATTGTCGATTTTTCCGTCCAGACGGACCCAGGTCTCGATGGTGAAAGGACCCTTGAGCGAGATATTGGCATTGGCTACGGCGTCGTTCGAACCATCCAGTGCCAAGACGCTACGGAAGACGCCACCGAGCTGAACGGAGACAATCGCAAGCTCGGGACTATCGCCCAAGGCGATGGCGAGCTTCTCCGCGACCGGTGTCTCGATATCGGCCAAGGCGACGGACTTGTCGGCCAATCCGGCGGCGATGGCCTTCGCCCCTGCCTTCGTGCCGCTGATACCGTCGAGTACGAGCTTGCGATCGTTCACAGCCAAGGTCTGGTATAGCTTCATCGCCAAGACGGAAGCCTGCGGAGAACGAGAGACGACTAAGGCGCGTAGGGCTAGATTCGAGATTTCTACCGGCGATGTCCCGACAAGTGCGGCGATAGCCTCGGGCTTAGTCGTGCGCAGCTGCTGAAGTCCGATCAGAGCATCGCGACGAGAATCCTCGCGGGCGACCATGGCGAGCAGGTCGTCCTCTAGGTCGAGTAATTGGAATCCGCCGATGAGCTGGGCGGCCAAAGCACGCTCAGCGGCACCCTGCGCAAGCAATGCATGCGCGGCCTCAGTAACGACGGGCCCGACCTTCACTGCATCGAGATCGGTGCGGGTGACAAGCAGGAGCTCCACAACGCGATTACGCACCGCCGCATCGGCCAGGAGCTTGCGCAGCACGGTGACGCTCGCGGGCTGATCCAACGTCTTGGCAACGGCGAAGAGTTCATCCGGGCCGGGAGCGCGGTTCAGCTGGCCGACAAGTTCGGCGATGAGCGGTGCGCCGACCTTCGGGTCGAGTGCGAGCGCGGCAAACATGCGTCCTTCGGCGGGGAGCGATTTAGCTATATCTGAAGCGAGGAATGTCGCGACGGCCTCGGGCTGACGCTCGAGATACATGCGAATAAGGAAACGTTCGAAGTCGCGCTCATAGGCGACGCCGACCTTGATCGGCTTGCCGCGACGGTCCGGGGCGGTGGGAGCGTCGAGAGAAGGACCAGCAAAACGCATCAAGGCGCCGAGGGCGGCAGGAGACTTAACCGAAGCCTCGCCGAGTGTCTTGATCGCGGCGGCGCGAACTTCCGCGTCAGGGTCGGCCGCAAGAGCGACGAGAGCATCGAGATGAGGAGCCCACGCCCCGAAATGGCGTAGCGCGTTCACGGCCTCGCGACGAACATTTCGATTCGAATCAGCCAAAAGACGCACCACCAAAGGTCCGACCTTGTGGCCGTACTCGGTCAGGACCCAGAGGGCCTGGATGCGGCGAGCGGGCGAAGCGGAGGCGTCTTCGGCGATGGCCAAGAGCGCGGCGGATGTCGCTTCTTCGTGACCCCGGTCGGCTAGCGTCTGCCAGGCGAGATGGGCGTCAGCGGTCACCTTGGAGCCCAGGCGGGCGACGAGATCAGAGGAGGAGAGCTTGGTGTAATCCGGCACCGCCTGCGGCACGAAGCCCTTGGGCTTGATACGCCAGATGCGACCCGACTGCTTGTCGCGGTCGGGGTGATTACGGGCGACTTCGTTGTGACTGATAATCTTATTATACCAATCAATGACGTACAGGCATCCGTCCGGACCCATCGTCATCGCGATCGGACGGAAGAAAGGGTCGTCGCAGGTGACGAACTCATCGAGATGCTCGAGGCGATAGCCGGAACCCTCGCGGTGCTGGCGGATCGCGTTGACCTTCGAGGTGATCGGGTTGGCGACATACATCACGCCGTCATAACCCTTCGGCCACACGCCGACATCGGAAAGCGCGAGGCCGCTCAAGCCCGTGCCGCCCATCTTGAAATCAGGGGCTTGGATTGGGAAAGGCGGCTGATAGGATTTCGCCAGACGATCCGCACAACCGGGATATAATGCATACTCGTGGAATGGCATCACCGGGTAGCCAAAATCGTTGGCCTCCTGGATGAACACTTCCCCTTCGCCCGTCAGGACGAGACCCCAGATATTACAAGGGCCGACGCTGGTAGGCTCAAAGAAGCTGCCGTCCGGACGAAAACGCGCCATGCGGGTACTAGGGAAATCGATCTGGTCGCCTTTCGCGGTGACGACCGTACCCTTATTGAAGGCGCCTTGCGCGAGCCACATCCATCCGCCAGGCGCACGCGTGAACTGGTGCGGGAAGAGGTGCGAATCCTGCACGCCAAAACCCGTCAGTAGTACCTCGCGCTTATCGGCCTTGCCGTCGCCGTCGGTGTCGCGAAGGAAGACGATATCATGGCCATGCTGAACGATGGCGCCGTCCTTGTAAGGCAAAACGCCCTCGGGAATGGCAAGCCCATCGGCATAGGTGCGCGGCTGATGCAGACCCGATTCAAAGGGCTTATCAAAGATGATGACCTTATCGCGGGCGTGAGATTTATAAAGCGCTTCGGCGGCCGCCGGGTTCTCGTTGGCGTCGACCGGGTATTCCAGCGCGGTACTGGACCAAGCCCTGCCCTGCTGGTCGAAGATCAGCATGATGAACTTGCCGAGGTCGGCGGACTCCTTGGCGAAAAGCTCGATCTCAAATCCTTCCGGAAGTTTGAATAACTTCTGCTGCTCCTCGGCGGAACGACGTACGCCCTGCACATTGTTGTAGCTCGTGTCGCGTTTCGCTGGTGCGGCCGCGGCCTTCGCCGGCTCGGTCTTCTGTTCCGTCGGCTTCACTTTATCCCACGTCAAAGCACCCGGCGTAGGCGGAAGTTCTTCGATTGAGACATCCTTCACTTGGACTTCGGCCGGGCCACCGGCATGAATCTGGAGTCCGATCTTACCGTCTTGGGCGATATTAGCTTCAGTCTCGGTGAAATCGAGCGCCGGCACTCCGTTGATCCAGCTACGAATCCGTGGGCCTTCGGCGAGGATACGGTATTCGTTCCAATCGCCTTCTTTAATCGCCGCGAGCACCGCCGCCGGATTGACGGCATCAGCGACGACCTTTTTACGGCGACTCTCATCATAGAGCTTTCCGTACCAGCCCTTGCCGTAGTCGACCTGATAGCCGCTCATCTCCGAGCTATTCGGAACGCGCACGCTACGCATCTGAACGCCGCTGTTGACGAAGCCTGTGCCCGTGAGACGTAACTTCACGCGTAAATCAAAATTCTGATAAGATTTCTCGGTCGCGAGGAATAAATTCTTGGGCACCTTCTCCTTAAGAGATCCGCCGCGGATTTCGCCGCCTTCCACGCGCCACCAGGCCGTGTCACCCTCCCAACCGGTAAGCGACTTGCCATCAAAGAGCGGGGCAGGAGCAGCGTTTCCAAGAGCCATCAGACCGAGTAACATCAGGGCGGTGAGGAATAATCGGGGCGTCGACATAAGCAGGGGGTAACGGGGAATCTAGACAACATCCAGCAATCGACAACCCTGCTCATGCCCGCAAAGCACAACTCGATTACCGCTAAATGCACATCCGGAGGGGCAAACAACCAAGCCACGCTTGCATCTCCGCCCCGAACCCTAAGGTTAAGGCCATGTCGGCATCCCATAAGCTTGTTCGTGATTGCGAGGCCACCCTCATCCCTGCGGGTGACGTAGTCATCCTTGAGGCTGGCACGGAAATACAAGTCGCCCAAGCCCTGGGCAATTCGGTGACCGTCCGCACGACCATGGGTCTATTTCGGATTGCCGAAGCCGACATCTCAGCCCTTGGGCCGGAGGCACAATCGCTCTATAGCAAAAAGGGAAATGCGACGAGCACGAGACCGCTCGATCAAGATGCGCTCTGGGAAGCCCTGAAAGAATGTTTTGATCCGGAAATTCCCGTCAACATCGTCGACCTCGGACTCATCTATCATCTGGAATTATCACCCGGCGAAAGAGGCGGACAAAAAATCGCCGCCAAGATGACGCTGACGGCCCAAGGCTGCGGCATGGGACCAGTCATCGCGGCGGATGCCAAATCCAAATTGGAAGCACTTCCCGGAGTCGAATCCGCCGAAGTTGAAATCGTCTGGGACCCAGTCTGGAATCCGCGGATGATTTCCGAAGCGGGACGTAAGCAGTTGGGTCTCGAATGATACCTAAACCCATCCAGCATGGCACGGGGCTATACCTGCATGTGCCCTTCTGTGCTTCGACCTGCGATTTTTGCGCCTTCTACCAAGAACAACCGAAGCGCGGCGATATTGACCGATACCTTGATGCGATCGAGCGTGAGATGGAAATCAATCCTCCAGGCCGAGTGGAAACCGCTTTCTGGGGCGGCGGCACGCCCGGCTTACTGCCGGCGGAAGATTTGCTCAGGCTTGGCCAGGCCATGGTGAAAGCCGGTGGACAGCCCAACGAGTGGACCGTCGAACTGGCACCCTCTTCGGTGCGTGCCGACAAACTGGCGGCACTAAAAGAAGTCGGCGTCACGCGGGTGTCGATGGGGGTGCAGAGCTTCGATGAGGCCACGCTTGACGTACTGGGCCGCCGACATTCTCCAAAACAAATTATGGAAGCCTGGGATGCCATCGAATCGACCGGCTTCCAGAGTCGTAACTTGGATCTGATCTTCGGTATCCCCGGACAGGACGAAAAGCGTTGGGCGGCGGACTTAAGTCGCGTCATGGAACTGAAACCTGATCATATTTCCACCTACTGCCTGACCTTCGAGGAAGACACGGCGATGTTCGTCAAACTCTCGCAAGGTAAGGTTAAGATCGATAAAGACCTCGAAGCTCGGCTTTACCGCGGGACTTGGGAGATGCTCGAAGCGCACGGTTACGCGCAGTATGAGACCTCGAACTTCACCAAGCCCGGGCATGCTTGCCGACATAATCTTATCACTTGGGAGATGGGGTCGTGGATCGGCTACGGCCCCTCCGCGTCCTCGCAATGGAAGGGCCGGCGGTGGACCAACCCCTCTAACCTTGAAGGTTGGATGAAAGGCATCGAAGCGGGTAAACCCGTCTGCGAACAGATCAAAGATCTTAACGAAAGCGATCTGCTCACCGATGCGCTCATCTTTGGCTTACGGCTGAACGCCGGCGTCAAACCAGCCGAACTCGCCGCACGCTTTCGAGCCGAACTCCCGCCGGGCGTATCGCGCCTCTTCAGCCATCTGATTGAAGAAGGATTAATGGAAGCGAACGGGGACAGCTTCCGCCTCACCGGTGAAGGCCGGATGCGGGCCGACGCCGTGGGCGTCGCGGTCTTAGAGCAATTTGACTAATTACTTCGCCTCGGCAGCGGCAAGTTCTAGCATCGTGCGGATCACCAACAGCTCGCAGTTGAACCACATCGGGCCAGGCGACTGCATCACCCAAGTCTGATAGCGACCGGGCGCTTTAGGATTGCCCTGCGTCCGAGTGAGCGTGGCTCCGAGGGCGCGGGCTTTTTCCAGATGCAAGCAATCGCCCGTCACGCGCCAGGCAGCCAGGTAGGTCAGGATCAGCTTGGACGAACTCGCACACACGGGGGCATAACAACGGTATTGCTCTAGCACGCATGGCAGGAGCCATTTCTGCGACTTGGCACCAGCCGCTCCGTCCGCGCTCTGCTTCAACGGAGACTCCGTCGGCGGTTGCGACCACATGACAAATTGATCTTCTGCGTAACGCAAGAGATCCAAAGCTAAGGCTTTATCAACTGAGTTTATTTCCTTTTGCTCCAAAAGATGAATCGCGAAATCGCAGGCCTCATGCTTCGTCAGGTTATCGTAAGCCGGCGTCGGTCGGACGTCTTCGAACTGTCCCTGCCAATTCCAGGTGCGCACGGGATTACGCATGATCCATTGCAGAGCCTTATTCCGCATTCCATCAAAACGCCGATCGCCGGTGACTTTTTGAAGATGGTCGAGGAAATCTACGATACGGGTGGGGATAAGCGTGTTATCCGTAGCCGCCAAGCCGTCCTTTGGGTTTACAAAAAGCAACCAGCTGCCTTCCGGAGATTGCCGTCGCTCATAAGTTTCGGCGATAAGCACGGCGGCCTCTAGGTATTTCGAATCCTTCGTAGCGCCATAGACGTCGAGAAAATAGCCTCCGCTTTCCGCTCCGCAGTTCGTCATGTAATGCCCCGCACCCATGTGGGCGCGCAACCGATCGCGATAAAGCGTCGGATGATAAGTCGGCGGATGGAAAGCCCAGGCCGAGCCCGCGGGCTCGCGCAGATTCAACAGGTAGTCGGCCGCGCGTCGCGCGGCCACAAGTGCTTCAGCGGCATCAGAGGGCGCCGGCTGTTGGGCTCCGTAGATCGCCAAGGCAGCGGCGGCGGCACCAATCACCTTGGCAGGATAACGGTAGAGATGAAAGACCGCAGGAGGTTCGCCGTCGGTGAACCAACATTTTAAGTCGGGTGAGTGCGCCAAGGCGCTTAGAGCTGTTCGAGCACTCTCTTTGGCAGGTTGCGCCGGTGCCGGATAGTTTCCCGCAAAAACTGCTGCACGGTGAAAGGTGCGCGTTCCGACCAAGCCTAACTCAACGCCGGCTGCGTCCCGCGCTTCGACCGTCAAGGTCGTCTTGCCCACGGGCACCTGCGCCCACACGGCCGACAAGGGCGCCCAAGGACTCTCTGCCATGAAGTCCAAACTCTTTCCATCGCTGGTCAAAATGCGGAAATGGTAATTCTTAGCCTTGGCTAAGGGCTTGAAGTCAAAAGCGGGGGCATAACTAAATTGCACAGCATGCTTGTTCCAAAACGGTTGCCGACCAGGGACGCCAGGCTGAACCGAGACCGCGGACTCAGCCAAGGCTTGCGCATTCAACTCCGGATCTGGTGGTGTCGCGGCTGACAATGGAAAAGCCGAGCCAAGCAATAAGAAAAAGCAGAAAATCGCCAAGGGGGGTGACATGGATGAGCCTAAACTATCCTCGAACCGACAGAGGTCAATCTGCATGCCGGCAACAGTCGTTTCGAAGGGCACCCCAATCGACACTAAGCCAAGTCGGCTTTCCGTTCTTGCGCGTCCACCACGACAGTCGTGACCAAATCGGAGCCGACGTTCGTCATCGAGCGAGCCATGTCCAAGATACGATCCACGCCAAGGACGATGCCGATACCTTCGGGAGGAATGCCGAACGTGACCAACAAACCGGCAATAAGCGGCAGGGATCCGCCCGGAATCCCAGCCACGGCGACGGCGCTTAGAACGGAAAGGAAAAGCAGCGTCAGCTGTTGGGCGATAGTCAGATCGACGCCGAAGACTTGCGCCACAAAGAGCACCACGCACCCTTCGTATAAAGCCGTACCGCTCATATTCATCGTAGTACCTAACGGCAGGACGAATCCCGCGACACTCGGCTTGAGGCCGAGGGTATTCTTGGCGCACTCCAAGGCGGCAGGCAGGGTGGCATTGCTTGAGCTCGTCGAAAATGCCGTGATGAGCACGCCGCGGATGTCGCGGAAAAATTCCAGCGGCCGCCGGGTCGTCCAGAGACGCAACCAGATCGACATCGTGCCGAAGAGATGGAGCAGCATCACGGCGAGACAGCCGAGGGCGAAGACACCGAGGGCGACTAGGATATCTACCCCGATCTTGACGATCACGCTATAGATCATCGCAGGCACGGCATAAGGCGCCAGGTTCAAAGCCAATTTCACAATGCCGGTCATGAGCTCCGACACCATATCAAGCGCCGTGAGTAATTGCAGCCGCTTCGCCTCGGCGAGCTGCGTGCCGACCACTCCGACCAGGATCGCAAAAACGATCAGGGGGAGCACGTCGCCAATCGTGCTATTCGAATGCCCCATCACCGCGCCAAAAAGATTCTTTGGCATGAACATCTCGACCAGCCCGCCCAGGCTTAAAGAAGTCGCCGAAGACGAGGCCACGACATGCTTCTGCGCCGCGCCGCCATATTCCTGCATCAGCATGACCTTAGCGGCCGGATCGAGATGGTCGCCAGGGCGCAGCACATTCATCATCAATAAGCCAAGGCCGACGGCGATGGCCATATTCAGGAAGAATAAAGCGAAAGTGCGACCCGCCAAAGGCCCGAGTCGATCCAAGCGGCCGAGCTGCGCGACCCCGGCGGCCAGCGAGGCGAAAACAAGCGGAATCACCACGAAGAACAAAAGTCGGAGGAAAACCTGCCCAAGTGGATCGAAAACATTTACCGCGACCTTGCGCATAAACTCCAGCGAAGATGGCGAGTAATGTCCGAGCCCGAGGGTCGCGAGACCAGCGACGACGCCGAAGAGCAACCCGAAGAGGATACGATTAGCGAGCGGTCGATTGGTTTCTGCCATAGATTAGGGGTAAGGGCTTTTAAGAGCGACTCCCCCGCTGTTCCACTATAATTTCTTACAGACCCCATGAAAAACTTACTTCCTTTGCTGATTTGCAGCTTATCACTTGCAGCCGCCGATGGCGGGCCGGCCAAACCCAAGCAAACGATGCCGATACCTTCCGATGAATCGGCGCTTGCCTGGAAAAATCTCTTCGACGGCAAGACCTTAAAAGGCTGGTCGGGCGACCCCAAATACTGGCGCTGCGAGAACGGCGCCATCGTCGGTGAAATCACCCCGGAGACTTTAGTAAAAAATAATACGTTCATCATCTGGGAGGGCTCCGTCGCCGGTGACTTCGAATTAAAGGCGGAGTATCGCATCACCGACAAAGGCAATAGCGGCATCAACTACCATAGCACCGACGTGCCAGGTCTACCGTTCGCCTTGACGGGCCCTCAGGCCGACATCGACGGCCAGAACAAGCATACCGGGCAAAATTACGAAGAGCGCGGTCGCACCTTCAACGCATTACGCGGACAGATCACCCGCATCCGGCCCGGGGTCAAAGCGGAGATCATCGGCAGCGTCGGCGATCCCAAGGAACTCGTCGCTTTTATCCACAACGGAGACTGGAACGAATATCACTTGGTCGTCCGGGCCGGCACTCAAATTCATATCCTTAACGGACACGTCATGAGCGTGGTCATCGACGATGAGCCGGCGCTCCATCACCCCGAGGGCAAAATCGGCGTGCAAGTCCACGTCGGCCCGCCGATGAAGGTCGAATACCGGAATCTCCGCCTCAAGACTCCGTAAGCCCGAGCTGGCCTACCAGAAGACGATATAAAGCGCGGCGACCGCTCCCATAAAGAGCACTGAGCCGACGATGAAACCTTGGCCGGGATTAAAGTCTTTGGCCTCCCACTGGAGCGCTTTGGCTTCGTCCTCCTCGTTTTTACAAACCAGACTGATTGCCACCATCAAGACTGCAAGGATCACCGTAACCCAGCCCATGCGATCCATGAAGGGCATCGTAGGCGTGAAGATTTTGAAACCTGCGGAGAGAGGAATGGTCAATAATGCGACGGTCAGGGCGCCGACGGAGGTCGCCCCTCGCCAGAAGAAACCGAGCAGAAAAATCACCACGACGCCGGGGCTGATAAAGCCCGTGTATTCCTGGATGAATTGGATCGCCTGATCGAGGCGACTTAATTGCGGTGCGATCACGACGGCGATGAGCATCGCCACCGCGATGGCGATGCGTCCGACGCTGACCAAGCGCACCTCCGAAGCCAAGGGGTTCACGTAGCGTTTGTAAAGATCGAGCGTGAAGATCGTCCCAATGCTGTTCGCCTTGCCCGCCAACGAAGCGACGATCGCGGCCGTCAAGGCCGCGAAGGACAAACCTTTAAGGCCTACGGGCAGTAGACCGATGAGCGCGGCATAACTCTTGTCCGGCTTCACGGCGCCGCTGGCATCGAGTAATTCCGTAGCGAACTGACCCTGCTGGTGCAGCACATAGACGGCGATGCCGGGGATGACGACGATGAGCGGCATCAGTAATTTCAAGCCTGCGGCGAAAAGAATTCCCTTCCGG
>CAILOT010000006.1:0-2473 GCA_903835965.1 uncultured Opitutia bacterium
ACGCAGTCGCGCCCCTACCTGAAGACCCTTTGCCCCCGTGTCCCCTGGAAATAAGAGCTTCGCTCTTATTTCCAATTCTCTGCGATCCACGACGTCGGCAGCACGCGGCGATACCACTTGCCGCTTCGGCCGACGAGCGCATCGGGCGGATTCGGCAGACCATGGAAGACGACGATTTTTGCGCCTGCGGGAATCTCGGGCGCCTGCCAGAACGAGAACGGGAAAATTTTTACGCAGTGCTTCTTGAAACTGCGGCACCAAGTCTCGGGCCAGTAACTGACCTTACCCTGCGCACTCAGGTACGCGGTAAGGAACTCCTGCTCGTTACGGTGACGCTGGCGCACGGCGTCCAGGTTCGTACGGAAATATTCGAGGACGTCGGGATACGTGCCAGCGCGCCAGCGGTAGACGGATGAGTTGCCGGTGTAGTCGCCTTTCTGCCAATCGCGGATGATGAGAAAATCACCGGGCTGCGCGAAGAACGAATCCATATTGCCGACGATGACGATGTCGATGTCGAGAAAGAGGATATCACCGTTGAGCTCGGGGCCGCCAGGTGCGGTCAGCGCCGGCGAGAACGAAACGAGCTTGGTCCAGCCGCGCTCCGGAGCACCGGCGGGCAGCTCAAGGCTGGGGATTGGGAACGTCTCGATGCCGGCGCTGAGACCAGTCTTGTCGTCCGTCAGGCACACGAAGCGATGAGGGATAGTGAGGTGGCGACTCACCATGGAGTGTAGTCGGTTTACGTATTCAGGGCCGTATTTCTTACCCCACTTCATGCAAAGGATGGTCGCCATGCTGCCGTCAGCGTGGCGAAAGACCGCCTCTGCTCCAGCCTGTTCTCAGCCCCCTTGCAGACCCCTTCCCGCTGGGCATAATGATAGACATCATGAGCGATGACTTCGATGACGGTAATGACGGAGATATCCCCGATGACCTGACGAACGACGTCCGGGAGCAGATTCAGGAAGAGATTGATGACCGCATGGGGGATATCTATTCGGACGAACAACGGCCAAGAAGCAGCGGTTGCCTCCTCATCCTCGCCCTGCCCATCCTATCCCTCTGGTTACTAAGGTAGGGGCGCGACTGCGTCCGTTCGTAGAGGTAGGTGAGTGGGGCAAGTTATTCCGATTCGATGATATTCGTCCACCCACGGACGCCACGCAGTGGCGCCCCTACCTTCATGGCTGTACCCGCTACCCCTTGTGTAAATCCCTCCGGCCAACTGACCGACGGGTCAACGGATCAACTTATCTGAGCGACCTCAGATACGCCACTAAGTCCACCAGATCCTTCTCGCTGAGCATGCCATCAAGGCCGGTGGGCATCAGGCTGGTGGTGAGCTGAGTCGATGAAGCAACGTTCTCGGTCGGCAGCAGGCGCTCCTGGCCGGAAGCTTCTTTGATGGTAATGCCTTCCGCGGAGCGGGCCTTGATCAGGCCGAGTACGCTGGAACCATCGGTCATCTGGAAAGAATTGAGGTCGTAGTCGCGGGCGATGCTATTGCTCGGGAAGAGGATGCTCTCGACGATTTCGCGTTCGGCGCGGATGCCGCCGATCTTGCTCAGGTTCGGCCCGAGCTCGTTACCTTTGTCGCCGATCTTGTGGCAAGCGATGCAGGCGCCGCGTCCGGATTCATAGACGGCACGGCCGGCGACAGGGTCGCCCTTCTTCGCGGCGGCCAAGGCCAGCGGCGCGAGGCGTTCTTTCTTGGCTGCGTTAACCGCAAGCGCGGCGTCGAACGATGGCTCGAGGACTTCGTAAATCTCACGCGGGAGGAAGCCGAAGGCCTTACGCACAAGGTCAGGGCTGAAGGTTCCAAGCATGGGCGACTTGCTCAGCGCGACGGCAATCTTCTTGCCGGTGTCCTTGGAGATTCCTTTGTAGTTCTGCGGCAAAGCGAGCGCGACGAGGAGTTCGCTCTGCTCGAGCGGGCCGGCGGACGGCAGCAGTGCAAGATAAGCATCCCACTGTGCAGACGTTAGCTTGGTGTTGGCGAGACGCGCAGCGGCGTCCATCCGCAGACCAGGATTCGCCGGATCGACGAAGAGGTCGGTGAGCAGTTTGAAGGCCGGCTCGCTGAGACCTTCGCCGCTGCTCGAAAGCGCGAGGAGCGCCTTGAGTCGAAGTGAAGAGGGCCTGGTGACGTCTACGGAGACGGCTTTCAGTTCCGCATCGAAACGCTTGTCCTTCACGCGGGCGATAGCGTCGAGTAAGAGAGGCGAAGCGCCCTGGGCAAGCTGCACCTGGAGCGGAGCCAACCAGAACTTGGTATCGACCTTGCCGGGCTGGGCCGCGATGGCGCGCAACGCAGCTTGGCGGACGACGGCCTTCTCGTGCGTAAGCATCTGGGCGATGCCCTTCGCGACGCCAGGCTGGGCGGCGAGAGCGCTCGCGAGCTTACCCATGGCGGCGACCTGCGTGGCGGAAGGCGAGGGCTGGGCGAGCCACTGGCCGAAGACGGAGATCG
>CAILOT010000007.1:0-8243 GCA_903835965.1 uncultured Opitutia bacterium
CCCAGGGTTGGTCGGCCTTGAGCAAAGGATTGGCCGGATGTTTTTGACCGGGGTGCAGCTGAAACGTGATCTCTTCCGACGACTTCACGAGCATCTGATCGACAAAGAGTTGAGCTTTGCTGCCGATATTAATTGCTGCTTTGGGTTTCTCGGCGGCTGGGATGCGATTGGGCGTAGCGCAGAGTAAGCCGAGCGATAAAGACAAAAGCAGAGGGAAGCGCGGCATGGGGTAGTGAGAAAATGAATATCAGCCCTCTCACGCTCTGCAACCGCTCATCGCCTCGCTTGGGTGCGCGCCCCAAGCCAGCTCTCCATCCATGCCCAGATGACTATCTGACCAAACAGGGCTGCTTGGGGTCGAACTTCCAGCCAGGAATGAGGTACTGCATCGCAGCGGCGTCATTTCGCGAACCCGAAGGGAGTTTCAGGTAGAGCTCGTGGGCGGCCGCGAGCTGGGTCGGGTCGATTTCGATGCCGAGGCCGGGTTTTTTAGGAACGGAAATCTTACCGCCCTTAATCTGCAAGGGCTCTTGGGTGAGGCGTTGGCCTTCCTGCCAGATCCAGTGCGTGTCCATGGCCGTTACATCGCCGGGAGCGGCGGCACCGACGTGGGTGAACATCGCCAGCGAGATATCAAAATGGTTATTGGAATGAGAGCCCCAGGTCAGGCCATTTTCTTGGCACACCTGAGCGACTTTCACCGAACCTTGCATGGTCCAGAAGTGTGGGTCGGCCAAGGGGATGTCGACGGCTTGCAGTTTTAACGCATGCGCCAGCTGACGCCAATCCGTTGCCACCATGTTGGTCGCCGTGCGGAGACCGGTGGCTTTTTTGAATTCGGCCATGATTTCGCGCCCCGAGAAGCCGGCTTCGGCACCGCAGGGATCTTCGGCATAGGCGAGGATGCCCTGAAGATTCTGACAGAGCGTAATCGCATCTTTAACCAACCAGGCGCCATTAGGGTCGAGCGTGATGCGGGCTTTGGGAAAGCGGGCGGCGAGGGCGCGGACGGCCTCGATTTCTTGGGCGCCATGAAGCACGCCGCCTTTGAGTTTAAAATCTTGGAAACCAAAGCGCTCTTGCGCGGCCTCGGCTTGGCGCACGATGGCTTCGGCGGTGATTGCTTCGTCGTTGCGGAGGCGGTGCCAAGCGTGGGCGGAAGCGGACTCATCGCGATAGCCGAGGGTAGTCTTATGCCGGTCGCCGATATAGAAAAGATACCCTAACATCTCGACTTCGGAGCGTTGTTGACCCGTACCAAGCAGCGCGGCCACTGGTTGGTGGAGATGCTGACCGAGCAGGTCGAGCAGGGCGGATTCAATCGCCGTGACGGCGTGGATGGTGATGCGCAGGTCGAAGGTCTGCAGGCCGCGGCCACCGGCGTCACGATCGGCGAAGGCGGCGCTGATGGTCGCGAGCAGCTTTTCGTAGTCTACGATTTCCTTGCCGATAAGTAAGGGTGCCGCGTCTTCGATTGTTTGCTTGATCTTTTCGCCGCCGGGGACTTCGCCTAACCCCGTCTGTCCGGAGCTGTCGGTAATAAGAACGATATTACGGGTGAAGTAAGGGCCGTGCGCA
Organism: uncultured Opitutia bacterium; assembly: GCA_903835965.1. Taxonomy (GTDB): domain Bacteria; phylum Verrucomicrobiota; class Verrucomicrobiia; order Opitutales; family UBA953; genus UBA953. Next base: position 1,579 of record CAILOT010000007.1, read on the forward strand.
CCGCTGAGGTTGAGCAGCATGCTGTCGTGGCCGGCGACCGGTACGACGCGGATGGATTGGATCAGAGGAGACGACATTACAAAAGGTTAGGGGTGGGGGTAGGGGTAGGCTCAAGCCTTGGGTTTGGTTCGGGCGCGGAAGACCAAGGCGGCGGCGACGAGGGAGGTGAGGGCGAGTCCGTAGAGCCCACCTTGGATCGAACCCGTATGTTCCTTGAGCCATCCGAAGGCGTAGGGGGCGACGAAGCCACCCAGGTTGCCGATGGAATTGATCAAGGCGATGACGGCGGCGGCGATGCGCGGATCAAGGTAACCTTGCGGAATGGGCCAGAACAGCGAGGAGGCTGACTTGAAGCCGAGGGCGGCGAAACAGATGGCAACGAAAGCGAAGATCGGTCCGCCGGTCGTGGCGAGGAACATGCCTAAGCCGGCGATGAGCAGGGCGACCGCGACCCAGGCTTGTTGGTTTTTATAACGCGCGGCGCCGGCGGCGGCGAAATACATCCCCGCAATGGAAATCAGCCATGGCAATGAATTGAGGCAGCCGACTTGCATGTCGGTCATCTTGCCCATCGAACGGATGATGGTCGGTAGCCAGAACGTCGCCGCGTAGATGGTGAGTTGGATGCAGAAGTAGATCAGGCAAAAAAGCATAATCTGATTATCTCTGAGTAGTTGCCAGAGGCTTGGTCGGTCGCTGCGGTTCGCTTGAGCGGCTTCATTCTCAAGCGTCGAAGTGAGTGCGCGACGCTCTTCCTCTGTCAGCCAGTTTGCTTCATGCGGAAGGGAATCGAGCCAGATCCAGGTAAAGACGGCCAAGAGGACGGAGAATCCGCCTTCGGCGACAATCATGAATTGCCAGCCTTTGAGTCCGTAAGGTTGGAACTGCAGAAGGTAACCGGAGAGGGGTCCGGAAATGACGGAAGCGATGGCGGAGCCGCTTAGGAATAACGCGATGGCTTTACCGCGATCGGCCGAAGGCAGCCAGCGGGTGAAGTAATAGATGACGCCAGGGAAGAATCCCGCCTCGGCCGCACCCAGGAAGAAGCGTAGCCAGTAGAAATCATGCGCCGTATGGACAAAGGCCATGCAGGCTGCGACCGCGCCCCACAGCAGAGCGATGATGGCCAGCCAGCGGCGGGCCCCGATGCGTTGCAGGATGAGATTCGAAGGGACTTCAAAGACCGCATAACCGATGAAGAATAAGCCAGCGCCGAAACCAAAAGCTTCGTCATTTAGTCCTAAATCGAGACTCAGGTGCTCTTTGATAAAACTGACGTTTACGCGGTCGACGTAGTTCACGATGAACATCACGACGAAGAGCGGTAGTACCCGCCACTTAACCTTCGAGACCGCGGACTGGAGGCTTTCGAGGGGCACGGATGATTACTTGACTCCGGCTTGGGCGATCAGCGCGGCAAGTTGTTCGACTTCGGCCGGTTTAAGGTCGGTCAAGGGTGCACGCACGGGACCGGCGCTATGTCCGACAATCGTCGCTCCGGCTTTGATGATGCTGACGGCATAGCCGGCGCTCTTGTTGCGGATTTCGAGATATGGCAGGAAGAAGGTATCGAGTAAGCGGTTCTGGGTGGCGACGTCATCCTTGGCGACAGCGTGGTAGAAATCCATCGCGGCCTGGGGGATGAAGTTGAAGACCGCGGAGGAATAGACCGGTACGCCCATCGCTTTGTAAGCGGCGGCGTAGACTTCCGCCGTGGGCAGGCCGCCCAGGTAACTAAAACGCTCTCCCATGCGGCGGCGAATCGAGACCATGAGTTCGATATCACCGAAACCATCTTTGTAGCCGATGAGATTAGGATTATTAGCCGCAAGTTTTTCGAGATGATGCGGCTGGAGTCGGCAGACGTTACGATTGTAGACGATGACCCCGATTTTGACCGACTTGCAGACTTGATCCACGTGCGCCGCCACGCCGTCCTGATTTGTTTCCGTGAGGTAATGGGGTAACAGCAAGATGCCTTTGGCGCCAAGACGTTCGGCCTCTTGGGCGTATTGGATGGCCACGCGGGTGGGGCCGCCCGCACCGGCGAGGATCGGCACGAGGCCATCGCAGGTATCGACCGCGGTCTTGATTACCGAAGAATATTCCTGGGGTTCGAGGGAGAAAAATTCGCCCGTGCCGCCAGCGGCGAAGAGCGCCGTGGCGCCGTAAGGAGCCAGCCATTGCAACCGCTTGGCGTAGCCCGCGGCATCGAAGTCACCGTTCGCCTTGAAGTCGGTGATGGGAAAGGAAAGCAGGCCTGACGAAAGGACGGCTTTTAATTCGTTGGGAGACATGAGAGGGGCGCGAGGGGTTCAGAGGGCGGCGTCGGAGCGGCTGCCATTGACAAGGCGGGAGAGGCCGAGCGGGTTGGCGTTCTGCAGTTCCGTAGGCAGCTGCGCGTCAGGGAAGTTTTGGTAACAGACCAGGCGCGTGAAGCGATAGATGGCATTGGAACCCACCGACGTCGAACGTCCGTCGGAAAGCGAAGGGTAGGGGCCGCCGTGTACGATGGCATGCGAAACTTCCACACCGGTCGGGAAGCCATTGATCACCAAGCGGCCGGCAATGGCTTCGAGTTGGGCGACGAGTTCCTTATTTTTGTTAAGATCGTCGTCCGTGCCATGGATGGTCGCGGTGAGACTGCCGTGCAAGGCCGTCACGACGCGGTCACGTTCTTCGCGGTTGGCGCACCAGACGACCAGGGAGCTTGGGCCGAAGATCTCTTCCTGCAGGGAATCGTTGTTCAGGAAGACGGCAGCCTCGGTGGCGAAGAGCGTCGGCGTCGCACGATTGGCGTCGCCGCTCGATTTGGCTTGGGCGAGGACGCGGACGTTTTTCTGCGCGGCGCGTGCCACGAGCCCGTTGACGTACGCATGGTGGATGCCCGAAGTAAGCATCACGCCTTCGGCAGCTTCGGCGAACAAAGTGGCAAGCCGTGCGATAAAAGTTTCGGCTTCGGCGGAGCGTTCTAAGATTAATAAGCCGGGCTGAGTGCAGAATTGACCGACGCCTAAGGTGCACGAACCCAGCATGCCGGTGGCAAGGCCTTCGCCGCGAGCGGCAAGGGCGCCTTGTAGTAGTACCACCGGATTGACGCTACTCATCTCGGCGTAGACGGGAATGGGCGACGGTCGGGCCGCCGCGGTATCCATCAAGGCCCGTCCACCGAGGCGAGAGCCGGTGAAGCCGATGGCGCGGAGCGCGGGGTGCTTGGCAAGTTGTTGACCGACGACGCGGCCTTGGCCGATCAGTAAGGAGAAGGTGCCTTCGGGAAGGTTGCAGGCGCGGACCGCGTCCACGATGAGCCCGCCCATGATTTCTGCCGTGCCGCAGTGGGCATGATGCGCCATCACGATGACCGGACAGCCGGCGGCAAAAGCGGAGGCTGTGTCTCCGCCTGCTACCGAGTATGCGAAGGGGAAATTGCTGGCGCAGAAGACCGCGACCGGTCCGAGGGGCCGGAGCATCGAACGATGGTCAGGCTTGGGCAGAGGCTTGCGTTCGGGATTGGCGGTTTCGATGCGGGCATCGATCCAATCGCCTTTATCTACAAGATCGGCGAAAAGTCGGAGTTGGCCGATGGTACGTCCGATTTCGCCTTGGCAGCGCGCCTCAGGCAGGCCGGTCTCTTGGGTGGCACGGGCGACGAGCTTGGGGGTTGCGGCTTCGATCCGAGTGGCAATGTCGCGCAGGAATTGGGCTTTAAACTTTCCACTGTGGGCGGAAAGGCTGGGCGCCGCCGCGGCTGCGAGGGTGGCGGCCTTCAGGACATCGGCTTCGGTGGCTTGGAAGAAGTCACCCGCTAACTCGACGGACGTCGCCGGGTTGACGCAGCGTTGGACAGGCCCGGTCGATTGGCTGCGGGAAAAGCCGAGGAATGATTGGCCGGACGAGGAGGACATGGGTCTTGAGAAAGGGATTGGGGATAGGGGTTAGGGTATGGGTGGGGGGGAGGCAAACAAGATAGAGATGATGCCAAAGGCTGTGAATAAGCGGAATCACTGATGCAGGACGTAAAATCGGTAATTTCCTGCAACCATTCTAGTTCTGGCGGGTTATAGAAGTAATTACACCCCGTATGAAACTCAGAGTTTTGCTTATTCTGGCCTTGGTTGCTTTAGTCAATTTGCCCTCGGTCGCCTTCGCTGATGAAGTGGGTGTCTTGGTCCGCTTCGGCCTGACCGATACGACTTCGTCGAAGTGGGATGGCTCGGTGAGCGTCTCCTCCGGCAAGGTTGAGAATGTGGGCGGATGGAGATTCCAAATGAAGGATGGGGTGGAAGGGACGACCTGGACCGCAATGACCCGGCCGTTGACCGTGCGTCGGAGCAATAACGGCAAGAAGGGCGCCCAGCAGAATAAGAAAAAAAGCGCCAGCGAGCCGATGGCCGACAACGGCGTCGTCCTCCATCTCGTGGATGTAAATGACGATACGGTCGTCACGGTTAAGACCCCAAAGGGAGATGTCGTTTTTAAGCTCGCAGATCTGCCTTACGGTAAGGTCGTCGAGAAATTGGCCGGGGCGGTAGATCTGGAGCGTACGGCTGCCACCACGAAATTAACCGCCACCCGTGCCGACGATGATTATCCAGCCATCGCCGTAGCGAACGACGGCACGATTTTCACTTCCTATGTCAGTTTCACCCCAGGCTTAGATCGCGACGAGCGCTCCAAGGAGACTTTTTCGGAAGAACCTAAAGATTTAAGCTACCTCGCTAAACTGCCTGGCGGCGATCGCCTTTGGCTGAACATCAGCGGCAAGGGCAAGAGCGTCTCTCTTCCCGTCACCGATGAGGGCTGTGATATTTATAAGACGGCCGTGACGCAGGACGGCTCCGGACGCGTCTGGATTTTCTGGAGTGAGAATAAGGCATGGAAGCAGATGAAGTCTGTTCCGAACTTCGAAATCTGGGCACGCTCCTACCTTGATGGCAAATTCTCCGAGCCAGTTAATCTTTCCCAAAACGAGGCAAACGATGTCAGTCCGGTCGCGACGACGGATGCCAAGGGAAATGTTTGGGTAGCTTGGCAAGGAGTGCGCGACGGGGTTTTCCGAGTGCTCGCCCGCCGGCAAACTGCCGCCGGTTGGGCGGATGAGATCCGCGTCAGCACGCAACAAGGCAGCTGCTGGACGCCGGCGATCGCCGCCGCGAAAGACGGTCAAGTGGCCATTGCGTGGGATACTTACGACAAAGGAGATTACGATATCTGGCTCCGCACCTTCAGCACCGATGGCGAAGCCAAGCCCGCCCAGCCAGTGACCAATTCTTGGTTGTACGAAGCTCGCCCGTCTTTGGCCTTTGATGGCGAAAATCACCTTTGGGTATGTTGGGAGCAGAGTGGGCCCACCTGGGGGAAGGATTGGGGTGCTTACGACAATCAGGATGGTATCGGACTTTACAAAGGGCGTCAGATTGGCGTCAGGGTTTTGGCCGATGGAAAGTGGATGTCGCCGGTAACTTCTCCAACGACCGCCTTCATCGATTCAAAGCCACGTAATAAAGGCAAAGCCTTGCCGCCGCGGACGCCTGAGCCGGTGGATCGCGTCAAGGGGGAAGAAGCCGAGGTCGATGCGTCGGCCAATTCTTACAATAATCTCGGTCGCATCGTGGCCGACCGTGACGGACGTGTTTGGATTCTGTCGCGTAGCCGTCAGAATAATTTCCATACGCCCTTGGGTACCGTATGGATGAGCCATGCGACCTATTTCGATGGCCAGAAGTGGGTGGGTCCGATCCTGTTGCCGCATTCCGACAACCTACTTTATAACACGCCCGCCGTGGCAGCCCACCCCGCAGGTGGTATCATCGTGGCCCACTCAAGCGATCATCGGCAGAGCGCGCACGTGCAGAAGCAGGGAACGGGTTCTTCGAACGCCGGCCTTGCGTCTGATAAAGATCCTTATGACAACGACGTATTCCTGAGCCGACTGGAACTGAATGGTTCGACCGTGTCACCTAAGCTCAAGGCTGCGCCCGCTTCCTTGAAGGTGGATCCTCAGCCTAGCTCCGAAACCGTGAAAGAGCGCGAAGAAATCGCCCGCGCCCGGACCTACCGCTCGGAAATCAACGGCACGAATCTCCAGATCATCCGCGGTGAATTCCACCGACATACCGAAATCTCCGGCGACGGCGGCAGCGACGGACCTTTGGAGGATATGTGGCGTTATGCGATCGACGTCGCCGCCATGGATTGGCTCGGCTGCGGCGACCATGATAACGGCGCCGGCCGCGAGTATCCCTGGTGGTTGACGCAGAAGACGACCGACGCTTTCCGAATCGCCGGAAAATTCGAGCCACCTTTCACCTATGAGCGCAGCGTGACTTATCCCGAAGGCCACCGTAACGTCGTTTTCGAACAACGCGGCGTCCGGACGCTTCCTCGTCTGCCTAAGTCGGCCCGCGACTTCACCGGTCACGCGCCCGACACCCAGATGCTTTATAAGTATCTTAAGGCTTTTGATGGCGTCTGCGCTTCGCATACCAGCGCGACGAGCATGGGGACCGATTGGCGCGACTGGGATCCGAAGGTCGAGCCGATGGTGGAAATCTACCAAGGTGCGCGGCAGAATTACGAGCGCCCCGGCTTCGAGGGCGGCAGCGTCGCCCCGGCCCTTGAAGCGGGCCTTGTACTCGGCCAGGTCGGTCAGGGCCTGGGCCCGG
>CAILOT010000008.1:0-3789 GCA_903835965.1 uncultured Opitutia bacterium
TCGCCCGTAACGGCAAGCGCTTCCGCTCCCTCGGCTGCCATCCGATCACGCACCCGGTCGACAGCCCGGCCAGCAACATCGATGAAGTCATCGAGGAACTGAAACTCACCAAGACGAGCGAACGCGCCGGTCGCGCCCAAGATCACGTCGGACGTAATTCCATGCAGGAACTCCGCGCCAAGGGATTCATGTAAACCGTCCAGCCGATCAACCCAACCATGAACACCCAAAACCTTTCCCAACCTGTGAGCTCCCCTTCTCTTTCCATCGAAGATCACCGCAAGATGCATGTCGTCGTCGTCGGTCACGTCGACCATGGAAAATCCACGTTCGTCGGCCGTCTTCTCAACGACACCGACTCGCTACCTAACGGCAAGATTGAGCAAGTCCGCAAGAACTGCGCCATCGAAGGCATGGAATTCGAATATGCCTTCCTTCTCGACGCCCTAATCGAAGAACAGGAACAGAATATCACGATTGATACGACGCGGATCTTTTTCCGCACCAAACAAAGAGCCTACGCCATCATCGATGCGCCGGGACATAAAGAGTTCCTGAAGAACATGGTGACGGGTGCCGCCAGCGCTTCGGCTGCTTTATTACTCATCGACGCCAAAGAAGGCGTCATGGATCAGTCTCGTCGCCACGCCTTCCTGCTCTCGCTCCTGGGCGTGAAGCAACTCGTCGTCCTGGTGAACAAGATGGACCTCGTGAATCACGACGAGGCAACCTACGAAAAAATCCGTACGGAATACTCGGCCTTCCTGAAGACGCTCGGCCTGAATGCCGTTCATTTTATTCCCATCGCCGCCAAACACGGTGAGAACGTCGTAGAACGCTCAACCAAAATGAATTGGTGGAAAGGCCCTACGGTCACGGAAGCTCTGGATAATTTTGCGCATGAAGACGACCTCACCGGCTTACCCTTGCGCCTGCCGGTATCAGATATCTACCGATTCGACGAACGCCGCATCATCGCCGGCCGCGTCGAAGCCGGCGCCATCCGTCCTGGAGATGAACTCATCTTCCAACCCGGTGGCCGACGCAGCACCGTGCGTACCTTTGAAGATTGGCCCGGACCGCAGTCACGTGAAGTCGTCGGGACCGGCGGCTCTGCCAGCGTCACCCTCTCCGAACAGATCTTTGTCGAACGCGGGCAAGTCGCTTCCCACCCCTCGAACCAACCCCGAGTCGGTCGGGAATTCCGTGCCCGTATCTTCTGGCTCGGCAAGGAGCCGCTCCAGCAAAATAAGACTTATCGCTTACGCCTGCTAACCCAGAACGTCGAAGCCGTCATCGCTAAGATCGAGAAGATTACCGACGCCTCGACCCTCGAATCAAAAGAAGGAACCAGCGTACCGCGCGATTCAATCTGTGAGGTCATTGTCCGTGCCACACGTAATATCGCTTACGACCTGCACAACGAGTGCCCCATCACGGGTCGGTTCGCCCTCGAAGAAGGCGGCCGTATTCATGGCGGCGGCATTATCCTCGACGCGATTTCTAAATCCGAAGCGCCTTCTGGCAAAGTCACGGCCAGCGAACGCGGCGCCCGCGCCGGCCACCCTCCGGCAGTCGTCTGGTTCACAGGCCTCTCGGGCTCAGGCAAATCAACCATCGCCGAAGCCGTCGAGCGTCGTCTTTTTGACGCCTGCCGTAACGTCATCCGCGTCGACGGTGATGACCTCCGCGTCTCGCTCAATCGAGACCTTGACTTCTCCGCTGCCGACCGCGCCGAAAGCGTCCGTCGTGCCTCCGCCGTCGCCGGGCTCTTCGCTGGCACGGGCCACATCACGCTTGTCACCCTGATTGCCCCGTTAGCCGCCGACCGCGCCAAAGCCCGCGCCGCCCTCGCGAACCACACGTTCATCGAGGTCTTCGTCGACGCCCCTCTCGCCGTCTGTGAATCTCGCGACGTGAAGGGTCTCTATGCTAAGGCCCGTCGTGGTGAGATTGCCGAATTTACCGGTATCTCGTCTCCTTACGAAGCTCCCGAAGCTCCTGAGGTCCATATCAAGACCGACAAGACGTCCCAAGAAGAAGCCGTCGACCTCGTGCTCAGCGCGATCGACAAAGTCCTTCAGGGCAAGGGCGACGACTGGGAAGTGTAAGCGAAGAATAAGGGGGCACGTGGGCAAGTTGACACGTGGGCAAGGAAGTGCAGCCAAGACTAATTAGTCTTGGTCGCCTGCCTAACCCTACCCCCACCCCTACCCCTATCCCTAATCTTGTCCCCTTGCCCACGTGCCCACTTGTCCCCTAGATAGTTCCATGCGCCTGACCCAAGCCCTATCCCTCCTCGCCTGCCTCTCCGCCTTCGCAGCTGAGCCCCGTAAGAACTTCCTACTACTCGTCTCCGACGATTGCGGCACACGCATGGGGACTTACGGCGGCCCGGTGCTGACGCCAAACATCGACGCCCTCGCCCGTTCCGGCGTCCGCTTCGATCGTGCTTATTGCCAATACGCACTCTGTAACCCAAGCCGAACTTCCTTTCTGACCGGCTTGCGCCCCGATACCACTGGCGTCTACGACAACGCGAAGGAGTTTCGTAAAGTGATCCCCGACATGGTCACGTTACCGCAGATGTTTAAGAATAATGGCTATTCCGTTGCCCGCATCGGTAAGCTCTACCACTACGGTGTTCCGAAGGAGATTGGCACCAATGGTCTCGATGACCCGCAGTCTTGGGAGCAGGTTTGGAATCCCCGGGGTCGCGATTGCGACGACGAAGATAAAATCTTCTCCATTGGCATCGGTGCCGGCACCTCGGCCGACAATACCAAAGGGAAGACGGGCCAAATCCTCGTTGGTTCGGGCAATTACGGTGGCACGCTGAGCTGGCTCGCCGCCGAAGGCACCGATGCCGAGCAGACCGACGGCAAGATCGCCGCCCAAGCCATCTCCTTCCTCAAGGAAACGCACCCCAAACCTTTCTTCTTGGCCGTAGGCTTCTTCCGCCCTCACACCCCTTACGTTTCCCCGAAGAAATATTTCGAATCCTACCCAAAGGATAAGGTCGAACTGGTCCCCGATCCTACCGCTGACCGTGCTTCTAAGCCCCCGGTAGCCCTTTCCAATACCTCGGTGGCCAACTACGGCATGACCGAAGACACGCAGCGTATGGCCAAGCAGGCTTACTTGGCTTCGATGAGTTTCATGGACGCCCAGTTCGGGCTCGTACTCGAAGAACTTAAAAAGCAAGGCCTCGATAAAAATACGGTCGTAATATTCATCAGCGATCACGGCTACAATCTAGGCGAACACGGCCTCTGGCAAAAACGCTCGCTCTACGAAGATTCCGCCCGCGTGCCACTCATCATTCGTGACCCTGGGATGAAGACCGCTGGTCAGTCATCGAAGCGCATCGCCGAACTCGTCGATCTTTATCCGACAATCGCCGACCTCTGCGGCCTCACGCCCGACAAGCGCGCCCAAGGTAAAAGCCTCCGTCCTCTGCTCGAAGAACCCAACCGCCCCTGGGCTAACGCAGCTTACACGCAAGTCGACTTCAGCGCCGCCAACAAAGATGCCTCCTTCGCCGGCGGCAAACAGAAGAAAGCTCTCGCCAGTAAGGTCGGCCGCTCCGTCCGGACCGAACGCTACCGTTACACCGAGTGGAATGACGGCGCCATCGGCCTCGAACTCTACGATCACGAAAAGGATCCGAAGGAACTCACAAACCTCGCAACGGACCCCGCTTACGCCCAGGTCGTCATCGAACTCAAGGCCACCCTTGCTAAAGGGACGAACTGATAGGACTGAAGCTGTCTTGAGGTAGGGACAGCA
>CAILOT010000009.1:0-25574 GCA_903835965.1 uncultured Opitutia bacterium
GGAGACCACCGAAGCGTCCGACTTAAGGTGAGGCTTCAAAGCTCGTGCCAGCTCGACGAGAGAAAAACAGGAAATAGCCGTCGCTTGGAGGAAATCGGCCCGGACGGTCTCATGGAAAGGCTGCATCCCTTTCGAGAAATTCGCGAAGGCCACGCTGTGCAAAACGCCGTCAATCGGGCCATGTTCCTTGCCCACCGCCGAGGCCAAGCGGATAGTTTCTTCCTCTCGCTCTAGGTCACAGAGATAAACCGATTTTCCCTCAAGCAGGCCCTTAAGCGAATCGAGCCGTGCCTGGGAACGGACGGAATAGATCACCTTCGCACCTTCTTCCTCTAAAGTTTTCGCAACATGCCAGGCCACCGACTTCTTGTTGGCAACGCCCAAGACGAGAAACGTTTTTCCGGTGAGACCAAGAAACGACATCGCAGTTAATCAGTCGCTCTTATCGACAAGGGCGAGGGCAAAACGTATCGTCAGGACCGCCTTGCCCTCACGGCGGACGGTCCCCGTCATGAAGTGAAATTGTTGGAGGGTTTCGACATGCTTAACCTCGATTGAGACCGTGTCCCCTGGGCGTACCATGCCCTTGAACTTTGCTTCTTCGATGCGGCAAAGCACCGGAGTCTTGCCCGCGGCCACCCCGCCCTCCCCTTGAAGCTTTTTGGCCAGAAAGATGGCCCCGGCTTGGAAAACCGACTCGCATAGCAACACCCCAGGGGTGATGGGATTACCCGGATAATGACCGGCATAGAAAGGCTCATCCGCACGGAAAGTCCGGGAGCAAGTCGCCCCATCGGCCCGAATCTCATCAATCCGATCCAAGAACAGGAAAGGAGGACGATGAGGGATGGTGTCGAGGACAGCCTGCAACATAGGGTCATTTTTGGCCGCAGATGCACCGACAAGCGATAGGAAAACATCGCGGGACGCATTTGCCTTTTCCTGAACGCCGTCCAACCTTGGCAGGATGAAGACCCTCTTCGCCTCTATGCTCCTCTCCCTCTTCCCCTTCCTTGGCAGCGCCGCTGAAAAGATCGCCGTCGGCGATTCCATCCCGGCCGTCATCTGCAATGACCAAGACGGCAAGCCCGTCGACCTCGCCAAAGAAGGCGCCAAGGGCTACCTGCTCGTCTACTTCTACCCAAAAGCAAAGACCAGGGGTTGCACCAAGCAAGGCTGCTCACTTCGTGACAGCTGGGCCGACCTCCAAAAAGAAGGCGTCCAAGTCCTGGGCGTCAGCACCGACGACGAGAAACTCCAGAAAGAATTCAAAGACGAACAAAAGTTCCCCTTCCGCCTCTTGGCGGATAAGGAGAAGAAGGCCGTCACCACCGCTTTTGGCGTAAAGAACTTAGTCGGCATGGCTAGCCGCAGCGCCTTTCTCTTCAAGGACGGCAAGTGCGTCATGGCTGACACCAAGGGCCACACCACCGACCAGGCACAGCAAATTCTCGACTTCTTGAAGTCAGAGAAAAAGTAAGTCCTCCTTCATCGCTTCCACAAAAAAGCCGCGTCCTTGGACGCGGCTTTTTTATGACCAAGACAAATCTCTCAGTGCCCCTTGATCGGGAAAAGGTCGGTCACGCTGCTATTACCGTGGATGCGGCGAATGGCATCCGAAAGCAGGGGCGCAATTGAAAGCACCGTAATCGGCAAGCCACGGGTATCGATGGGCACGGAGTTGGTCGTGATCACTTCGTCGATCGCACCGGTACGCAAACGTTCGTAGGCGATTTCTTGAATCATGCAGTGGGAGACCACGGCGCGCACCGAGCGGGCTCCGTTCTTCTTCAACAATTCAGCGGCCGCCGTCAACGTGCCGGCGGTTTCGGTCATATCGTCGACCAAGATGACGTCGCGGCCTTCGACTTCGCCGACGAGACTGGTGGCTTGGACGGTCGTCGCGCTAGTCCGACGCTTGGCCACGAAACCATAGGGCAGATTGAGCATGTCCGCCACCGCGGCCGCATATTTCAAGCCGCCGACATCAGGCGAAATCACCGTGGCATCCTTCAACCAGGGTTTATTTTTGATATGAGCGTAGAAGACCGGCGAGGCGTAAAGATGATCGACCGGGATATCAAAGAAGCCTTGAATCTGCTGCGCGTGCAAATCGACGGTCAGCACGCGGTTCGCGCCGGCGGCGGTGAGGAGATTGGCGACGAGCTTGGCCGTGATCGGGACGCGGGGCTTATCTTTGCGATCTTGCCGGGCGTAACCGAAAAACGGAATCACCGCGGTGATGCGGGCGGCCGAGGCGCGGCGCATCGCGTCGATCATGATAAGTAGTTCCATGATACGATCATTAGCTGGTGCGCAGGTCGGCTGGACGACGTAAACATCGCACCCGCGGATGTTTTCGTTGATTTGCACGAACGTTTCACCGTCCGGGAAACGATTGACCGTAGCCGAACCCAGCGGCACCCCGAGGTGCTCGCAGATTTCCTTGGCAAGGACCGGATTGGCGTTGCCGGTAAAAATCTTCATCTCTGGTGCGCTCATGTCGGTTAGCTCCTAGGAGAGTCCAAGGACGCGGCGAGCGAATCAACCTTTTTGAACAAATCCGGCAAACGACGGGACAAGACGACCAAGCGCCGTTCGAGGCCAAAGGGCATCGCCGGTGTTCCATTCACAAAGCCATCGGCAGGCACATCTTCGAAGAGGCCGGCTTGGGCGCCCAGCTTGACGCGGTCGCCGAGAGTCAAATGCCCGGCCACGCCGGCCTGCCCGCCGAGCACGCAATGATCGCCGAGCGTCGTACTTCCCGCAATGCCCACCTGCGCGGTGATGAGACATTGGCGGCCGATTCTGACATTATGGGCGATTTGGACTAAGTTATCGATTTTAGTTCCGCGGCCAATCACCGTCCGGCTAAAGCGGGCCCGGTCGATCGTCGTATTAGCCCCAACCTCGACATCGTCCTCCAGGACGACGGTCCCAATTTGCGGGATGCGATGAATCGTGCCGTCAATCGGCTCATAGCCGAAGCCGTCCGAACCGATGATGGCTCCGGGTTGAATACGGCAACGAGCGCCCAAGACGCAATAATCGCCGATAAGCACGCCAGGTTTAAGCCAACAGTCTGGCCCGACCTTAGCATGAGTGCCGATTTGGCAACGAGCCTCCAGCGTCACGCCGGCGGCGATGTTGGCATTTTCACCAATGACACAAAGCGGACCGATGTGGGCGGAAGGGTCAACCACGGCGGAACGAGCCACCACAGCGGAGGCATGGACGCCGCCCGGGGGCTTAGGCCAGAGTTTGGACTCCAAGACCGAACAAATTAAAGCCAAGGCATAGGAAGGCTTAGCGACGCGCAAGAACACCTGATTTGCCTTGGGAACCCCGACGAATTCAAGTGGCACAAGAATCACGCCAGCCTGGGACGACGCCACTTCCGCCGCGTATTTCAGGTTACCTAAAAAAGATAGATCATCGGCTGAGGCTTCAGTTAAGGCGGCTATAGCCCTAATAGGTTCAATTCGTACGCCCTCAACGGCCACAGCCTCGATCATCGAGGCAACTTGTTGTGGCGTGAAGGCGATGGACATGGACCTAAATGAAGCGCCCCTGCTTAACAGGGGCGCGTTTCGGGCTTACTTGGCAGCGGGCTTATCGCCAGCTGGGGCGGCGGGAGTCACCGGTGCCGTGCTCTTGTAGCCAGCGTTGAGTTCCTTGATGATTTCTTCGGTGATATCGAGGGAAGCATCAGCGTGGAAGGCAATCGCCTTAGGAAGAATGAGCTGGAGGCCTTTGTCCTTAGCGACCTTTTCGGACTGTGACTTGATGTCAGCATTCACGGCATTCTGCAGTTCGTTGAAGCGCTGCTGGATGGTGGCCTGAGCGTTCTGAGCGAATTGCTGATACTCTTGGAAGCGCTGTTGGAGAGCGTTGTTCTTAACTTGCGCCTCGGACTGAAGGGATTTCTTTCCGGCTTCGTTGAGAATTGGGTCGTTGGCACGCTTGACGGTGGCATCGAGGTCAGCCTTGAGGCCTTCGACTTCCTTGCCGCGTTCAGCGATGGCGGCCTTGCTGGATTCGACGGACTTGTCGATGCTGGCCTTGGTTTCGATGGCTTTGTTGTACTTGGCCATGACTTCGGCGATATCGACCACGCCCACATTAGGGGCGGCGGCGAAAACCGAAGAGGCAGCGAAGATGAGAAGAGCGGATAGGGACTTCATGGTAGGTAGTGGAGAAAGTAGGAATGGCGGAAGGTTGGCAATCAAAAGACCGTGCCGAAACTGAAGTTAAACTTCATTCCACCCGTATTGAGCGGAGCCCCGGACGAGGGGTTTTTAGTGGTTTTCAGGGGGAAACCGAAGTCCAGACGCATCACGGCCCCGCCCAATAGAATTCGCATGCCGAGACCCCAGTCGGAATTCGCCTGAGCCAGGCTGAAGTCAGCACTTTCGGCATTCACCAGGCCATAATCATAAAAAGCGGCCAGGCGCAGATTGTCGGCGGCCTTGATCAGGTATTCGGTGCTGAAATAGCCATAGGTCATACCGCCCATGGGCTGATTGCCGATACTGGTGTCATAGGTTTCAAACGAGCCCACGTCGTTGTAAGAAAAACCGCGCATATCGTAAGCGCCGCCGAGATAAAATCGTTCGTAGAAAGGAAGCTCGGAGCGCTTACCTGAAAGCATACCGACTCGTCCAATCAGGCTTAAGGTTTGTTCGGCGGTAGGCGAAAGCAGCAACCATTTGCCAGCCCTCAGCTCGGACTTCAGGTAGGACAGGCTTCCTCCCAATCCGTTACCGGCGAATTCTTCCGACAAAGAAATACGCGAGCCTCGCGTCGGGAAATTGTATTCGTCGCGAGTGTCTTGGGATGCCGAGAGCGTGATCGCTGAAATCGTCTTGGGGCGGTCCTTTTCATTGACGACATCAACTGGAGCAGATGCGGTCACATCGCCGACCGTCACGCGACGAAGGTCGTAAGCGATACGGCCTTCGACAGCGCCGAAAATCCGGCGACGGGCATAGACGCCAACGCCTTCGGTCACGACGGAATAATTGGCGGACTGGAAGCCCGTGAAGCGTCGCTCGATCTTATAGCCTACGGCCAAATCACGTTCCCAGAGGGCGGGCTCTTCGAACGAATGTTCAAAGGAGCTGGAGACGCTGCCTGCGGAAACTCGTATGCGAAATTTTTGACCTCCGCCGCGATACCATCCTTCGGGATTGGAATAATCGAAGTTTCCTTCGGAATATTCGACGAAGCCGACCAACTGCTCGACCGTGCTATAGCCAGCGCCAAAACTCACCTGGCCGGTCGGACCTTCTTTGACCACGACGCGCATGTCGCTTTGGCCTGGAACAGGGCTCGGGATCGGGGCAATGCGGACTTCTTCGAAAAATTGAGTGTTGCGCAGACGGCCTTCGGAAACGCGCATGCGGGCAAGGTCGAAAACTTCGCCAGGCCCCAGAGCTAACTCGCGGGCGATGACATGAGAGCGGGTCTTGGTGTTTCCTTGGATTTCCAAAGAACGGACGGAGAAACGCTGTCCCTCTTCTAATGTAAATTTAACGTCAATGGCGCCGGTTTCCAAATTAGGCTTACGGCCGACGTTCACCTGCGTGTTCAAATAACCCATCTGGCCATAGTACTCGCGTAATTTATCAGCAGCGGCTTCGACGGCGCCCGTCGCATACCAGTCTCCTTTATTCAAATGATCCAATTCCGCAGGGTGAGAACCCCGACGAAGCGAAGGCTCACTCACGACTTTCTGTAAAGTCTCGGTCTTGAAAGCCTCTTGAGCGGCTCCCATGCCGTTGCCCGAGATGGTCACGCTACCGACTGCGTAGCGCCGTCCTTCTTTCAGGCGAATGACGACATCAAGCCAGCCATTCCCACCTGAGATATCCTTGATGGTGCAGGCCTTTTCGGCATCCATTTCTTCGATTTGGACATCAAGAAAACCTTTGGCCCGATAGAAGTCCCGGACGCGTTGGCAGTCTTTGCGGTATTCATCCGGATCCAGACGTCCGCCGCTCGTCAGCCAGGAAAATTTCCACCAGCGCCAGGTAGAGGACTTCAAATCAGCCCCGTCGATGACATCGCTTTCGCTCAGAGCCGTCGCGCCTTCGATGCGGACGTGATCCACCTTAAGCTCGACGCCCTCTCGGATGATGACCGAAACCTTGACGCCACCCTTGGACGGGAACGTCTCCGATGTCACGATTGTGAAGGGTCGTTTTTTGCGGAGTTCGGCCTGCAACTTGACCTCGGAGCGGCGGAGCAAAGCGGGGTCAAGCGGCTCGCCTACCTTGACGTCTTCAATCTTCGTTCCGGTGCTAAACCATGCCGAGGTGTCCTTATTGACCAACCCGTCTCCGCCGACATAATCGATGGAAACGAGGAGAGGCCGGGGCTCGACGGTAACGACGACATCGACCTGACCGGTCTTAGGGTCGAGCTCAGGAACGACAATCGCTTGAGTGAAGCGGCCCGTCGCATAAAGAGATCGCACCGTACTTGAGACGGCATCTTTGGAAAAAACTTCGCCGGCACGCAGAGCGACATGCCCAAGCACGAATTGCTCAGAAACCGCGCCCCCTTCGGCCTTCACGCGAATCGAACGAACGATGGGGTCTTTTTCAGCAACGGGTGCAACTTGGGCCACGGCAACAAACGGCGCGAGGGCTAAAGCAAAACAGGCAGCCTGGAGGAGGCTGCGATTGACGGTAGGTTTATTCATTGCGGTATTCTTTAGCCAAGGACTCGAAGCGTGTAAGCCCCGGGTTAAAGAGCAAGTTGATGTCAGCGGTCGGTCCATTACGGTTTTTAGCTATAATCAACTGACGGGTATAACAACCAGGCTGGGTGGCATGCTCTTCCTCTTGGTCGGGCTGCTGCTTCTGGCTGGCCGTGGGCTTCGAGATCAGCATGACGATGTCGGCGTCCTGCTCAATCGACCCGGATTCGCGCAAATCCGACATCCGCGGCTGGCGGGCCTCGTCTTCCGACTTACGATTAAGCTGAGCGAGGGCAATAATCGGGATATTAAACTCCTTGGCCATGGCCTTGATGCTACGCGAGACTTCCGCGATCTGCTGCTCTCGCGGGAGGCCCGAATCGAGCCCATTGATCAACTGAATGTAGTCGATGACGACCATATCTAAGGGCTTACGGGCATGTACCCGGCGGCATTTCGCCCGGATTTCGAGGATATTCTGGCCACCGTTATCATCGACCACCAGCGGTCGGCCTTTAAATTCATTGGCAGCGGCGACCAGGTCCAACTGCATGCGTTCATCCGGGTGAGCCGAGCGCAACTTCGTCATACTGACGCGGGCGCGCGAACAAAGCATACGGAGAGCCAACTCTCGGGCAGGCATTTCCAAGGAAAAGAGCAGGACATGGGCCGGGCCCTTATTTGAGTTAGGCTTAGGGAAAAGCGCAGCCTCGATGAAATTCAAAGCGATAGAGGTCTTTCCCATACCAGGCCGGGCGGCCACGACCACCATCTGGCCGCCTTGGAAGCCGAAAGTGAGCGCGTCCAGATCGGTGAAACCTGTCGGGACTCCTTGCACCGAATTACGGTCACGCATGATGCGTTCGACCAGTTCCATCGCTTCTTCGATTGGCTTATCAATCGAAACGGCTGATTCAGAAATACGATCTTCGCTGATGCGGAAAAAGGATTGTTCGACGTCCTCGAGCAATCGCTCGATTCCTTCGGCGTGAGAATGGGCCTTTTCCACCGTGGTCACGGCGGTGGAGATTAATTGCCGGAGAAAATGTTTCTCGCGGATGATGGCCAACCAGTGAGGAGCGTGGGCGGTGGAGGTCACCAAGCCGGTCAATTCATTGACGTAGGCGGCGCCACCGGCGGACTCGATGCGCCCTTCCCGGCGCAGCCGTTCGGTCAGCGTGATCTCATCGATGCCCATGCTATCCTGCGACAGGGCCAAGGCCGTGGCGTAGATGTCCTGGTGCTTAGGGTCGAAAAAATAATCCGCCGTGACGCGCTGCTCGAGGCATCGCTGCAAAGTGTCGCCGCCGTCGATGACGATGCTGGCAATCAATCCGCGTTCGGCGTCGAGATTGTGCGGGGGCACACGGTCGCCGTAATTAGGAGCGTTCGCAGGGCGCTGACGGGAACGCCTTCCCGTGGAGGAATCGGTCATGGGGGCTTAGAGTGCGGGAGGTGACGTCGTGTGCATAGTCTCGATTGAACGCAAGTTACACCCAACCGTCTGTGAATAAAGACGCAAGCAATTGTAACATTCGACACTTATCCTCGGAACGTAGCCCGCAGGTGACATTTAGATTACGTTCGCTGTCCTAATAAGTTAAATAACAAAACGGCCCGCTAATTGCGTAGACGCAACCGCAGGGCCCGACTGAATCGAGGCCATGATCGCACATCTGCTGATACTCGGGGCCCTGTCGGCCGACCCGGACGCCGCACAAGTGAGCGTCAAACTGATGAGTTTCGACGACCCTCAGATGGAATTGGCCGTGCTGAACGCAGAGGGACGACCCGAGCCCGTCACCCTTTATGCGCACGCGCTGAGCGAGCCCGTCACCACGCTTTGTAAAGAAGGTCAATTCACGCTCTTCCGCCGGCCCAAAACCGCCGACCCGAAGGAAGCACTGGTCCCGGTCGCTACTTCTCCCCTGCCAGCGGGCGCGACCAAGCTCATCGCCATCGTATCGGGATCGGATGACAAAGCTCGTCTGAATCTGATATTGGACAATGGCGGAAGCGCCGCTGCTGGGACTATCCGTTTCTTTAATCTTTGCCCGAAATCTGTGGGCTTAAGCATGCCAGGCGTGCGTCGCATCCTGCCCTCTGGCCAGGAAATCACCCTGCACCCACAAGTGAAGCCCGCCCAATATGGACAAGCGCAATTCTTCCTTCCGGGTGAGGACGGCGACTGGCTGGTAGCCGGAGGCCTCCGTTGGCTACAATTAGAGGACATCCGTTCCATCTTATTCCTGCTGCCCGCCCCGGGTGAAGAAGGTCAGATCAAAGTACGCGGCATCGAAGAGAGGATTGCGGCAGAAACCAAGCAGACGGCACCGGTCAACTCGCCCGGGGGTGGGAATAAAAAAACCGTAGCACGCAAGACTCTCTCCCAAAGGTGAGCCCACGGCGGTCAGGTCATAATCCGCGGAGACCCGGATTCTCATTAATTCTCTCACTGACGATCATGGCGATGATCGTCATGATTGTCTTGGTCCTGGCGTCGTTCCTCAGTATTGAGTCGAAGGCGACGAGATGGGCAATGCTCGCCACCCGAGCCCGCCTGAACGCCGCAATGTCCGCGCGACTCGCTCTCGGACACCTCCAGCAGGCGGCAGGGCCGGATATACGCAGCACCGCAACGGGCGAATTAGCCTGCACACCTTCCCCGATTAGCCCCTACGATCCAGCGCTGTCATGGGCGGTTAAGTACGGCCAAGGCCAACGGTATTGGACCGGCACATGGCGAACAGACAAGCCCGACGAACCCCCTCAATGGCTCATCAGCGGAAAGGGCGGTAAAGATTTATCTAAGGCGACCACTATATACCTCGCTCAATCGATAAGCCTTTCAGGTGCGACGGACTACGATGCAAGTTATTGGGCTCCTTGGCAGCGGGATTATCCTATCACCTACGCGGCGGGCAACAGAGACAGTTATGCTACGCTGGTAGGCAATGGTAGTGCCGTGCTCGACCCTGGCCCAGACGGTAATACCGGAACTGCTGATGATATCGACGGGCGCGTCGCGCTTCCAAAAATTCCGCTCCCTGGCCCATCGAACAACAGCACCACTGGAAATTTTGCGTATTGGATTGGCGATGAAGGGGTCAAAGCTGCGATCTGCCTCACAGACCCCAGAGACATCACGAAGGCGGCACCGTCGGCGCTGAGTACCATTGATGCTCTGCGTGCTCCCGGCCGCACCGGCACCGAACTGCTCCTTGGCCTGAAAAACGTCAACATCAAGGAGCCCATGTTCACGGCGATGGGCTCGACCGCAACGCTGCCGATGCTCCCAGGCTACGACGACTCACTCATCGATGGCCTATCTCCGCTCAAGCTCAGCTTCCACCATCAATCACTTTGGACGGCGGGCGTGCTCGCCGACAGTTATCGCGGCGGGTTACGCAAAGATCTCTCACTGGCCTTTGAGATGGATGATACGCAATTCGACATCTCCGACTTCGGTTCCGGCAACGGACATGAGACCGTGATCGAAGCCTACACCGCCGACCCGATTCTCGGACAGCGACGTTCTTGGTTTCCGAGTTACGACACCGCCAAGGTAAATCCCGGCACGGTCTCGTCACCGGACAAGGACGTGCGGCCGCGCGTCTGGGTGCCGATGTATGAAGACAATACCGACAACCCGGGCCGCGGTAAAATTAATCTCGGTACGGGCGGCACCAAATACTTGCCTTGGAGTCCGGTATTTATCCGTGAAGACGAAATGGGGCAACCTCTCGTCGATACAAGCTCCGCTGCTCCGACGGTGACGACGAATACCACTTGGGACAAGCAGCCACGACGCTTAGTGGGCCCGCTCTGGCATCTCGTCCGAGATTATTACCGCCTCTACAAGGATGTCGATTGGTCAACGAACACGCCTTCCCTTGGAGCGCGGTCCTTCTTCCCCAACACCAACCAATTTGTGAAGGGCGGATACCGATTGAATAATTATGCCCGCTACGACTTGGACGACGCCCTGTGGTCCGGCGGAGGCAAGGTCACCTCGCCGTACACTGATGGCTACGATTCTACCCCAGACCCGCTCGGATGGATCAACCCGCTCAAAGGCGGCGACCTGACCGGACATGGCGTCGGTCGTTACATTCCCCGTCCCGTCCGCGGAGCCTACATGCCCAGCATCCATCGTCTCTCGATGATTTTTTCGTTACGCGCGGCACCCGACGGCGGCGACTTCACGCTTAAGCTGGTTTGCACGCCGGTGCTCGTGATTCACAATCCCTATAATGTGCAGCTCAAACTTAAAGAGCCAACCAGCTCGGAGCCGGATCCACGTATCAAAGGCGGATTAAAAGTCTCGTTCTCGCAGTTCGACCAGATGCGATTGCAAATCTTCACGCACAAGAGTAACGACCCCGCTCAACCCATTAACACCACGGCGACATCGCGGCTTTTCGATTCGCTCTTCAATTTTACGGCGGCATCAGATGCTTCGACCGGCTCCAATCCTGAAAATCTCGTCGCGGTGGTCCCGGCGACGACCCTTGAGCCAGGCGAGTTCGCCGTCTTCACCTCAAAACAGCTCGTGGATGCCACCACGCTCGGAGTATCCACGGATGCGGCTAAGATTCCCATCCTCAACATGGAGCGGGGGTTTTACTATACCGGCGGATTCTACACCGACATCCGCGCCTCAACAGTCGCCGCACCTTACAAATTTAAAGCGGCCGATCAGGTGAAATGCTGTATCGACCTAACCAGTTCGATGTACTGGCACCACTGGGTATACCTCACCTCCGGCTGGAAACAGAGCCTCAAAAATGACATCGTAGGACAAGACCTCGGGGCCAATGAAGTCCTAGGGACCAGCCGTAATAACTCCTTGGCGAGTTACGCCCACTACGTAAATGTTGGCGGAAGCGGTTTCAACGCCACCCACCTCGGCGATGCGGGCAGCCCGACTAATCCGGTAATGATTGGGCCGGTCTCCGCAATTCGTACGGTCGCCGAAGTCGCCCCAGGACCCGTCATCGCCGCCTTTGACACCCGGGCCCGCGTGGCGGACACCGCCCGTACCACCACTTACGACCGCAGCGTGCTAAGCTCTTTCGCTGCTCAATCGAATCCGGTCCCCGCCGCTCACCCCTCTTGGCTCTTCACCAATCCGCTTCCGCAGACTTCTTCTAACCCCGCACTCAACGGACTCCCAGGCATCGGCATGGCAAGCCAACGTACGCAATTATTTGGGGGCGACGAACTGGCCCTCAATGCCGCAACGACGTCGTGGAGTAATTTCCTGCAAATCGATGCCACCAAAGCCAACGGAGCAAATGCGTTCGGCGGACCTTCGCACGGCGCCGCCGGCATCGCCTCGACGACCGAGGTGGAAGTCCCCCTGGCTGCACCCGTCTCGCTCGGCCAATTAATGCATGCCAACCTGAGCGCTTGGGATTGGATGCCCTATCGCACCGTCGGCAACTCCTTCCCCTCGATGGTCGTACCGCTCGACAAAAGCTGGACGCATGGCACCCCACACACCAATGCGAGCTACATCGGCGGACACACCTTCGGCGACATGAGTTACCTGATGAATAACGCACTCTGGGATACTTTCTTTTTTTCAGGCGCGGCGCCGACCCTGAGCGAGACCTCGCGCAGCGGCAGCTACAACGCCGTCCGGTCGAAGAGCCTGACACAGGTCATGGCCGCCTTCGCGGCTGGCACGGGCAAACTCTCCAACCCACGCATGTCCCTTTATCAGGGCAGCATCGGCCTTGCCGCTCAGGCGATCACTGCCGACGGCTTCATCAACGACGACCCCAGCAAACCGGCGGGCAGTGTAGGAGCCGGCCCCGACGGTTACCGGCGATTCTCCAGTTACCTACTCAACCTTGGTGCCTTTAACGTTAACTCCACCTCAGTCGAAGCCTGGACGGGACTTTACGGATCGCTGAAAGGATTAGCCCTCGGATCACAGGCCGCCACTGCCCCCTCCTCTACCAACAACGCTCGCTTTCCCCGAATCATCGGCGGCGCCACCCAAAGTCCTGCCACGCGCAACATCGGTGATGCCGCTTATTGGAATGGATTCGCCAATCTTTCAGATACGCAAATCCGCGCACTGGCCACGGCGACCGTCACCGAGATTAAGGCACGGGCTCAATTCCTGCAACGGACGGAGCGCGACCAGGAGTATGCACCCACCGCCCGTCGTTTCCGCGGCTTCCCTGCCACCCAAAACCCAGGTACACCTTTTTTAGGGCTCTGCGAGTTCGTGAATCGATATCTCGGACCGACCAAGAAGGCCGGCGCTTTCGTCAGCTTACCATCGGCTGGCACCACTACATCGCTTTATCCGATCGAAAATACCGCGGCGGATACAACCCTGCCGGTGACGGCAGAAAAAGTCCGCTGGATGTTTCGGTCAGGGACCTTGGAGTCAGCCATCGCCCGGGCCGATAAATCGCTGGGGACCGAGACCCTCGCGAAGATGCCTACCAGCGGCAAAACTATCGACCCCTCCATCTCCCATAACTGGGTGTACGGAGGCATCGCCGGCGCCCGGACAGGAATGCCTCCAGGGTTGTTCTTCCGTAACGTAGAAATCCTCGATACCGACAACGTCAACCGCACGCACAACGGCTTCGGTGCCAACGGCTGCCTCTTTCAAGGAGACCTCCTCCAGGCGCTCGGACCGGTGCTGGCCACACGCTCCGACACCTTCCGCATCAGGGCTTACGGCGAAGCCAACGAAGAGACCGGCACGGGACAGGGCGCCGTACTGGAGCTGGTCGTCCAACGTACGCCGGACTATATCGACCCATCCAACGCACCGCACGATCGGCTGCGCGATTCCAAAAAATCCCCGATCAACGTCCTACTCGGGCGGCGTTTTATCATTCTCTCCTTCCGCTGGCTCGCCACGAACGAAATTTAACCCACCCCATGGAAACGCTCCACCTCTGTTCCGTCCACAAAACCTATCCCTCCGACGCCGGGACAGTAACCGTTCTTAATGACGTCAACCTGTCGATCAATCCGGGAGAGCTCTTTTTCCTGCTTGGACCTTCCGGATGCGGTAAGACAACTCTTTTACGCTGCCTAGCTGGTCTCGATTTTCCTACCTCCGGGGCCATCTTCTTCGGCGACCGCAACGTCACGGACCTGGCCCCGCACCTCCGTGAAACCGCGATGGTCTTCCAAAGCTACGCCCTGTGGCCACACCTGAGCGTCGCCGAGAATATTGCATTCGGCCTGGTCGAAAGAAAAATCCCGGCGGCCGAGCGCACCCGCCGCGTCCAGGAAGCCTTGGCCTCCGTCCGTCTCGACGGACTGGGTGAA
The DNA here is from genome assembly GCA_903835965.1 of uncultured Opitutia bacterium. Classification (GTDB taxonomy): domain Bacteria; phylum Verrucomicrobiota; class Verrucomicrobiia; order Opitutales; family UBA953; genus UBA953. Next base: position 14,012 of record CAILOT010000009.1, read on the forward strand.
CGCTCCATCGATCAACTCTCCGGCGGTCAGCAACAACGGGTCGCCCTCGCCCGGGCCTTGGTTGTCCGGCCTCGTTGCCTGTTGTTGGACGAACCTCTTTCCAATCTCGACGCCCAGCTGCGTGTCGAGATGCGCCAAGAAATCCGTCGCATCGTAAAAGAGAATGGACTCACCGCCGTCTACGTGACACACGACCAAGAAGAAGCTCTCGCCATGGCGGACCGGATGGCGCTGATTAGCCGCGGGCGCGTCGCACAGGTCGGTACTCCCGAAGAGGTCTATCGGAGACCCATCTCTACAGAAGTGGCCCGCTTCATCGGTGAGACCAACCTGATCGCCGCCGAAATCAGCGGGCGGGATGCGACAACAATCTCCGTGCTCACTTCAGCCGGCGCTTTCACGGGCATTCTGGGCGACCCTGCGAGTGCGGCAGAAACCGGCCGCCCCGTAGAACTTTCCATCCGACCCGAAGCTTGGCACCCGGCCGACGCCGGCGAGGCCAATTCGCTGACCGGTGTCGTCACCGAAAAAGTATATCTCGGCCAACGGGCCCAACTTACGCTCCGGACTGGACTTGGTACGGTACGAATCATGATCAGCAACCCGCCAGGAAATCTCACCACTGGCCATGAACTCACCGTCGCCGTGGCTGCCTCTGACGTCGTAATACTTCCCCGCCTATGAAGACGACGCAAGCATGGTGGGTCACCTTAGGCACACTGGCAGTGCTGATCGCGTTGCCATTACTGCTCCGCAAGGACACGAATCAGCGTCCGGCCCCAGGCTCGCGACGCTTAGTCATCTTCACGCCGCACAGCGAATCCATCCGACGTGAATTCTCCGAAGCCTTTTCCCGTCACTGGCGAGAAGGACACGGTGAAGATGTTTATGTGGATTGGCGCAGCCCTGGCGGCACCTCTGAGATCCGCTTGATGTTGGACGCCGGCTACAAAGCTGCGGAAGAAGAAAAACGGGCCGGGATCGGTGCCGATGTCTTCTTCGGTGGCGGAGAACCTGATTTTGCCAGCCAATCCAAGAAAGGTCGTCTCGTTCCCCTCCACGCCTTTGATCAACACCCAGAATGGTTCGCGGCCGGCGGGCCGATTCCTGAATTCTTCACCGGGGAGCGTCTTTGGGCCAAAGATAAGACCTGGTGTTCGTCTTGCCTTTCCCGCTTTGGGATCTGCTGGGCACCGACGCGTTGGCGCGCCAACGGCTTGCCTGACCCCGTGCGCTGGGCAGATCTCGCCGACCCTCGACTTCGCGGACAACTGGCCTTGGCGGACCCTACTAAAAGCGGTTCCGTCGCACGTGCTTTCGAACTCATCATCCAAGCCGAGATTCAGCGAAGCCTGCAAGCGCCCGAAAGAGCCGCACTATCGGAAAAGGACCGGCTTGCACTGGGCTGGACCGACGGCTTCCGCTTGGTGCAAAGGATGGCCGCAAACGCACGCTATTTCTCCGATAGCTCGACGAAAATTCCTTTGGATGTCGCTGACGGTAACGCGGTCGCCGGCATGTGCGTGGATTATTACGGAGCCGCTTTCGCCCAGCAGGTCAATCGTGGCGATGACGTTCGTCTCATCTGGACGGCGCCGGCCGGCGGCACCACCGTGAGCGGTGACCCCATCGCCGTCCTGCGTGGGGCCCCTGAACAGGAACTCGCGCAAGCCTTCGTTGATTTCGTACTGAGCCCCGCCGGACAGGCCCTCTGGAGTTCGCCCGTCGGCACGGTGCCAGGCCCGCGCGAACGCGAACTCTTCCGCCCGCCGGTCCGCCGCGATGCTTACGCCGCACTGCCGCCAGAACGCGCCGGCCGTTCGCCCTATGTCGGCACCGATCATCTGCAATACCGGCCGGAACTCACGGCCGCGTCCTTCGGGACAATTCGACGGGCCGTGCGCGTCATGTGTATCGATACGCATGAAGAACTAAAAGAGGCTTGGGCTGAAATCATCAAAGCGGGCATGCCCGCCGACGCTTTGGCGGTGATGAATGACGTCAGCGCACTTCCCTACCGAGCCGGTGGCGAAGGCGACCCGGGACTTGAAAGCCGAGACGCCCTCGTCTCGGCCCGCCGCATGACTGAACTGGGCGCCATCTTCCGCGAAAACTATCGCCGTGCGGCCGAGCTCGCCCGTCGTAACCAAGGAAAACACTGATATGAATCGTCGTACTGCTTGGATCCTCTGCGCCGCCGTCGGACTTTTGCTTGCGGTCGGCTTCATCTATCCGGCCTTCAGCGTGTTGCGCGAGGCTTTCGTCGACCCGCGGGACGGAGGTTTCACCTTTAGCTACATTCTCGCCGTATTGCGCGATCCGCTCTATCAAGACGGCCTCATCAACGCCCTGATGCTCGGCCTAGCCAGTACGGCCGTCGCAGGACTACTGGCCCTACCTTTGGCGTTGCTCAATCATCGCTATAGTTTTCCTGGGCGCGGCCTGTTGGCGCTGGCGTTGCTCGTCCCAATGATTCTGCCGCCCTTCGTGGGGGCCATCGGCATCAAATGCATCCTCGGCACCGAAGGATCATTCAATGCTTTGCTGGCTGGCTTGGGTTGGATGGATCCGCTCCACCCTCGCGACTGGATGGCCGAGAATCGGCTCGTCGGCATCGTCGTGATGAATGCGCTGCACCTGTACCCAATCCTTTACCTCAATCTCGCAGCCGCATTGGCACAGATGGACCCAGCGATGGAACAGGCGGCGGCTAACCTCGGCTGCTCGCCTTGGCGGCGGCTCACGCGCGTGACCCTCCCCATTATCACTCCAGGATTATTCGCGGGAGGAGCGTTGGTCTTTATCTGGGCCTTCACCGAACTCGGCGTTCCGCTGGTCTTTGATTTTCCGCGCGTTGCGCCGGTGCAGATTCTGGATGGGATCAAAAACCTTGATCGTAACCCCCTACCGTATGCCCTCACCACCCTCGTCTTGCTCATAGCTGGCGGTGTTTTCCTTTTGTCTAAACTCCTCTTCGAACGTCGGCGGATCGGCGCTGCGCCGCGCCCGAGCCTACGTTCGACCCCTCAGGCTCTCCGAGGATGGCGCGGTTGGGCTTGCAGCTTTCTCTTCGCCGGCATCGCGGCCTTGGCCTGCCTTCCACACGTTGGAGTGATTCTGATGTCGATGTCTGGACGATGGCATAACTCGGTACTACCGGTCGAATTCACGCTCGCGCATTGGCAGGAAGCACTGGGGAGCGCCTTGGTAGTCCCGTCCATCCAAAACAGCTTGGCCTACGCCGGGCTGGCCACCTTCATCGCGTTGGTGATGGGTGCTGCTGCTGCCTGGGTGATATCGCGTTCGGACCTACGTATCCGGCACCTTCTGGACACGCTGACGATGTTGCCGCTCGCCGTACCTGGCCTCGTTCTGGCGTTCGGTTACCTTTCACTTTCCCAAGAAGGTAAACCTTTCGCCTTCCTGGTCAGCGCGGGGGGCAGCCCCTTCCTGCTACTCGGTTTAGCCTACGCCGTTCGTCGGTTGCCTTACGTGACACGTGCGGCGATAGCCGGCCTGCAATATTGCGACCCGACGCTCGAACAGGCCGCCCGATCAATGGGGGCATCCGCGTGGTCTACGTTACGTCGCATCTCGCTACCCCTACTCTCCGCGCACCTCGCCGCAGGGTGTGTGCTAGCCTTCGCTTTCTCGATGCTCGAGGTCAGCGACAGCTTGATCCTCGCCCAACGCGCGGAGCACTTCCCCATCACTAAGGCGACGTTCGCCCTGATGAGCGCTCTCGGTGATGGCCCTCAGCTGGCGGCGGCCTTGGGCGTGTGGTCCATGGCGTTCCTTTCGGCCGCACTCATCGGCGCTTCCTTGCTCAATGGCAAGCGAGGCGGATTGAGCGGCGAGTAAGCGTTAAGCTCGGGCACGGCGACGGCGAATAGCAGCAACCGCCAAAAGGAGCGCTCCGAGACCTAAGCCATAGGTCGAAGGCTCGGGGACGGCCGTGAGCGTCATCGTCTGCGTAGTCTGATCGAAGGACATCTCCCATAAGCTCGCCTTGGAAGAGGATCCGTCGGAATACTGAAATTGAGAAACGTCGTAGGTAAAAAGGTCGGCGATATTCGTCCCAAAGCTCGGCGGGGTCACGGAAGATGCCGTTGCAAAAACAAAAGGGTGCTCCCCCAAGCGTGGCAGCGACAAAGGCCGGCCGGCGGCGGCGTCACCTGGGCTGTTGAAGGAAATGATCCGCACGACGATTTTGTTCGAGGTCGAGGCGGTGCTCAGGTCGAGACCCGTCGTAAAATTAAAGGTATCGTAGCCGACGCCGGCCGCAGCGGTAGCGTCATTTACTTTCCACTCGATGATCGCGCCTGCCGCCATCGTTGCGGTATTATTCATCGTCAACGTGGCGGCATACATCTGTCCGATGGTCGTATTGGCGGCGATGACTCCGCCGGCGTTAACCGTAACGGCGTCAAGTTGACCCGTCCCGGAAAGACGACCGCCCGAATTAACCGTAATAGCGTTGGCGATATTAGCGGCGACAAAAAGCTGCCCGGTACCACCGACGTTGACCACCCCAGTCCCAAGCGCAGTACTGAGAGACGAACCCGAAGGAGGGATTACCTTAAGCGTCCCGGCATTCACCGTTACGCCACCTGAGTAGGCGCCATAACCCGAAAGCGTCTGCGTGTTGGAGCCGGCCTTCACCAGTGAGATGATCCCGATGCCATCGGAAATATAACCAGAAAAGGCATTCCCTGGACTGACAGATCCTGCCAATGTCAAGACGGAGGCCGACGCGGAATTGTTAACGATTTTCAGATATTTAGCAGCCGTGACGTAAGCACCATCTGCGAGATAAGCCGCCTGCTGGTTCTTGCCGTTGAGGTCCAGCACCGGCACGCCCAAGCCAGTTTTCGTGCCGACGATCAGACCCGTGGTGACCGGTAGCGCATTATTAACCCCCAGGATGATGCTCACCGCTGGCGAGGTCGGCGTATTCGCATTGATGGTGGTATTGCCAGTATAAGTGCTCGCACCTGTCAGAGTCAGCGCTCCGGTACCGCCGCCGGTCGTGGAGTTATTGGAGAGATCGACATCGGAATCCCCATACATCAGGGAAATAATCAAAGCGCCCCCAGTCGTACCCCCGACGGTTGTCGAAAAATCTGTCGAAGATGTGTAAATCGACCCAGCCCAAGCCCCCTTAGCGAAGGCGAGCGCACTGCTGTTCAACGCGATCTCCGACGAAATCGTGCCGCCGATATTCCCCGAGGTATTGGAGATGAGCGCTCCTTTGGCCGCGACCTTGATTTTACCGGATCCGGTGATTGTACTGCCATCATCGACATCGAAGCGAATTCCACTACCGAGCACGAGGTTACCCGTCAGGGAAGTGTTGGCGAAAATCTTGACCACGCCGGTGGCTTGGCCGAACACGAGGTCACCCGCACTGACCGTGAAGCCGGCGCCGGCGGAGTTGCCGACCGTACCAAGGGTAAGACTTCCGGCACCCGTCTTCGTGAGCAGGCCAGAGCTGGTGAGGGCGCCGAGCGTCATGCCGGCAGAACCTGCATTAATTGTGCCACCGCTGGCGCCGATCGAAAGGGCATTCGTCGACATACCTAAGGAACTCAATGCGGTGCTTGCCAGCGTGGCACCCGCTCCGTTCAAACTGATGCCACCCGTACCAAGCCTACCTGCCCCATCAATCTGCACCGTGCCTCCGGTGACGGTAACGCCACCGCTGAAATCATTATCAGAGTTTAGGATTAGCGTGCCAGCGCCAGATTTGGCGATACTGGTACTGCCCGTGATTTTATCCCCAGAAGTCGGACCGGTGAATGTATAGGTACCCGATGCAGCGGAAACCGTCACGGAGCTCGGCGCCAAAGCCCCGGACAGGGTGATGACTCCTCCTTCGACTTTATCGAAAGTGACATTATCGCCTGCTACATAGGCGGTGTTGGATCCACTGGAAGTAAAGTTGGCGGTGGACGCATCCCAAGTACCTGCGACGAGAAGACGCCACGTCAGATTACGCACCGCGGCAGCTACGCTGAGCGAGAAATTATCCACCCCGGCATTCGCATCGCTTCCCCCTTCGTCCACTTCCCTCCAGGCGAGGTAAAGATACTGGTCCGCGCCCCAGTTGAGGGTAGATAAACTGCCGGAGATCGTACCGATTTTAAAAAGCGGTGTAATTGCCGCCTGCGGCGTCCCGGGAGCGCCCGTCCCCGTCGAAGGCGTACTGAAGCCCAAGGTAGATGAATTTAGGGTGGCACTAAAAGTACCCGCGTCACCCACCGTCGTCGAAGTACTTACCGCGGTCGAACTGACGAGGTAACCAAAGAGATACTGATTCACCGTTGTTGTCGGATTACGATTCATGACCGCATCATAAGAAATACTAACCGTATTGATCGTCGCGCCCGAGGTGTTCTTGAGCACCAAGCCGAAGAACCCCATGGCGGAGCCCGAACCTTCGGATCCCAAAGCTCGCCCGACGACTGGGGAGGCGGTGTCAATCAACTCGCGGAAGCCGCCCGTAGAACTGCTCCCTTTATCGGCTCCTTGCCACTTAGGTTTAGAAACACCACCCGTCCATGATGTATCGGGAGTCCCGGATACTGGCAAAATCGAATTGAGCGCCGATCCACTTCCTCCGTAAATGTACCAACCTTGAACGCCTGAGCTGCCGCCAGACAAGGTGGACACCTCTGTCATCGTTAAGCCCAACACGGCACTCGTGGTGGCCGTCGTAGTCATCGACTGAAAGTCCTGCGTGTAGGTCGATGTACCAGCGAAATCAATCGGCGCCCCTGAAGCCACCAAACCCATGGCAAACAAGGCGGCAAAGGTCGGAAAATATCCGCAGGGACGGGGACTAACTCGTGGTACGTTCACCTCGTCATCGTCATCTTATTCCAAGCCATATCTACGAAGAAATTCGCGGCATAAGTTACTTTTAATTGACGAGAAAATGTCGGTTCGGTGTCGGACTATTTTTATATTTCAGACCGTGGTCGTAGACTAAATGCAACCTCTCTGTCACACGGATTTAACCGATTTAACGGTGGGTATTCCCCCCTCATGCACCCATCGTAAATCCTATGCTTCTTAAAAAGATTCTGCCTGGCATCCTCTTCCTCACGGCACTGCTCTCCCTGACCGCGGGGCGCGCCGAAGAAAAAGCGAGTTCAGGCATGCGGACATTCACGGTGATGGCCTATAACATCGAAAACCTCTTCGACCTTGATGCCGTTTCTTTGTATGATGATTTTCCGGTCACGGGGTCTAGCCCCGAGCGCTGGACTCCCGAGAAGTTGGCCGGCAAGCTCGAACGAATCGCCAAAGTACTCAAGACCGCCGAAAGCGGACGCGGCCCAGATATCGTCATTTTGGGTGAACTCGAGGCGGACCACACCCCTGACTCCACGATTTCGGCGGAAGACTTCCTCGCCGCCCACAAAGGCCTAAACTATCGCGAAATCCTCAAGGGCGAACTCCCCCCTGAACTTACGGGTACGCCGATCGAAGCCTGGCTCATCAAGGCGCTGGAAGATGAAGGCCTAACGGGCTATAAAATCGTACTTGGTGACATCGTTGACTTAAAACAGGAGGCCATCCACTGCGCGATTCTCACCCGCCTACCCATTAAATCCGTCCGACAACATCATGTGACCGCGGCCCGCACCATCGTAGAGACCGAAATAGAGGTTGGTGGCGAATCTGTCTTTGTTTTCGCCAATCATTGGAAAAGCGGCGCGGGGAACGCCCAGACCGAACCGATACGCATCCAGAACGCTGGCGTAGCCCGGACGCGTATCGATGAAATCCTCAAGTCTAACCCCAACGCTAACATCATCTTGGGCGGTGACCTGAATTCTCATTATAACCAAAAACAACGTTACCCATACATGCTCAAGACCGGCATCCAAGACGCCTTGGGCTCGCAGGGTGATGCCAGTAAACTAGTCAACGGCGGTGCCGACCTTTACAACCTCTGGTATGATGTCGCGCCTGCTGAACGCAGATCCGATGAGTTCCAGGGCGAATGGGGCACGCTCATGCATCTCGTCATCTCTCGCGGCCTGGCCGACGGCAAAGGCCTCGACTATGTTGGTGGCAGCTTCGGTGCCTTGATTCTCCCCGGACTGAACGCCCACACCTACCCAGTCGTGCCCTGGCGTCTGAGTAACTTTGGTCCTGGCGCCGGCGTCAGCGATCACTTCCCCGTAAAGGCTGATTTCGTTGTCCACGACTCGCCAGCCAACCTGCCACTGTCCCAGCCCGAAACAAGTCCGGCGGAAGGATTGCCCGCTTTCCCCTCCGAACTTGAACGAGGCAGACTTCAATCCGCCAAATCTCTCCCCACCTTGAGCTCCGAACAAATCAGCCAAAGCATCGGAGAATTATTCATCGTCGAAGGCATTTACGACGGGGGGTCAAAACCTTCAGTTACCATCGGGACGACACGATATCCAGTCTACGTTCCTAATCCGAAACTTCTTCAGGCAATTAAAGCGACCAAGAAAGGTGAAGCCGTGAAATGGGTGGGGCAGCTCAACTTCTATAAAGGCCATCTCGAATTCGCCATCTCCAGCATCGACTGGATTAAGCCGCGCTGAACCGTCCACTGGCGGCATAAAAAAAGCCCGCCGAGGGGCGGGCTTTGAGACGGAAATAATCCGGAATTACTTGCCGGACTTTTCCTTACGAGGCTTGCGGGACTTCTTGCCTTTGTCGTCGCGGAACTCGCGTTCTTCGACTTCAGGGGCTTCCTCAGCAATGGCTTCGATCGGGTTTTCGGAAACGACTTCAAACTCTTGGTCGACGGTCACCGTGCCGTGCAGGCGAATGCCACAGGTATGCTTACCGAGCACCTTGACCGGACCTTGGCCGAGGTGGATGCGCTTACGTTCGATTTCGATGCCAGCTTCCGCGAGCTTAGCGGAGATCTCAGCGGTGCTGATTGCGCCAAACATCTTGCCTCCTTCACCGGTCTTGACGGCGAAGACGAGCTTCAGGGCTGCCAACTTGGCAACGGTTTCGTTAGCGACTTCGAGATCGCGGGCTTCGCGAACATCGCGTGCTTTCTTCAAGGACTCGATGTACTTGGTGTTAGCACGATTAACTGGCAAGGCGATGCCCTGGAGCAGTAAATAGTTACGTGCAAAGCCAGCGCGGACGCGGACCTGCTCGCCTTCGGCGCCAAGGCCGTCGACGGGTTTGATGAGGAGAACTTCGGTGAATGCCATGATAGTTGCTTAGGTTTAAGTAGGTTGAGGGAAATCAGAAAGGAACATCGTCGCCGCCGTTATCGGGCGCCGGTGAAGGGGTGTCGTTACCGCCGCGAGCACGAGGGGCGGATCCGCCCTCTTCGCCACCCTGGGCTTTGCCACCGATGAAGGTAAAGTTTTCGAGGACGACGCCGAGACGGGAGCGCTTTTCGTTCGTCTTTTTGTCTTCCCATTGGTCGAGCTTAAGGCGGCCTTCGACCAGGATGCCCGAACCCTTGCCACAATATTTGGCGATGATTTCAGCCTGCTTGCCGTAGCTCTCGATGTCGACGTAAGTGACCTCTTCGCGCTTTTCGCCTTCCTTGGTGGTATAGGAGCGGTTAACGGCGAGGGAGAACTTCGTGAGTGGCTGGCCGGACGGGAGGGCGCGCGCCTCCGGATCGCGGGTCATATTACCTGCGAGAATAACGCGATTAAAGGAAGCAGCCACGGCGAAAGAAGTTGGAGATTATCGGACGACCTGCGTCATGATCCGATCGATGGTGAGGTCAAGGCGCAGCTTTTCGCGAAAAGCGGTAGGAGCGGTGATAGGCCCTTCGTAATGGAATTGGACGTAGAGACCGGAGACGAACTTGCGGTCGACGGCGCGGGAGAATTCCTTTTGTCCGAGGTTTTCGACTTCGTTCACTTTGCAATCAATGGACTTCAAGATGTCCTTGAGCTTGTCGATGACCGTCTCAGGGGCGTCCGTGGATCCGCGGAGGTCGAGGATCAGGCTGGAGCGGTAGGAGCGGCGGAGCGTGGCGGTGGTCATGGTGATGGTGTTTTTCTGTTGGTGAGGTTTTGAGCAGCTGGTAGGCCGCGGGAAAAAAGTGTTTCGAGTCCTAAGATGAAGTCGGGGATGCGTTGCGTTAAAAGTTCCAGTTCAGGAGCGGGCAGACGGCCGAGCACGTGGTCGGCGAGGTCTTGCTCGGGGTGCTTCTTGGGGCCGATGCCGAGGCGAGCTCGGACAAACCCTTCACCCAGGTGGTGAATGCAACTGATAATGCCGTTATGTCCCGCCGCTGAACCTCCTTGGGAAAGCCGAAGCTGTCCCGGCTCGAAAGCGATGTCGTCGTGCAAAACGACGAGTTCGGTCAGCTCGATCTGGTGGAAACGAAGGAAAGCCGCGATGGGCTGTCCGCTTTCGTTCATGAAGGTGAGCGGCTTGATCAAGAAAACGGAGTTACCTCCGAAAGTGATTTTAGCGACAGAAGCCGGGAAACGGCTTTCGACCTTCCAGACGGCACCGGCTTGGGTAGCCAGGGCGTCCACGATGATCCAGCCGGCGTTGTGGCGCGTGGCGGAATATTCTCGGCCCGGATTACCGAGGGCGGCGATGACCGAGAATGGCATTTGACTTCAAAGAACGGGTACCGGGAGCAACGCCCGGCGCGGAAAATTACTTCTTGGCGGCCGGGGCGGCAGCAGCGGCCGGAGCGGCACCAGCGGCCGGAGCGGCACCAGCGGCGGCTGGGGCGGCGGTACCGTCGGCGGCAGGAGCGGCACCAGCAACAACTGCTGGTTCGGCGGCGGCTTCTTCTTCGGCCATTTCGGAACAGACGATGACGACGCGCTTTAAGTCGCCTGAGAAAGTAATGCCGGCCGGAGCCTTAACTTCGCCGACGTGAATCGACTCATTGACCTTCAGCTCGGTGACGTCGATTTCGATGAACTCCGGCAGATCCTTAGGTAAGCAACGAACGTTAATCGTCTGGGAGACGATCGCGAGCGTGCCGCCTTCGGTCTTAACGCCATGAGCTTCGCCCTTAACGCGAACTGGGATGGCAGCGGACATCGGAGAGCTGGGGTCGATCTCCATGATATCGATGTGCAAGAACTTCTGGGTGATCGGGTGGCGCTGGAACTCCTTGATCAAGGAAAGCATTTTTTTGCCGTCGACGTTGAGGTCGATCAAAGAAGCCGCGTTACCTTTGGCGCGCATCAGGTCGCGGAAAGCTTCCTGGGCGACGGAAACGCTCTGGTTACCTGATTTGCCATAAATAATGGCAGGGATGGAGCCGGCGATGCGAAGGCGACGGGAGGGACCACGGCCGTTGAGCTCGCGGCTGGTGACGGTGAGATTGAGCTGCTTCATAATAGAAATATGGTGACTTTAGGTTCTGGTAAGTCGCGGGCCCGCGTTGTGCGGCCGTGCCTTGCCCAGAGGAAGGAGGGTCGAACTTGATAACCCCCAGCCGAGACGCAAGCGGTAAATTAAAAGGGGGCCTTTTCGTCGAAAAGGCCCCCTTTATTGAAGATAATGCCAGTCTAGGGCTTACTTGTAATTAACCAGCCACTCCGCGATATCAGCCACATCTTGGGCC
>CAILOT010000010.1:0-4705 GCA_903835965.1 uncultured Opitutia bacterium
TCAGCCGCGGTTGAGCGAGGGCGCTCAACCCTACCCGACACCAAAGGCAGACACAAAAAAGACCGAAGGTTTTTTAACCTTCGGTCTTCATGACCTCGTGACCTCAGGGCCTCAAGCCCTCGCTCTTAAGCCAATCCCAGATGCTTCAACGCCTCGGGGGTTGGGCCGGCGAAATCTACACTGGGAACGTTGCCGACGTAGCCGATATCTTTCCAGCCTTGCGGCGTGGTGTAATAGCCGCTGGCTGCAAGGTAACGGAAACGGGAGAAGAAGTTCTGTTGGTTCTTGAATTCCTTCTTCACCGCGGTCTTACCGCAGATGTCATCAGCAATCTGACATTTTTGCGCTTCGGTGATGGCCACGAAATCCTTATGGAAGCGTTTCTGAGCTTCGGCATCAAGCCAATCGAGCCCTACTAAGATGATCGGCCGATCTTTGTTGGTCTCTTCGTAAGGAGAGCTGATCCATTCGTCGACGAAGTCCTGGACGCCCAGAGCGGAAGGCAACTTATCGCCTGGCTCGGGTGGCAGTATCAAGTCAATCAAGGCCGCCGCCGCGATGCGTTGCTTATCGGTCAGCGTCAAAGGCCAGAGTTCGCCGGGCGTGTAGTTATGATTCAGCAACGGGTCGGTGCCGATCAATTTGGCGTTGGTCGGGCCGCGCGGGTCGGCCATACTGACCAGTTTCATCTTCTTGGCGCTGGCGCCGAAGAGCTTGAGCTGATCGCTCAGGGTCAAGGCGGCGGCCGCCGCGCCGAGCCACTTCAAGGCCTGGCGACGATCGATGCGTGGTGGGGTTTCGGGAGAGTTATTTTCCATGAGCGTTTTGATTAGATATTTCCTTTGCGCATCTCTTCGATGAGATGATCGCTGGCCCGCCAAGCCAAGGCCATGATGGTGAGGGTGGGATTCTTGTCCGCATTGCTGCAGAAAGGACCGCCGTCATTGACCAGGAGGTTCGGCACATCCCAGCATTGGTTCCATTGGTTAGTAACCGAAGTCTTGCGATCGGCGCCCATGATGGTGCCGCCCACTTCGTGGATGATTGAACCCGGCGGCTCGATGGCCTTGCTGCCATCCGTTTCGGGCTTATTGCACTTACCCCCCATAGCCTCGATGATCATCGCGAAAGTAGCTTCCATGTGCGCGGCCTGCCGCGTCTCATGCTCGGACCATTTCCAATGGAAGCGAAGAACGGGGATACCGAACTTATCTTTCACCACGGGGTCGATATCACAGAAGGAGTCCTTATTGGGGATCATCTCGCCACGACCCGAAAAGCCGATGCCGGCTCCATAGGTGCGACGTACTTCTTCCTTATAACTCTTGCCGTAACCGGGACTAGCTCCGCCGGCGCCTAAGCTGGGCATGCGTCGCCCTGTGCCAAATTCGATGTGATAGCCGCGCGCAAAGCCGAGCTTGCTGGCATCTTTATAAAGCCACCAAGGAATGTAGACGTGTGTCCCCGCCCCTTCTTCGTTGTGCACGGGCAATCCTTCAAAGGCGGGCATGTGACCCCCCAGACCGGTACCCACCGTGTCCATGATATTCTTGCCGACCTCGCCTGAAGTATTCGCCAAACCTTGCGGGTAACGGGATGATTTCGAGTTCAGTAGAATCCGAGCGGATTCCGCGGAACTGGCGGCCAATACGACGGCACGAGCTTTGACGGCGCGTTCCTGTCCAGTGGCCTTGTCGATATAGATTACACCGTTGGCCTTGCCCGCGGCATCCAAGGTAACCTCACGTGCGTGGGCGTTGCAAAGGATGTCCAAGTTACCCGTCGCGAGCGCCGGCGGCAGGTGCACGGTCGTGGATTGGTAATTCGCTTTGATTGCGCAACCGCGACCACAATCCGTCGCCCAGAAACAAGCGGCGCGTTCTTGCATCGCCTTCGCAATGATTTTTTGCGCCTTGGGATTGTTCGGGTGAAGCCGTGCCGGGAAATTTATGTGGTCCTGGCGGGTGCTCAGGATGGCGCGGTGGATCGGGATCACGGGCATGCCGAACTTGGCGATATGCTTTTTGACATACAACTCGCCCGCGCGTGCCTTCGGCGGCGGCAACAAAGTGCCATTCGGCGAATCCGGCGTATTCTCCAGGCCTTCGTTCGAACCGTAGACGCCGACGAGCATTTCCACTTTGTCGTAATAGGGAGCGACGTCGTCGTAGCCGATCGGCCAATCCACCCCGAGACCATCGCGGGAGTGCGGTTTAAAATCGTAAGGTCCGTTACGCAGTGAGATGCGTCCCCAGTGGTTGGTACGACCACCGAGCATACGCGGGCGCCACCACATGAAACGTTCGTCCGGATTGTCCGAAGCTTGCGTATAAGGTTCGCCAGGAACGTTCCAACCCCCGTCGACGGTCGCATCAGCGAAACCGAACGGCTTCTCCTTGGTCGACATGCCGCGCAAAGGCATCTGCGCATGCGTCTGGAACATCGGAGTTTCGGTGACGGGGTCGTAATTACGACCCGCCTCAAGCATGAGGACTTTGACGCCGTTCATGGTGAGCGTGTAAGCCGACTGTCCGCCTCCGGCCCCGGAACCGACGACGATCACGTCATAGGTGGGTTGGAGATCTTTTTCGGTAATGATAGCCATGGGTATGGGAAAGGAAGTTATTTGGAAGAGCGGAACTGCCAAGCTTCGTCAAAGAAACCGGCCGCAGGAATTGCCCCGGGCGCGACGGCATCCGGCGCGACTTTGAGATCGACGACGGCCCAATCGGGCAGCTTGGCGACCTGACGGGCGTTATTCAGGTAGTCGTATTCGCGGTAGGTGAAGCTGCTGTTGATCACGACGTAGCGCTTGGGGTTGAGCGGGTTCGGATAAATCAGGATAGGCGCATGATCACCGGCGGCATAGGTCTTGCCGTCGACAACGAGCTTCTCCGCCGTCCACTGAATAGGCAGCTTAGCGATGATCTTGGCGATGAGAGCGTTGCTCGAAGGATCACCCCAGAGGATGAGGTTATTCTTCGCGATATCTTCGTCCTTGATTTGAACGTCGGTCTTCACCGGTGCGACGCCGCGGAACTGCCGACGCCATTCGAAGCTGGCATGGTCCATTTCGGACTTCACCCACTTGCCAACACGATCATTCAAAGCCTTGCCGGTGGGAGCGACAAAGAGGAAAGCATCCATGAAGGCATCGTCAATCGGACCTGACACGCCGAACTGCTTCGCACCCTTGTCGGCGTATTCCGAAACCTGCGTCCATTCGCCGCTCTTGGCATCGCGCGCAAAGCTGGCCTTCCAGGAACGATCCGAGCCGGCCTTGGCCGAAGTCAGGACCTTATGTCCGTCGATCGTCACCGCGGTCGGCGCGAACTGCGATTGGAAAGATTGGCCGGGAGCGAAATCAAGCGTCAGGCCGGCGACATTGGTCGTCTTAACTTCGATCGCCCGATCGTCGATAAGTTTGGCATCAACTTGGCTGTGCTTCCAGTGTTCGACAAGCCGATCGACCTGCACCCAGTGCATCCGGTTGTAACGCAGGAAGTAAGTGGCGAAAGAAACTTCCTTCGGGGTACGGATGCGACCGACGGCGGCAATGGCAGCCAGGCGGCGTTCGATTTCAATCATGGCATCTGGGTGAATCTTGTGCGCCGTCTGCGGCCCGATGATGTGCGTGAGCTCGATGCCGACCTTGCCCATCTCGCGAGCCATCACGTCGGCGGCCTGCTTCTGCTTGTCGATCTCACCGCTGTAGGCGACCGTCGGGGCGTTGCGGAAGTTGATGGCGACATCGGTCGCGTTATACCAAGCCCACAAGGTCTTCTGCCAAGAGGGGATCTTGGAGACGTCTTCGTTCTGGAAAACATTCAGGAATTCCGGAGTCTCGGCGAAACCCGCGCCTGGGTTAATGCCGCACCAGCGGTCGGTGTAGTGGGCGCCGAACTGCCAGACAGCTGCTCCGCCCATCGAGAAACCGCGAATGAACAAGCGGTCATCGTCGATATTGTAGCTCTTGCGGGCATGCGCATAGGCTTCCCAGAGGTCTACTTCGCCGGCCATCTTATTGGCGCAGCAGTAACGACCATAGAGATGGAGGACTAGGCGGTTGTTGGCCGGAACCTGACCGACGTTCGTGCGGCGGTCCTTTAAGAAGGCGAGTTCGCTCAGCGTTTCGCCTCGGCCATGGCACCAGAAATCCAGACGCATCAGCGAACCGGAATAATTATCCGGGATGACCATGCCGTAAGGTTGGACGGAACCGTCGATCTTCGACTTGTAGCCACGCACGACCAAGCCGGTCTGGCGGGTCCAAGGGGTTTCACCTTTCAAGAAGGATGCCGCGCGGGCTTTACCTTCGGCGATCAGGTCATGAGCGGACTTGAATTCTGCCTTATTGAAAAACTCGTTATACTTCGACGCCCAGTCGACGGCCTTATGGTAGATCTCAAGGTCAGCGAGGAACTCCTCAAGGCGCGGATTCTTCGCCTGGGCTTTGGCCGCGGCGTCGATGGCGACGCGAAGTTCGGCGAGCTCTTTGGCCAAGGGTCCCTTTTCAGCTTCTGGCAGGGCCACGGCCTTGTCGGTCGGCGGAATCGGCCGGACGGCTGCCGGGATATTGTCCTTCGGACCGTCGGCCAGAGCCGCGGCGGCGAAAAGGGAAAGGAGCAGGAAGGAGCGCATGTCTGGGATAAATAAAAAGGGGGCCGTGGACAGGCCTTACCGGGGTGACCAAGGTCTAGACAGA
>CAILOT010000011.1:0-3578 GCA_903835965.1 uncultured Opitutia bacterium
ATTTCCATTTGGATAGTTTGTTGTCTTTATATAATGCTGCCACGTAGGCGTTTTGGGTTGGTAACATCCGTAATGCGCACATTCACAAAATTACCAATTAAGTTGGCATCACCGGCAATATCCACAATGCGGTTGTTATCAGTTTTGCCTGCAAGTTCAGTCGCATCTTTCCAAGAAGCGCTTTCAATCAATACGCGCTGGATTGTGCCTAACATGGCTTCACTAATCAGCTTGCCTTGCGCTTCGTTAATGGCTTGAAGTTTATCTAGGCGCGCTAGTTTTGTGGCTTCATCCACATCGTCTTTTAAGAATGCCGCTGGGGTGCCGGGGCGCGGGCTGTATAGAAAGCTAAAACTTGCATCAAGCTTCACCCGGATGATCTCTACGCTTTCGGTCTCCACCGTGGCGGCATCGACGAGCGCTGGTTCGCTTCCACCACCGAAGCGGCGAACGATAACCGGACGGCCGACGAAGGTCTCTCGTACGTCATCATCGACAATGTCCGCTTTACCTTGAAACAAGCCGTCGCCGAACTCGGCGCCGAACTCATCGGCTCCCCGATTTGGAAGAAATATAAAAAGTGGCCCGTCTACTCCAAGTTCTTCGACAACATGGGTCCGATCCCGCACCACATGCACCAGAACGCCAAGCAGGCCAAGTTGCTCGGGCTCGAAGGTAAGCCCGAATCTTATTACTTCCCGCCGCAGCACAACAACGTCGGGAATAATTTCCCATACACGTTCATGGGCTTCGAGCCTGGTACGACCAAGGCGCAGGTCCGCGAATGCATCGCGAACTGGAACAAGGGCGACAACAAGATTCTCGAGCTCTCCAAGGCCTATAAGCTTCAGCCGGGTACGGGTTGGCTAATCGATCCGTGCATCCTCCACGCCCCAGGTTCGCTCTGCACCTATGAGCCACAGTGGGGTTCGGACGTCTTCGGTATGTATCAGAACCTCGTCGAAGGACGCGAAGTGCCTTGGGCCTTGCTCGTCAAGGATATGCCTAAGTCCAAGCACCAAGACGTCGACTTCATCGT
This sequence comes from uncultured Opitutia bacterium, assembly GCA_903835965.1. Classification (GTDB taxonomy): domain Bacteria; phylum Verrucomicrobiota; class Verrucomicrobiia; order Opitutales; family UBA953; genus UBA953. Next base: position 1,040 of record CAILOT010000011.1, read on the forward strand.
CGATCAGCTCGACTGGGACAAGAACGTGGATCCTAACTTCAAGGACAACCACTACCTCGAACCCGTCACCGCCGAAAAAGGCGAGGGCTACGAAGACAAGTGGATCGTCTATGGCAAGGTCGACAAATTCCAATACTTCACGGCCAAGGAACTTACCGTGGCCCCCGGCGCCGAATGCACTATCAAGGACAATGGGGCTTATGGCCTCATCTGCGTCCAAGGCTCGGGCTTCATCAACGACGAGCCGCTCAACAGCCCTAAGCTCATCCGCTTCAATGAACTCACGGAAGACGAATTCTTCTGTACGGCCGAAGGCGCGAAAGCCGGCATCACGTTCCAGAACACCTCGACGACCGAGCCTCTGGTCTGTCTCCGTTACTTCGGGCCTGAAGTGAACCCCAACGCTCCGGCGATGGGTGCACATAAAAAGAATAAGAAAAAATAAGCCCTCCCCCTTACCCCATACCCCACGTCATGAAACTGCACAACGCCATGTGGCCCGGCCTCGTCGGCAAGGAGCCCAATACGGATCACCCGCCCATCGCCCTCGAGCACATGCTCGACATGACCGTCGCCGCCAACGTCGACGGGCATAAGTTCGATGGCGTGGATCTCTTCCTTTTCCACCCCCACACCGACCCCGACATCTCGGAAGACAATTTGAAGAAGATGGCCGACCTGATCGCCTCCAAGGGCCTGAACGTCGGTTCGCTCGTGGCGCCGGTCTGGCCGGGCACGGTCGGAGATTCTTCGATGGGTACCGACGAACAACAGCAGAAGTTCCTGCTCGCGATCGATAAGGCCTGTCGCATCGCCAAGTTGCTCAACAAGCATGGCGTCCGCAAATACGGCGTTATCCGCGTCGACTCTGCCGAGTTCGGCGTCGCCAAGTGGCGCGAAAATGAAAAGGCGAACACCGCCCGCATCGTCGACACTTTTAAGAAGGCTGCGAAGATCGCCGCCGACCACGGCGAGCGTATCGCCGCCGAAGGTGAAATCTGCTGGGCAGGCATGCATTCCTGGAAAGCGATGCTTGATACCCTCGAAGGCGTCGGCCAACCCAAGACCTTCGGCTTCCAAGCCGACTTGGCCCACACCTACCTCTACCTCATGGGCTACAACGCCCCCGAGGCCGCCCTCCTCAAGGAAGGTTACACCGAGGCCGAATTCTGGCCCGCCTATCGCGAGATGGTCGGTAAGCTCCGCCCTTGGACGCTCGACTTCCACGTGGCTCAGAACGACGGCACGGTCCATGGCACCGGCTCGCACGAAAAGACCGGTCGCCACTGCCAAGCTGACGATGCCAACGGCAAGCTCGATATCACGGCTTGCTCCAAAGTCTGGCTCGAAGGCGCCGCCGATCGTGGCATGAAGCACATCTGTTGGGATGGCTGCATGTTCCCGAATGCTACCCTCGAAAGCCCCAAGACCTGGAACACGATTCTATCGGCAATGGTCAAGGTCAAGAAGGCCCTCTGAACTTAACTCCAACTCCTTCTTATCATGTCTAAAGCCATTCGCATCGGTCTCATCGGTTACGGTTTCATGGGCCGTACCCACTCCAACGCCTACTCTCAGGTCGGTCACTTCTTCCCGAAGGACAAACTCACCGCTGGTCACCACGTCGTCCGCCAGGCCGTCTGCGGTCGCGATGAGGCCAAGGTCAAAGACTTCGCCGAGAAGTGGGGTTACGCTTCCTACGAAACCGACTGGCGCAAGCTCGTCGCCCGTAATGATATCGACGCGATCGATATCTGCACCCCGAATGACTCGCACGCCGAGATCGCTCTCGAGTGCATCAAGCACGGCAAGATGATTCTCTGCGAAAAGCCTCTCGCCCTCAACGGCACGCAGGGCGAACAGATGGTCGCCGCGGTTGAGAAATCCGGCCTCCCTAATCTCGTCTGGTATAACTACCGTTTCCTTCCTGCCGTCACGCTCGCGAAGAACATCGTGGCTGCCGGTGAACTTGGCCGAATCTTCCACTATCGTGCGAATTTCCTTCAGGATTGGACGATCTCGACCGAACTGCCTCAGGGAGGCGCTGGACTCTGGCGCCTTGATGCCGCTGCCGCTGGCTCCGGCGTGACGGGTGACTTGCTGGCTCATTGCATCGACACGGCCCGCTGGATCAACGGTGAGATTACCGAAGTTTCTGCGATGACCGAGACGTTCATCAAAGAACGCGTGCACACCGCTACTGGCAAAGTCCACCCGGTCACCATCGATGATGCGTGTATCTTCCTGTGCCGCTTCGAAAACGGCTCCCTCGCTCAGTTCGAGTCGACCCGCTACGCCCGCGGCCACAAGGCGCTCTACACCTTTGAGATCAACGGTGAAAAGAAGTCTCTTCAATGGGATCTCCATGACCTCAACCGTCTGAACTACTTCGACCACGCCGTTCCCGGGGACCGTCGCGGCTGGGCCAGCATCCATACCTCCGACGGCGACCATCCCTACTCGGGCAACTGGTGGGTCTCTGGTCTGTGCCTCGGCTACGAGCATTCCTTCACCCACGCCCTCGCCGAGTTCCTCAAGA
>CAILOT010000012.1:0-15579 GCA_903835965.1 uncultured Opitutia bacterium
AAGCAGCGATAGGCTCACCCTTCTCTACCTTCTTGCCATCCTTCACCGCGATCACGGAGCCGGCGACAATACGGTATTCTTCGATTGGTTGGCCGGCATCATTAAGGACGCGGATAGAACCGTTTCCATTAATGGCGACTTGGCCGCCTTTGATGTCGACGCAATTAAGGTCGAGGAAGGAGATACGTCCGGCGCTCTTGGCCTTAACTTCCGGAGATTTGAGCTGAGCAACGCCACCGATGTGGAACGTACGCATCGTGAGCTGAGTACCAGGCTCGCCGATTGACTGTGCAGCGATGATACCGACCGCGGTTCCGCGCTCGACCATGCGACCCGTCGAAGGGTCCAAGCCATAAGAGGTAGGCGGAATTGCATTCACGTTCATGTGCGTGAGCGGCGAAAGCACCTTGATGCGGTCGATGCCCACGGTCTCAATGCGCTTGGCAGCAGGCTCATCAATGAGCACGCCCGAAGGCACAATGACCTCGGAAGGATTCAACGGGTTGACGATATCATCGGAAGGACAACGACCCACGATACGCTCGGAAAGCGAAACGAGCAGTTCGTCGCCATCGTAAATAGCCGTCTTCCAGACTCCATTAGGCAGACGGACATGCACGCGGTCGACACCGGCATCGCGTAATTTGGCGATGAGTTCTTCGGTGAGGACGGCATCTTCCTTCGCGATGGGCTTAACGGCCCCGGAAGGATTAGCGACATCAGCGGCGAGGTGGCGCCCCAGGGAAGTATCCCCGAGGGTCACGACTTCAGAACCTGCGGTGACATCGCGGTGGTCGGTGACGATCACATCCATGGCAACGTCACAAAGCTTACGCGTCATGTATCCGGCGTCGGCGGTCTTAAGCGCCGTGTCAGACAGACCCTTACGAGCGCCGTGCGTCGAGATGAAGTATTCGAGAACCGACAATCCTTCGCGGAACGAAGAGAGAATCGGGCGTTCGATAATTTCACCGGAAGGCTTGGCCATCAGACCGCGGGCTCCGCAAAGCTGCTTAACCTGGGCCTTGTTACCACGGGCTCCAGAGTCCATTAGAACGTAAACAGGATTGATCAGCATGCGGTGAGGGTGGCGCGGGTCGCCCTTGCGGACGCCAGCGACCTTCGCCGACTCGGAAAGAGTCTTATACACCGACTGAGCGATGGTGTCCGTCGCGCTCGACCAAGTATCCACGACCTTATTACGGCGTTCGTCATTGGTGATGGTACCGGTTTCGTTCTGACGCTGGAATTCACGCACCTTGAGGGTGGCTTCACGCACGATGCCGTCTTTCTCCTTCGGATAGATCATATCGCTCACGCCGATGGAAATGCCGGCCTTGGTGGCGACGCGGAATCCGGTCTCCTTCAGGGCATCCAATACAGGAATCGAAGCCTCGCGGCCACAATGCTTGTACGTATTTAAAATCAAGTCGCCGAGCTGCCCCTTCTTGACGGTGAAGTTGACGAAGCCAATTTCGGCCGGCCAGATGGTATTGAAGATGATTCGCCCCACCGTGGTGACGATTGTACGAGGCGCTTTGTCTCCATAGACGGTGTCGCGTCCCGCATCCGGGTTAGCGAAACGAACCCAATCATGGAAGTGCAAAGAGCCTTCCGCTTCCGCGAAGATGGCTTCCGAAACGGAACCCAAAACAGGCAAGTGCGTATCCGCCGCAGGCTTATCTGCCGGCTCAAGGGTCAGGTAATAAGCACCCAGTACGATATCCTGCGACGGCGTAAGGATCGGCTTACCGCTGGAGGGCGAGAAAATGTTGTTCGTCGACATCATCAGAAGCTTGCACTCCATGATGGCTTCGAGGGACAGCGGAACGTGCACGGCCATCTGGTCACCGTCGAAGTCGGCGTTATAAGCCGTACAGACGAGGGGGTGCAGACGAATGGCATCACCCTCGATGAGGATGGGCTCAAAGGCCTGGATGGAAAGACGGTGAAGCGTAGGTGCGCGGTTGAGGAAGACCGGGTGACCCTTGGTGACTTCTTCGAGAATATCCCAAACTTCGGGCTTCTTCTGCTCGATGTGCTTGCGCGCGCCGCGGACGGTATGCGCAAAGCCTAACTCTTTCAGACGACGAATGATGAATGGCTCGAAAAGCACGAGTGCCATCTTCTTCGGCAGGCCGCACTGGTTAAGCTTGAGTTCGGGACCGATGACGATGACGGAACGACCGGAATAATCCACGCGCTTACCGAGAAGATTCTGACGGAAACGACCGTGCTTACCCTTCAACATGTCGCTGATCGACTTCAGCTGACGATCGCGGTCCTTCACGGGCTTACCGTGACGTCCGTTATCGAGGAGCGCATCAACCGCTTCCTGGAGCATACGCATTTCATTATGAATGATGACGTCGGGCGTCTTCATTTGGATGAGCTGCTTCAGGCGATTGTTACGATTGATGACGCGACGATAGAGATCGTTTAAGTCGGAAGTCGCAAAGCGACCACCTTCGAGAGGGACGAGCGGACGGAGATCAGGAGGAATCACCGGCAGGATCGTCAGGATCATGTGCTCCGGGCGCTTACCCGAGGCCAAGAAGCCTTGGATAATCTTCATCCGGCGAGCGATCTTCTTCTTGATCTGCTTGGAGCGGGTAGAACGGAGCTGGTCACGCAGATTCTCCACCGTTGAGGCGAGATCCATCTTCTTGAGCAGTTGTTGGAGCGCTTCTGCACCCATACGGGCCTTGAATGCGTCCGGACCATGTTGCTCGACGGCCTGGCGATAAGCCTCTTCGTCAAGGAGTTGCTTCTCTTCGAGTCCGGTCTGACCTGGATCGACGACGAGGTATTTCTGATAGTAAATGACTTGTTCGAGCTGACGCGTGGTCATGTCGAGCATGAGCGACAGACGGCTGGGCATGCTCTTCAGGAACCAGATGTGCGAAACCGGGATGGCTAGGCGGATATAACCCATGCGCTCGCGACGCACGCGCGAAACGGTGACTTCGACGCCGCACTTATCACAGACGACGTCCTTGTACTTAACTTTCTTATACTTACCGCAATAGCACTCGTAGTCGCGTACCGGACCGAAGATACGCTGACAGAAGAGCCCGTTTGGCTCCGGCTTGAAGGAACGATAGTTGATGGTCTCAGGACTCTTAACTTCCTTGAGGCCCTTGACCTTGCGGTTGCCGTGTTCGTCGAGTTCGTCGAGAAATTGCTCGCCGGTCCATGCAACGATCTCCTCAGGAGAGGCGATCGAGATGGACACGAAATCGAAGGACTGTTCCTTCGTTTCGTTAGGCGTGAACTCGGGGGTGTGCTCCGGGTGGATCATGTCGTATAAGATTTAGTTGGGTGGGCGTGGATCGCTTAGTTGCGCTCGGCGGGATTAGGCGTACCGGTGCCAAGACGTACGTCTAAGCAAAGCGCCTGCATTTCCTTCATGAGAACGTTGAACGATTGGGGCGTGCCGCTGACCAGAGTGTTATCACCCTTGACGAGCTGCTCATAAATCTTGGTGCGTCCGGCGACGTCGTCGGATTTCACGGTAAGGAGTTCCTGCAAGGTGTAAGCCGCACCGTATGCTTCCAAGGCCCAGACTTCCATTTCACCGAAGCGCTGGCCACCGTACTGAGCTTTACCGCCCAGAGGCTGCTGCGTGATGAGGCTGTAAGGACCGGTGGCACGGGCGTGGATCTTATCAGCCACGAGGTGGTTCAATTTCATCATGTAGATGTAACCAACCACGACGTCTTGGTCGAAGGCTTCGCCAGTATGACCGTTGATCAGCATCGCCTTACCGGTCTCAGGCAAGTTGGCCTGCTTCAGGTATTCGCGAATCTGTTTCTCAGGGATACCGTCGAAGATTGGAGTAGCAACTTTGAGCCCGAGCTTGGAACAAGCCCAACCCAAGTGCGTTTCCAGAACCTGACCGACGTTCATACGCGAAGGAACGCCTAAGGGATTGAGGCAGATGTCCACCGGGGTGCCGTCGGACAAATAGGGCATATCTTCAATCGGAACGATACGGGCGACGACGCCCTTATTTCCGTGACGACCAGCCATCTTGTCACCGACCTGAATCTTGCGCTTGGTGGCGATGTAAACTTTGACGTTCTTGATGGCACCGCCTTCGTCGATGCCTTGTTCGATGGCTTCAACCTTACGGGCGCGCTCTTGCTCAAGCTCGTCGAAACGACGGTGGTAGCCGTCGACGATCTGCCGGATTTTCTGCTTCACCGGCGAGTCATTCATCTCGATGCTCCGAGAAACCGAGGCCAAGCGACGCAGCAGCGTCTTGGTGATCTTGCGATTAGCAGGGATGATCGCTTCGCCGGTTTCGGAATTCTTGACGTCGAGAGGAATCTTTTCACCCAGGAGGATATTCGAAAGCGACTCCGTCATTTCTTCGCGTAAACGCGAATCGGCAGTACGGTACTCTTCGTTGACCTTCTTCAGCGCCCGGCGCTGATCATTGGGCGAAAGTCGTCCGTCGTCCTTATCGGTACGGGAGGAAACTTTCACGTCCATGATGATGCCGGAGATGCCGGAAGGCACGCGCAGGGAAGTGTCTTTGACGTCGCGAGCCTTCTCACCGAAGATCGCACGGAGGAGTTTTTCTTCAGGAGCCAGATCGCCTTCGCTCTTTGGCGTGATCTTACCGACGAGGATGTCGTCAGGCTTCACTTCCGCGCCGATACGGATGACTCCGTCGCGGTTGAGGTTACGCAGGGCTTCTTCACCGAGATTTGGGATGTCACGCGTGATCTGTTCTGGTCCAAGCTTGGTGTCACGGGCCGTCACTTCGAATTCTTCGATGTGCACGGAAGTGAAGACGTCGTCCTTGATCAGACGTTCGGAGAGCAAGATAGCGTCTTCGAAGTTGTAACCATTCCAAGGCATGAAGCCGACCAGGACATTACGACCCAAGGCGAGTTCGCCCTTATCGGTCGCGGCACCGTCGGCGATGATGTCACCGACCTTGACCTTGTCGCCACGACGAACCAACGGGCGCTGGTTAAAGCAGGTAGAAGAATTAGTCTTCAAGAACTTACGAAGATCGTAGACATAAATGCCCTTGGATTCGTCGGACTTGAACTTCTTGTTTTCGAGCTGAGCAGGAGCGACTTCTCCGTCCTTCGTGATGACGATACGGCGAGAGTCGGCGGCGGCGACGATGCCAGCGCCTTCGGAAACCACCACGGTCTTCGAGTCGATGGCGACGCGACGCTCAAGGCCGGTGCCCACGAGAGGAGCCTCGGTGATCACGAGCGGTACGCCTTGACGTTGCATGTTGGAACCCATGAGCGCGCGGTTAGCGTCGTCATGCTCTAGGAAAGGAATTAGCGCGGCGGCGACCGATACCACCTGCTGAGGCGAAACGTCCATGTAGTCGACGTCTTCGGGTTCGACTTCGAGGATGTCGTCGCGGAAACGCACGGTGACCTTACCCTTCAATCGGCTAGCCTCGTCTAACTCTGAGTTCGCTTGGGCGACCTTGAATTTTTCTTCTTGGTCAGCCGTCATGAATTCGACCTGGTTCGAAACCTTGCCACGAACTACCTTGCGGTAGGGTGCTTCAATGAAACCGAATTCGTTGATACGCGCGTAGGTGGAAAGCGAGTTGATCAAGCCGATGTTCGGACCTTCCGGTGTCTCAATCGGACAGATGCGGCCGTAGTGGGACGGATGGACGTCGCGAACTTCGAAACCGGCACGATCGCGATTCAAGCCTCCGGGCCCGAGAGCGGAGAGACGACGCTTGTGGGTCAGTTCGGCGAGAGGATTGATCTGGTCCATCAGCTGACTCAGCTGGCTGCGGGCGAAGAATTCGCGGATGGAATTTCCGAATGGCTTAGGATTAACGAGCTTCTGCGGCGTGATGGAATCAACGCTTTGGTCATACTCGTTGATGCGGGCCTTGACGGTCTTGACTACGTTCTTGAGGCCGGCGCGGCACTGATTGGCCAAGAGCTCGCCGACGTTACGGACGCGACGAGAACCCAAGTGGTCGATGTCGTCGATCGCACCGTCACCGGCACGGAGCTTACAAAGCAATTTCGTGGCTTCGACAATGTCCTCGGGGGTGATCGTCCGAGTATCGAGGGAAACATTCAGGCTCAACTTCTGATTGAGTTTATAACGTCCGACGCGGCCGAGGTCATATCGGAGAGGGTCTTGGAAGAGACGCTGCATGTGTGCGCGGGCTCCCTTGACATTCACAGGCTCGCCGGGGCGAAGCTTGCGGAAGATTTCCTTAAGGGCTTCTTCCTCATTACGCACCGTACCGATATCTTTACGGAGCGAGAGGATGACGGCACCGTCATCGAACTGAGTGTCGAAGACGCCAAACTTCTGCTTAGGCAGTTGTTTGTGGATTTCCTTAAGCGTTTCGCGTGAAAGTTTGTCGTACTGCTTGGCGACGACCTTGCCGGTCTCGACGTCGACAATCGGGTCGGCGTAGACGAGCTGGGAAAGGGCTTCGGGCTCGAGATCGAGGGCCGCCTTGGCGGTCAATTCGCGGTGCTGGTAGAATAGAGCGAGGATGTCTTTGTCGTCCTTGTAACCAAACGCACGGAGCAAAGTGGTCACCAAGAACTTGCGGCGGCGGCGACGGCGATCGAGGTAAACCCAGAGCAGGTCGTTTTGGTCGAATTGGACTTCAATCCAGGTGCCACGGTCCGGAATGATGCGGAAAGCGTGCAAGATCTTGCCGCTGGTGTGCGTGGACTCTTCAAAGCAGATACCAGGACTGCGATGCAGCTGGGAAACGACGACGCGCTCGGCACCATTCACGATGAAGGAACCGCGATCGGTGATCATCGGCACTTCGCCCATCAAGATTTCTTCGTCCTTGAAAGCACCTTTCTCGCGAAGGCGGAGCTTCAGGAGAACGGAGATGGCGAAAGTCGTGCCCTCACGGATGCATTCGAGCTCGTTCGTCTTCGGCATGACCAAGCCGTACTCGAGATACTCGAGACGGAAGTTGCCGTTGTTGCTTTCAACCGGGAAAGCTTCGCGAAACACGGCATCGAGGCCAACGTTCTTTCGGCCAGCGGACGTCACGTCGAGCTGGAGGAAGTCGTTGAAGGAGAAGATTTGATTCTCGATCAGGTTCGGTGGGGGGATGACTTCGCGTAGTTTACCGAAGTTTTTGCGCTCTTGAGGCATGGCTGGTGAAGGTGGGCTCGGAGTGTCTGGTTGTTTCGGTTTTACTGTGTTTGCCTAGTGGGGGACGGACTGGGCGCCGTTGGGAAAAAAGAGCGGGGAGGAGTTTGAATTCCGGAGGGATTTCTCCCCTCCCCGCACTTGAAATTTCTAAGAGACTAGAAGTGGATTATTTAACCTCAACTTCGGCACCTGCGGCCTTAAGCTTGGCTTCAATATCCTTAGCTTCGTCTTTCGAAACGCCTTCTTTAACTGGCTTAGGAGCGGTATCGACCAGGTCCTTAGCTTCCTTAAGGCCGAGACCCGTGATGGCACGGACTTCCTTAATGACGTTGATTGGCGTAGCACCCTTGGACTTAAGGATGATGTCGAAAGTGGTCTTCTCTTCCGCAGGAGCGGCGGCAGCGGCGCCACCGGCGACGGCGACAGCGACAGGAGCAGCGGCAGAAACGCCCCACTTGGTTTCAAGATCTTTAACGAGGTTGGCGATATCGAGAACGCTTTGGGCGCTCAGCCACTCGATGACTTGGTCTTTGGTGATGTTGCTCATGGTATTTGGGTTCCTTGAATGGTTAGCGTCGGTTGAGGACATTTGAGGGCACTAGGCCCCTAACCGGAGTTCGTTGGATGGTATGTTGTATTGGGTTGGATTTCCCCCCGCTCGAACGTGGCCACACGGCCACACCTTCGCGAGGAAAGGGGTTAGGCGACCGTTTCGTCCTTTTGACGCTTGGCGTCCAAGAGGCGGACGACCTGAGAGGCAGGCGTATTGAAGAGCGAGAGCAGTTGAGCCCGGATAGCTTCGAGGGAAGGAAGCTTGGAAAGCGCATCGATGTCCGACTTGGTGAGGATTTTGGCATCCAGCACGCCAGCTTTCACTTCAAGCTTGGAAAATTCCTTGAAGAAGGAAACCAGGACCTTGGCGACGCCCGTGGGATTCTTGCCGCCCGTGACCAAAGCCGTGTGGCCGCTCAAGTGGGAGGATAGATCAGGTAGCTTCGCCTGCTTTACCGCGATGTTCATGATGCTATTCTTGACCACGTGATACTCGGCGCCATGGACGCGGAGCTGATCACGGACGGAAGTGGCATCCTTCACGCTCACGCCGGTGAAGTTAGCGATCAGAAGATAGTTGGAAGAGGCCAGCTGGGCAGCCACTTCGTCGACGAGGAATTGTTTTTCAGCGCGCATGTTCGTAGTTTGTCTAGGGTTACGTGATTAGGCGGTTACGATGGCGGCGGAGTATGGCTTGAGATCAAGACCGACGCCTGGGCTCATGCTGGCGCTCAAGGTGATGGACTTGATAAAACGACCACCGGCAAAACCGGCGGGCTGGGATTTGACCAAGGCGGCCAAGGCGACCTGGGCGTTTTCCGTGAGCTGCTTCACTGAGAAGGATTTCTTTCCGACCACGATGACGATATTGCCCGTCTTATCCATTTTGAATTCAACGCGACCGGCTTTGACTTCTTTAATCGTCTTAGGAAGGTCGTCCGAAACGGTCCCGGACTTAGGATTAGGCATCAGCCCTTTCGGACCAAGGACTCGGGCGACCTGACGGACGTCTTTCATCGCGGAGGTCGTCGAGATAGCTACGTCAAAATCCATCCAACCACCGTTGACCTTAGCGATCATGTCGGCGAGGCCGGCAAAATCAGCACCTGCGGCCAAAGCTTCGGCAGGGTTTTCCGTGAAAGCGAGGACCTTGATCTTCTTCCCCGAGCCGTTGGGCAGGGATACAGTTCCGCGCACCATTTGATCGGACTGCTTAGGGTCTACGCCTAAGAAGGCGGAGATCTCCACGGTTTCGTCAAACTTCGCGCTCGGCATCTTCTTGATGATCTCGGCGGCTTGGGTGACGTCATATTTTGCTTTCAAGTCGGCGACCTGAAGAGCGGCGCGGTAGCGCTTGCTGGTTTTGTGTTTCATAGCGACTTTCGTCTCCTGCGGAATGCAGTGGGTTGGTTTAGGGTTGGGTTGAGTGGAAATTAACCGATGACTTCGATCCCCATGGAGCGAGCGGTGCCGGCGATCATGCGGGCGGCGTTGTCCGGGTTGACGGCATTCAGGTCCTTTTTCTTGAGCTCGACGATTTCGAGGAGCTGCTTCTTGGTGACCTTGCCGACCTTATCGCGGTTAGGCACCTTGGAACCGCTTTCGATCTTCGCGGCCTTCTTGAGAAGGACGGAAGCGGGCGGCGACTTAAGGATGAAGGTGAAAGACTTGTCTTGATAGACGGAGATGATGACCGGCAGGATCAAGCCGGCCTGATCCTTGGTGCGAGCATTGAACTCCTTACAGAACGCCATAATATTGACGCCCTTGGCACCCAGTGCGGGGCCGACAGGAGGAGCTGGATTAGCGGCACCTGCGGGGAGCTGGAGCCTGATTTCGCCGACGACTTTCTTTGCCATGGTGGTTTAGATGGTTGGGTTAAAGGTTAATGAAAAATCAGTCGCGATCATCGCGTTCGACTTGCCAAAATTCGAGTTCGACCGGAGTGGATCGTCCGAAAATATCAACGGAGACTTCAAGCTTGCCGCGATCGGCATCGATTTTGTCGATATTGCCGGCTAGGTTGGCGAACGGACCATCGGTGATCTTGACGCGTTCACCGACGTGGAAATTGATCTTTGGAACGACCTTATCGGCCGCATCCGCCATCTGCTGAAGGATGGTGTTGATTTCTTCGGTCTTGAGGGGGACAGGGTTCATGCCGCCAATTAAACCGATGACGCCATCCGTACGGCGCAAGAAACTCCAGGGAGCTTCGAGAAGCAGCCCTTCGTCATCGAACAAACGGGCGCGAACAAAGAGGTAAGACGGATAGAGCTTCATTTCGCTCTCACGCTTCTTGCCGTTGCGGAAGTCCTTGACGGTCTTCACAGGCATGAGGATTTCAGCCACATGATCGCCCATCTCTTCATCCCGGATGGCCTTGTCGAGGAGACGCTTAACCTTACTCTCATTGTTCGAGAGGGTCTGGAGAGTGTACCAGCGAAAATCAGAAGGGGTATTCGACATGGGGATAATCAGCGAACGCGTTTAGTGGCGAACTGAACGAAGTTAGATAGCGAGAAGTCGCAGAAGAAAACAACGGCGCCCAAAAGAGCGACCGCCGCGATGACGACCAGGGTAGAATCAACCAACTCCTTGGCACTTGGCCACGAAGCCTTGACGAAGACCTCGGTGATGGTCTCGTTCCAGAAAGCGCGAAGGCGTCCGAGGAGGCTGAACATATGCTGGTGTTTGGTTTGGAGAGTGGCAGGACGGGAGGGAATCGAACCCACAACCAACGGTTTTGGAGACCGCTACTCTGCCAGTTGAGCTACCGTCCTGTTCTTGGGTTTAAAGAGACGAGTGCCGGGCTCCTTTTGAGGGAACCTCGGCACCGTAGTCGAGCCTTGCGGCGTTTAAATCACTTGGTGATTTCGAGGATCTGGCCGGCTCCGATGGTCTTGCCACCTTCGCGGAGGGCGAAGCGCTGGCCCTTTTCCATTGCGACGGGCTTTTGGAGCTCGATCGAGATGGTGACGTTATCGCCAGGCATTACCATTTCCACGCCTTCTGGGAGAATCACGGTGCCAGTGACATCGCAGGTTCCGAAGAAGAATTGAGGACGGTAGTTATTGGTGAAGGAAGTATGACGACCACCTTCGTCGGCCTTCAGAACGTAAATCTGAGCCTTAGCGACGGTGTGAGGCTTGATGCTGCCAGTCTTTGCGAGAACTTGACCGCGTTCAACTTGGCTCTTTTCGACACCACGGAGGAGGAGGCCGACATTGTCGCCAGCCTGGCCTTGATCGAGTTCCTTACGGAACATTTCAACGCCAGTGACGGTGGTCTTGAGAGTGTCGCGGAGACCCACGATTTCGATTTCTTCTCCAACCTTGACGACACCACGCTCGATACGACCCGTGGCAACGGTGCCACGACCGGTGATGGAGAAGACGTCTTCGACGGCCATCATGAAAGGCTTATCGACTTCGCGCTTAGGCTCAGGAATTTCGGCATCGAGAGCATCAAGGAGATTCTGGATAGCCTGTTCGCCTTCTGGCGTAGCATCGAGGGCGGCCGTAGCAGAACCACGGACGATCTTAGCATTGTCGCCGTCATATTGGTACTTGTTGAGCAAGTCGCGGACTTCCATCTCGACGAGGTCGATGAGGTCAGGTTCAGAGAGGTCGACCTTGTTCAGCCAGACGACGATTTTCGGAACGCCGACCTGACGGGCGAGGAGGATGTGCTCTTTGGTCTGAGGCATGACGCCGTCAGCGGCGGAAACCACGAGGATGGCGCCATCCATCTGGGCGGCACCGGTGATCATGTTCTTAACAAAGTCAGCGTGGCCGGGGCAGTCAACGTGTGCGTAGTGACGCAGGTTGGACTCGTACTCAACGTGCGAAGCAGCGATGGTCACGGTCTTGGTAGCGTCACGCACGGTACCACCCTTGGTGATTTCCGCGTAGGACTTATTCTCAGCCAGACCCTTGCGGGCCTGCACTGCCACGATGGCGGCAGTAGTGGTCGATTTACCGTGGTCGATGTGACCGATGGTACCGACATTGACGTGAGGCTTTGTGCGATTGAACTTCTCTTTGGCCATGGCTTTGGTGGTGAGGAGGTGGTTTAGGTTTGGTGTGTGGAAATTTGTGGAGCCCCCGAACGGATTTGAACCGTCGACCTCGTCCTTACCAAGGACGCGCTCTGCCAACTGAGCTACAGGGGCAATCCGTCGAAGCGCTTTGGGCGCGAAGGGAAGGGTTTGAATGAACATCGCCAACGCCACCGTCAAGCGGATTTTTGCAAGGCTTTTACAGGCAGCCCTTAACCCTTACGGCCCGACGATCAGTCGGTAGGTTCCCGGGGGTAAGAGCTGAGCCCAATTGCCTCCCGCAGCCCATTGAATAACGGACAAATCTATAAGTTTATCCCCCGATGAACGCAAAATGGCTGGCGGAGCTTGAATTCCAAGGGAATCAACCCCGAGGGAAAGCTCTACAAATGACGAAAGTTTGCTAAATTTTTCGTTTTTATCGCTGATTTTATTTAAATTACCATTAAAGTGGGTTATATTCCCGCTTATAATGGGCTTACTCGCCCCATTTAGACCGTAAACTTCATAATATCCGACCCTTGAGGAGACTCCCGGCTGCTTAAAACCAGTGGACCCAAAGGACCCAAAAGGGCCCCAGCCAACGAGGGGCAAAGCCTCAGCTGGAAGCGCGGAAGCGGACTTGGGGGTCTCGCGAAGGATTCTCTTGTCGTAATCCTCGAATTTCCCGGGATCAAACTGAAGCAAGGGCTGGAATTGGGCAAAAGGAGCATCCTCCGATTGCCCTGCCGCTCCCGTTTCTTGCCCAACGCGGGCAAAACGACCAGGAAGGTAAGCTGCCGAAGGATCAAGCAATACTAAGCTTTCCGCCCGGACGTCCCCCAGTGGCATCAGCTGGACTCCAGAGAAAAGGACTGGGGCCGGCTTTTCTCCTCCGGCAGTGGGGTGAAAAATTAAAAGGGTGAGCAGAAAAGTAACGAGCCCGCAGATTAATGCCGTCCGAGTCAGGGGAGGAATTCTCCCGCCAGCCATATCTCGAATGGTCTTCAGCGATCGCATCAGTTGCCAGCGGGTCGTTCGATTATGGTGATATGAGCCAAGGAACCGCGCCCACCTCGTAAGTAGGAAATGACCACAGACTCACCAGGCTTTTTGCGAGAGATGGCAAGGCGAAGGTCATTCCAACTTTCAAATGCCTTCGCTTCGAGTGCGATGATGATATCGCCTTTGCGTAGGCCGCCCTTGGCAGCCGGAGACTGATCCGTGACCTCCGTCACGCGAACCGCGCCCCGACCGGCCGTCGAAAGCTTAACCGACTCCTCCGGCGTAAGATCTTCTCCTTGGATGCCGATCATCCCGCGGACAACTTTACCGTTATTCGCCAAATCAAAAGCCACGCTGATCATCAGGTTCGAGGGGATTGAAAATCCGATGCCGATATTTCCGCCGCCGCCCGAAGTGCGTATCGCCGTGTTCATGCCGAGAATACGGCCTTCGAAGTCGATCAAAGGCCCGCCGCTATTGCCGGGGTTGATGGCTGCGTCGGTCTGGATGAAATCTTCAAAGGTCAAACCCATGCCTGAACGTCCGAGGGCCGAAACAATACCTGAAGTTACAGTCATCCCGACGCCGAGAGGGTTACCAATCGCGAACACCATGTCGCCCACACGGGCTTTATCACTATCGGCGAAACGAGCGAACGGCAGCCCCTTCGCATCGATTTTAAGCACCGCGATATCCGTGTTCGCATCCACGCCTAAAACTTTGGCGCGGAATTCACGCCGGTCCGAGAGCTTCACGAAGACCGTCTTGGCCGTACTACCATCCTGCATCGTGACAACGTGGCGATTCGTCACGACGTAACCCTCGGGATTGATGATCGTGCCAGAGCCTAAACCTGTCGGAATCGTCACCTCGCCAGTCTTGGCGTCCACCTTAACGTCTGCCGGGTCGATTCGCCCGCGATAACGACGGAGGACCTCAGGCGGAATGACCTGGGCAGTGCTTATGCTCACCACTGACGGCATGATACGCGTAAGCATATCGGCATAACTCGCACCCGGTCTGGTCCGATCGATGGGCTTGACGTCCGTTTCGAATGAGATCCCGGCGAACGTCAGTGCCGGCAATAAAATGAGCGCGGTGAGATAACGAAGCATGACCACGCCAGCCTAGAAGGGCGCTGAGCCAAGGCAAGCAAGCGTCAGCGGGCCATCGTGAAGCCCCCACCCGGCTGGGTCGGCTCAGCTTCATCCCTATCCTTATTAAACCGCATCGAGAAAAGACGGGTGACGCCCTTCTCCTGCATAGTGGCGCCAAAAATCGCATCAGCGGCGGATACCGTGCGCTTATTGTGCGTAATGATGAGGAACTGCGAGAAACGGGTGAATTCCCGGATGATATCCGTGAAGCGTCCGACATTGGTATCATCAAGCGGAGCATCAAGCTCGTCGAGGACGCACAAGGGCGATGGCTTGACCATATAAATCGCGAACAGCAAAGCGACTGCTGTCATGGTGCGCTGACCGCCGGAGAGCAGCAAAATGCCGCGTAACTTCGTCCCTGGAGGTTGGGCGATGATTTCGATACCGCTTTCCAAGGGATCTTCGGCCTGCACCATCTGCAAGTCAGCGGTACCGCCAACGAAGAGACGCTCGAAGGTGAATTTGAAATTCTTACGGACTTGTTCGAATGTATCGGTAAATAATTTGAGCGAAGTCTGGTTCAGTTCTTCGATGGCTTTGGAGAGTTCTTCCTTTGCCTTCCAAAGGTCATCGCTTTGCTTGGTTAGGAAGTCGTGGCGATCTCTAAGTGAGGAATACTCTTCTACGGCGACAAGATTGACCGAGCCCATACCCGACATACGCTCACGAAGCTCTGCGATTTCTCGGACGAGCGGCGGCCAGTCGGTTGCCCCCAAGGCGGTCAACTCATCTTCCGTTGGCTCGCCTTGACGGACGGGTGCTTTGCGCACGGGTCGAGTCCCCTCTTCTTCCGGTTCTTCGAGATCATCAAAGCTGGCGATGCCATCGGGTTCGCCTTCAGCGAGCCAAAGCTGCAGACGCCAGTCTACGGCTGAAACATCTAATTGGTGCTCGGATTGGACCTTTTCGACAATAAACCCGCATTGGGAATTTTGTTCGGCAAGGGTGACTTCCAGAGACTTAAGCCGCATATCGGCCACGCGAAGTTTCTCTCGATCGACGGAAAGCACCCGGTCATCGGCTTCGAGCAAGGCGTCTTTTTCGGACAATTCACCGCGCGCGTGGGCAAGGCTGGTGGAACTAGTTTCAATTTCTGCGGCCAAGCGGCCGGAAAGTTCGCGAGCCGCAACCGACTGAGCACGCAGTTCGCCGATCTGTCTTTCGCTTTGTTGCGCTTCCGTTCGACGTGAAGTCAGGCGGGCCGAAGCCTCCGCGCGACGGGACTCGAGATCGGCCAATTCGCGACCGACCAATTCAAGACGTTGGCGCTGCTCGGCCAAGGAAAGTCGCACTTCGCCTAAGGCGTTACGACGGACTTCGGTTTCAGAACGTGCCGATTCGACATCGGTTTCTCCCGAGGTGATAGCCGCGCGCAATTCGGCGACCTGAACATCTTTCGTCGTGAGCGTCGCCTGCGCCCGATCGCGCCTCATCACGGCCTCGGCCTTGGCCGATTCCAATTCGTTTAATTGACGTTGCTCGCGCGCGATCCGCTCATCGGCCGCCACCAAAGTCTGCCTTGCGGCACGCTCGTCCGCTTGCGCAACGGAAAGCTCTTGGGCGGCAAACTGAGTCGCACCGCGCCTCGTGCTTACCTCTACCTCATTGGCGTCCATGTTCGACTGCACCCCGAGGGCACGCTCATTGAGCGTGGGAGCTATACACAGGCCAGCGGTGGCTGGGCGA
>CAILOT010000013.1:0-32420 GCA_903835965.1 uncultured Opitutia bacterium
ATTCAGACCATCCGTAAGATATTGGAGCTTCCGCCCGAGCGTCTTTCTCGCATCCGCGGAGCGATCGAACACATCGAGAAGATGCCGCCGGGAGCCCGAAAGGAATTTGCCGATAAATTGGCGAAATTTGAAACCGCCTCGCCGGAAGAACGCCGTAAGCTGACCAAGGAGCTACGCGAGCGCGGTGGCTTCAGCGGTCGGGTGCTCGAACACTATTTCAAATCTCTCCCGCCCGACAAGGTGAAGGAGGAGCGCACCCGTATTAATGGACTCACCCCTGAACAACGCCAGGAATTCATCCGCCAGCAGGCCGAACGTTTTTCTGTCGAATTGGCCAAAGAAGGTGAAAAGAAATCTGGAGGCGAGAAGAAGGCGATAAAGCGTCCTAAGGGCGAAGATCCACGTCCCGAAGGGCCTGCGGTGGCTTCGCCGGTCGTTCAATAGCCATCAATCTACGCGCGGTTGGCCGTGCTTCCATCGGTCGTGCGCCCAGAGCCATTCCACGCAGGCTTCATCGCTGGAACGTAATCGGTCAGCCAGCCAGTTATTCGACTCGATGGTCAGGCCAGTCGAGTCTTTCGCGTAAAGGACTGCGGAGTGCAGTCGGCAACGCCAGAAATTTTGGCGCTCCGCCCAGAAAATCCGACTTTCCGCCCCGAAGCGCTGCGCGATGATTCCCGGAAGATCCGTGGCGAGGCAAGGGCTGCCCATGAAATCGACGGAAATCCCTTGGGGGGTATTCTGGTCAAACAGGATGCACGTGGCCTGTTTTTCACGGACGGCCTTCATGGCTCGGCCAAAGCCTTCTCGGCGAGAAACCAAATGCATCCCGAAACGTTCGCGCGCGTCCTTGATCCAAGTATTGGCGCCCGGTTGGTTGAGCGGGCGGAAAAGCACAACCCACTCTCTTTCGGCAAGCTTGGGGTGAAGCAGCGTGACGGCTGTCATCATCTCCATGAGCGTGAAATGCGGAACAAAGAGCACGATGCCTTCCGCGGTCTCGATCAGGCTGGAGGGGCCTCGCAGCATGCTCTCATCAAGGCTGACGCGACTGCGGATTTCTTCGGTTGAAAGCAGCGGTGAGGCGATGGAGAAAAGGCCCATCTCCGCCGCTCGTCGGCAGGAGGTTTGGCCGATGCGTTTCACCCAAGCGTCATCACGGTCAGGAAAGGCTGCCCGGAGATTGCGGGTGATGATTTTCCGGCGTAACATCCATAGCACTAAGCCCCAGCCGGCGGCGTTAATCCGAGCGAAACCTTCAGGTAGGCGAGCCAAGAACCAGGCATAAGTCGCGATGAATGGTCGCATGCGCTTTTCTTAGCTACGACCTTCTTGGCGGAGGATATCCCCGATTTCTGTCACTAAGATATTCCGCCGTCCTAATTCATCCCGGGCGAAATATTTGTCCGGCTGACGGACTAGGTCAAAGGGTTCGTCGGGCAGGTTGTCTTCATCGAACTCCATCTCATCGACGGCATCGATATCATCGAAGATATGGGAAAGGCGCAGAGGTTCGCCGTGGATTGCCTGCGCCGGATTCGCGATACTGCCGTCTTTGAGCAGGTTGAAAAAGAGGCAGGGGTAGAATGCTTTTTCGTACGGCGCCAAGAAACGCGTGACCCATTGGCCAGGCACCTCCCACCGCCGATTGATGATGACGGTGTCCGAAAAGTGGATGCACGGCTCATACCATTTCTCCACCGCTTCATGGCGTTGGGTCAGCGGGCAATCGACGACCGTGATGATACGTTGCACGCGCCACACCGCATCGGGGAGCGTGGGCTTGAGCGCCCGATGCAAGGCTTCCATCTGGTCGATAACGGAGATGCCGCCGTGAAGCACGAGGATGGCCGCCTCTTCTGCTCCGGGCGCTGGTACGGTGGCTTGCGCGTTAGTAAAGCTCCATTGGTCGGGCGCTTCGCCTCCTTCGCGAGCTTCGCGTAAAATGCGGATGACCCTGCCTTCGGGCCAGGCATTTTCCGCTAGTTCACGGACGGCGTCCGCTCGGCCTGAGCCCGTTGGGCCGATGACAAGGATGAGAGGGGTCATGCCTTGCGCCCACAACGGCCGAAGGGAGCATTTTGACCGCGATCGCGGATCCAGTGATCGACGGCGACGAGTGCCGCCATCGCTTCGACAATGGGAACGGCGCGTGGGAGGACGCAAGGATCATGCCGACCCTTGGCGCTCAGCTCGGTGGCCTTGCCGTCGGGACCCACGGTCCGTTGCGGTTTAAGGACGGTGGCCGTTGGTTTGAAAGCGATGCGGAAGAGGACGTCTTCTCCATTCGTGATGCCACCTTGAGTGCCGCCGGAACGATTGGTCGCAGTCCGAATTTTTCCGCCCTTCCGGATGAACTCATCATTGTGAGCGCTGCCGCGTAAAAGCGTGCCATTGAAGCCGCTTCCAATTTCAAAGCCTTTCGTCGCCGGTAGCGAGAGCATGGCTTTTCCTAGGTCGGCTTCAAAGCGGTCAAAGACCGGCGAGCCTAATCCAGTAGGAAGGTTTTCAATCACGCAACAGATGACGCCTCCGACGGAATCTCCCTCGGCACGTGCGGTACGGATTAGCTTATCGATCTTGGCTGCAGTGGCTGGGTGTGGGCAACGGGTCGGACTGGCTTCGACTTGTTTCAGTGAAGGCGTCTTGGCGAGGGCTGGCATCTTGATTTCTGCGACGCTTTCAACCCAAGCCGTGATCTTGGCGCCGCAGGCGTGCTTTAGGACGGTTTTTGCCACGGCTCCAGCAGCGACACGCGCCGCCGTTTCGCGGGCGGATGAGCGGCCACCCCCTTCGACCGCACGGATGCCATATTTGGCATCGTACGTGAAGTCAGCGTGCGAGGGCCGATAGGCTGTTTTCATTTCAGCATAAGCCTGAGGGCGTTGGTCGCTGTTGCGGATGACAATCGCGATGGGAGACCCGAGCGTTAAGCCGTCGTGGGAGATGCCGGAAAGGATTTCA
The DNA here is from genome assembly GCA_903835965.1 of uncultured Opitutia bacterium. Taxonomy (GTDB): domain Bacteria; phylum Verrucomicrobiota; class Verrucomicrobiia; order Opitutales; family UBA953; genus UBA953. Next base: position 2,965 of record CAILOT010000013.1, read on the forward strand.
GGAAGGTCTTCTTCTTTACGTTGAGTGGTCAGCGCGCTTTGGCCCGGACGCCGCCGTGCCAGCTCGCTTTTTAGAAAGCCGATATCAAACGGGACCCGCGGGGGGCAGCCGTCGATGACGACGCCAATGGCGGGGCCATGGCTTTCACCGAAGGTCGCGATGCGGAAGTTTTGGCCGTGAATGTTGCCCATGGAAAGTTTGGTAAAAAGAAACGCCGCCGAGCCTGAGGGCCGGGCGGCGTCCGTTTGGCGGTTCCGCCCCGACGCTTAGCGGCGAAGGTTAGAAGTAATCTTGGAGACCAGCTGTTGGCTCTGGGGCAGATTGCCGAAGAAGCCGTATTTGACGGTACACTGGGTGAATGCCACCTTGGTGATAGGGTCTTCGACCTTGGCTACGTCGATTTTGATTTCCAGGTCACCCACCGTACGGGCAAAGACCGTGACGGCCAGGAGCTCGTTATTTGGACCGCGTTCGTCGGTTTCACCCGTGCGAAGGGTGCCGTTAGACTGATCGAGAGAGCGCTTGACCGCATTAAAGACGGCTTCGGCGTCGGTATTGTAGCGGGTCACCAACGCACCGGTGATGTTGGAGAACGTCGCCTCGCGGGTATCAGCGTTATCTACGCCGACAAGGGTGTTACATCCCGTGGTAAACAGGGCGGAGGCGAGGAGGGCGAGGGCGAGGGCGTTCTTCATGGTCAAGAGTCGTGGTTGAGTGATAACAGACAAAGCATAGCCGGGGCTTTATGGCAATCGATTTCGCCCTACCCGGAAACCCGTAAACTCAGTAATTTGTAGTTATATTATCATTACAAAACCAACGCGGGGTCTGAGAAAATTAGGGGCAAGTCCGGCCGGGATCATCTCGCAGCGCGCGATGATTTTTGCCTAAAAAACAGCATTTGTTCACAAACTACTTACAGACAATAGTTTACGTTTTATATGAATGAAAATAATCATAAAGTAGATCGAGCGCGGCTGTGAATAATAAATTGGGGGTATTTTGGGCTAAAATCTTGACCAGTGGAGGTGTGTGGGGAAAAGTGGGTGAACAGGGGGCTTAAACCCACGAAATGTCTATTGGCGCAAACATCGGACTCTTTACCGGCATCCATAATGGAAAATTGGATGAGAAGAATCGCGTCACGATTCCAGCGGCCTGGCGGTTCGACGGAGCGGGTGAAACCAGTTTCTTGGCGATGTTTCACCCCGCTCTCGGAACGATTGTCGTTTTCCCCCCATCGATGGTGCAACGGATTCGCGATGCTTCCTCGCAGGTGACCGTGAGCGATCCGGATAAGATGAATGCGTTACGTTTGCTCGGAGAGAACAGCATTCAGGTTTCGTGCGACAAGGCCGGTCGGATCACTCTGAACGATCACGTCGTGAACCAAGCGGCGCTCGACCGCGATATCGTCTTCAGCGGCAGCTTCACCACGTTCCAGATTGCCGCGCCCACGCCACCGAAAACCGATCGCGATTCCGAAAGCACGCGCACAATCCTGCGCGCGTTACGCGAACTGGGTATTTAACTGTATCCATAAGTTACTTACACTACTCACACCTTATTCACAGCCACCGCCCATGACCAGCCACGTTCCAGTCCTGCTCGAGGAGTGCTTGGCGCTTCTTGCGCCCCAGGACGGAAGCGCGCTCTTGGATTGTACGTTCGGCGGCGGCGGGCATACGGAAGCGATGCTGGCCCGGACGACCGGGACCACGGTCGACGCGATGGATCGCGATCCGGCGGCGGCGGAACGTGCGACGGAAACCGCAGCACGTTATCCGGGAAGACTCCGTTTTCATTCCGAAGATTTTCGCCACCTTGACCGCGTTCCGGGACAATTCGATGGTGTCTTGATGGACATTGGGGTGTCTTCATACCAGTTGGATATGCCGGAACGCGGTTTCTCATTTCGTAACGACGGCCCCAACGACATGCGCATGGATCCGCGTCGGGGACGAAGTGCGGAAGATTTTCTTGAGCATGGCGACCGCGATGAAGTCGAACGTGCCGTGCGCGATTACGGTGAAGAGCCCCGTTGGTTCCGGGTGGTGAACGCAATCTTCGCCGCCCGTGGCACCGGACGTCTCGCGCGCACGGCAGCTTTCGCGGCGCTTGTCGCCGAAGCCGCCCCGCCCAAGCCCGGCCCCCGAGGCCCGCACCCGGCGACGAAGACTTTCCAAGGCATCCGCATCGCAGTGAACGATGAGTTAGGTGCGCTCACTGACGCCTTGCCCTTGGCCTTCGAAAAATTAAATGCCGGAGGAGTGCTCGCGGTCATTTCATTCCATTCGTTGGAAGACCGGATCGTCAAACGTTACATGAACGGCTTGGCGGGTCGTCCCGTCGACCGGAACGATTCCCGGATGCAGGACGATCGCGTCAAGCTGGCCGATCTGTTGACGCGCAAGGCGACCCAACCATCCGCGGCAGAACAAGAACGCAACCCCCGCAGCCGTTCCGCGCGGCTCCGTGCCGTCCGGCGACTCGCCCTATGACTCTCCGGAGTCTGATGACATGGGTTTTCCTTTGTGGGGCGCTTGGTGCGGCTGCGCTTGGGACGATTTATATTATGAAATTACGGATGGAAGCGGACGTTATTGGTTCGCGTATCGTGCGTCTGGAGCGTTCGATTGCTGATACCAAGAAAGACCTGGATAATTTGAAGCGGCAACGCGATCAATCGCTCGATACGTTACAGTTACAGTCAAGAATCGGCGACGCCCTCAAGCCTCCCGTCCCTGAGCAGGTGGTTTGGATTTCCCGGGCCGTCTTGGCTCCTGTCTCAGTTGCGCCGCTTTCTTCGAACATTAGTCCTCGTTTGACCCCCCGCGAAATCGCCTACCGTCCTTTGACTGGTCAGGGGGCCGGCACTGCGCGATGAGCCTACCCCATGCCAGACGAATGCGCTACCGTTCGCTGGCTTGGGTCGTGTCCGTCTGTTTTGTCGCCGTTCTTTGCCGGCTGGTCTGGTTGCATTGGATCGATGCTCCCCGTTTGCGTGCCGAGGCACTTCAGGCCCGCCGGGTCATGCAGGCCAAGGCATGTCGTCGCGGCGAGATTCGTGACGCCCAAGACAATCTCTTAGCCGTTTCGGAAGATGTCTGGGACATCGGGGTCGACCCTGACGTCTTGCAAAAAGGCGATCGGGCGCGGATTTCAGAAATCGCGCTTATCTTAGGAATTCCTGCGACAAAAGTCATCGAAGCCTTTAATAATTCGGTCCGCCTGGATGCCGAAGGCGAGGAGCATAAAATCCGATGGACGGTCTTGGCGCGCGAGTGTGGCGAAGACATCGTGAAGCGAATCAAGACCCTCGGCGTCAAGGCGCTGCGGGCGGAATTAAAATATCGCCGGAATTATCCGAAAGGCCAGCTGGCTTCGCACGTCATCGGCTATGTCAATAAGGAGGGCGAACCAGCGGCGGGAATCGAACGCGTCATGAACAGTTTATTGGTCGGCCAGAATGGCTGGATCGAGTCGGAGCGCGATGGCCGTCGTCGCGAAATTGCCAGTATCCGGTTGCGCGAGGTCGCCCCAGTCGACGGAAGCACGGTGATCCTGACGCTCAATAGTCTTGTCCAGAAAACCTGCGAAGATGCTTTGGCCGCGGCCGCAGCCCGTTATAATCCTAAAAGCGGCATCATCATCGTGAGCGAACCGCGGACCGGCAGGATCTTAGGTTTGGCGAATTGGCCGAGCTATGACCTCAATCGCTTTTGGGATCATAAGGCCGCACCGATGGACAGTCAGCGTAACCGCGCTGTCTCCGACGTCTATGAACCGGGTTCGGTGTTTAAGATTGTTTCGATTTCGGGGGCCTTGGAAGAACACCTGATTACTCCCAATTCAGTCTACGACTGTGGAGCGACCTCGGTGCCTTACCGCGGCCGCATGGTTTCCTTGCCGGCGGATTCGCACCCGCTCGGGGTCGTCGATATCCGTCATATCGTCCGCGAGTCTTCCAACCGCGGGACTGTCCAGGTCGGGATGCTTTATGCCGAACGGTTAGGGGAAGAAAAATTCTTCGCGCTGGTGAAATCTTTTGGTTTCGGTTCTAACTCCGGTCTGATCACGGGCGCCGAAGTTCCGGGTCTGTTGATCTCACCCAAGAATTGGGATGGCATGACCATTTCCCGTATGCCGATGGGGCACTCGATTAGCGTCACGGCCATGCAGATGCACTGTGCCATGTCGGTCATCGCCGCGGACGGTCTGCTCATGCAGCCGCAGCTCGTCTTGCGCGTCGAAGATCCGAAGACCAAATCACCAATCTTAAGTTACATGCCCCGCAGTCGTGGCCGGGCAATTTCAGAATCGACCGCACACGAAGTCGCTACGTTGTTGCGTGCCGTTTGCGGCAAGGGTGGCACGGCCCCCATCGCAGATATCCCGGGCTATGAGGTGGCCGGAAAAACCGGGACCACCCAGAAAATCATCAACGGTAAGTATTCGACGACCCATCACGTCGCTTCTTTTTCCGGTTTCTTCCCGGTGGGCGACCCGCGCTTGGCGATCACGGTGATCATCGACGAACCCCAAGGGGAGGGCGTGGCTTATGGCGGTAAGGTTTCCGCTCCGATCTTTCGCGAAGTCGCCGAGAAGTGCATCCGGTGGCTCGATCTTCCTCCCATGACGGCGGTGCCTCGCGCTCCCTTGGCCCGCACCGAGCAATGACACTCGCGCCCTTGCCCATGTCTACCGCGATGGAACGCCCTACGTTCAATTCCTTGTTATATGGTATGCAGGTTCTGTCGCGTACGGGAGACGGGTCGGTCCGAATCACTTGTATCGTCACCGACAGCCGCCGGATCATCCCCGGAGCTTTGTTTTTCGCACTGCCTGGGTTGCGCACCGACGGGCATGCTTTCATGGACGATGCCATCGCCCGGGGCGCGGCCGCCATCATCTCCGCTCAGCCCGTCAATGGGCTTCCTGCGGTGGCGGCGGCACAAGTCGCCGAACCTCGGAAAGTTTTGGCCGAAGTCGCTCGCCGATTCTTCGGTCATCCTGAGCAAGCGTTAGAATTAGCGGGCGTGACTGGAACGAACGGCAAGACGACCGTCACTTCGTTGCTCCGTCATTTCCTACAGGCAGATGGTTCGGCTTGGGGTTTGATCGGCACAGTCCGTTATCACCTCGGTCGGCGCTCCATCCCTTCCTATAAGACGACGCCCGAATCGGCGGACCTTGCTGCGTTCTTCCGTCAGATGGCCGACGCCGGTTGCGTCGGTGCGTGTTTGGAAGTGAGTTCCCACGCCTTACATCAAGATCGCGTTCACGGTTTCCAATTCAAGGTCGCGGCCTTTACCAACCTGACGCGAGATCACGTGGATTACCACGGCGATCTGGTCTCATACCTTGATGCGAAGACGGTTTTATTCGATGGCCGAAACGGCGAGGTACCGGCGGTCAGCGTCATTAATATCGACGACCCCAGCGGCCGGGTGCTCGCCGAAGCGTGTCGCCGCCGCGGTACGGTTATTACTTTTGGCTTGGCGGCGGATGCCGACCTGCGGGCGACGGAAGTAGCCTTGTCGCCCAGCGGGGCGACTTTTTCAGTATCTTGGCAGCAACAAAGCACCCGGTTTACTTCGACGCTACCGGGTGATTATAATGTCTCGAACGTGCTCTGTGCCTTGGCCATGGCGGCCGCTTTCGGTCGCGATCCTTTGAGTCTGTGCGCAAGCCTGGCATCTTTTTCGGGCGTTTCTGGCCGGATGGAACGGGTCGATGCCGGGCAGGCCTTCCCGGTCTTTGTTGATTACGCTCATACGGATGATGCCTTGCGCAACGCGCTTCGCATGTTGCGCGATATCACGCCCGGACGCGTGCTTTGCGTCTACGGTTGCGGTGGTAATCGGGACCGCGGCAAACGCCCGGCGATGACGGCTGCCGTCCGCGATCATGCCCACCTCGCCTGGGCGACCGCGGATAATCCGCGCCGCGAAAAAATCGAAGACATCTTTGCGGACATGCGCGAAGGCCTGGGCGAGCTACCTTCGATCGAGTTCGTGGCCGACCGCCGAGAAGCAATCGGGCGAGCTTTGGCGGCCGCCCGTGCCGGAGACTGCGTGGTAATCGCGGGCAAAGGTCATGAGACGACCCAAGAATTCACGGATACCGTGGTCCCGTTCGACGATCGCCAAGTCGTCCGCGAAATTCTCGAACTGCGAAAAGGAGGCACAAGCGCATGACCCATTTTTCCGCCATGGATTTGGCAGCTTGGGCGCAAGGGCGGTGGACGACTTTACCGCAGGCGGCCGTCTCGGGCTTTGGGACCGATACCCGGACGCTACGTCGCGGGGACGTTTTTGTCGCCGTGCGTACCGAACGTCGGGACGGACACGACTTCTTGTCCGATGCCCGAAACAAAGGCGCTTCCTGCGCTTTGGTCTCTCGTCCTATGGCGGACGCCCTCCCGCAGCTCGTGGTCGATGATGTGCTGACCGGACTTCGCCGCATCGCCCAGGCTTGGCGTCAGTGTTTCAAGGGCCAAGTCATCGCCGTGACCGGTAGCGTCGGGAAGACTTCCACGAAAGAGCTCCTCGCGGCCTTGCTTGGCGCCGAGGCCTTTGTGACAGAGGCTAATCTTAATAATCTGATCGGTGTGCCGTTGATGTTGCTGCGGGTGGAGCCCGGTCGGCATCGCTTCGCGGTCATCGAGGCCGGCATGAGCGTGCCGGGAGAATTGGCGGTCTCCGCTCAGGTCATCCGTCCGGACCTTGCCATCGTCACGGCTGTGGCTCCGGTCCATCTCGAGGGCGTGGGCTCGGTCGCCGGCGTCGCCAGGGAGAAAGCCACCTTGCTCGCAGCTTTAACGCCATCGGGTCGGGCGATTCTTCCCGTAGCATTGTTACGCTGGGAGGAATTTGCTGTCCACGCCCATCGTTGCACCGCGGTACAATTTGAGGGCGAACCAGCTCCGGCGGTCACGCCAGCCCGTTTGATCCAGGCGAAGTATGGGGAAGATGAGAAAGGACACCGCACTTTGGTTCTCGATGGGAAATCCTTCGGCCTGGGCGCCCTTTCGGACGGGTTAGTTCGAAATGCTGCGCTGGCGGTGGTCGCCGCCCGTGATCTAGGGCTTTCGGATAACCAGATTGCCCAGGCGTTGTCCACGTGGACCCCGCCTGCCGGACGCGGAAGCGTTCACGTGCTCGGAAGCCAGACCTTTTACTTGGATTGTTATAATTCGAGCCCAGCTTCCCTCTTTGATGCCGTCACCTGCTTCGATCGTTTGAGTTCTAAGCAAAGCGGACCCCGGCTTTTCATTTTAGGCGGAATGGCTGAATTAGGAATTCATGCCGCCGAATTCCATCGCGAAAGCGGTGCCAAGTTGCCTCTGCGGGCCGGAGATAAGGTCGTAGCCTTCGGCGGCGAGGCACCGGCTTATTTGCAAGGTATCAGCCGGACTGACGTGACGCTCCTCGCCGTCGACACCCTCGACGAGGTCGCGCAGGTCCTGAATTCTCATGCGGGCTATGTGTTCGTGAAAGGCAGCCGTTCACATGCTTTAGAGCGCTGCCTCCCGCACTCCCTGCGCTCGGCGCTTTCTTTCCACTAAGATGCTTTACCGTCTCAGCGAACTCGAAAAATTCTGGGGACCTTTCCGCCTCTTTGAATATATTTCCGTCCGGGCAATCATGGCCGGTCTGACCGCTTTGGCTTTAGGCATGATATTTTCGGGCATGATGATTCGACTCCTGGGTCGTCTGCGTCAGCCCGAGCGTTCGGCAAAACTGATGGGTGAACTCGCCAAAGAGGGAGGCAAGGTGCCAACCATGGGAGGGCTGCTGATCGGAGTGGCGATGATTCCATCCGTGTTGCTTTGGGCCAAGCCCAACGTCCTCGTGCTGGCTTCGTTATGGTGTTTGATCGGCATGGGTGTCGTGGGCTTCGTCGACGATTGGCTTAAAGTACGCCGCGGTAGTGCTGATGGTATTTCCGCCCGCACCAAGTTGGCCGGGCAGGGAATCGTGGCTTTGCTCACCTTAGGCATCGTCCTGCTTGATCCGGCCTACCGCTCAAGTCTCTGCGAGATTTGGTTGCCCATTCTTAACGGACCCATCTGGTCGGAGCATTCGTGGGGTTTCCCTTTCCTTCTTTGCTTCGGGGTGGCGGCAGGTTTTTTCATCCTGGTCTGCGTCGGCTCTTCCAATGCGGTCAACCTGACGGATGGTCTCGACGGTCTTGCGATCGGCTGCGTGTTGATCACGACGCTTATTCTTGGAAGCGTGGCATATCTGGTCGGTCACCATGAATTTTCGAATTACCTTCGGATCAGTTACGTATCCGGTGCAGGTGAATTGGCGATATTTTGCGCTGCGTTGATCGGCGGCAGTCTGGTATTCCTTTGGCATAATGCCGCGCCGGCGGAAATTTACATGGGAGATGTCGGCGCCTTGGGTATCGGTGGGGCTTTGGGAGCGGTGGCTTGTCTGATGCATCAGCCTTTCTTGCTCGCGATCGTCGGCGGCATTTTCGTCATCGAGGCGCTTTCGGTCATGTTGCAGGTCGCTTACTTCAAGCGGACTGGCGGCCAGCGGTTGTTCCTCATGACGCCAATCCACCATCACTTCCAGAAGAAGGGCTGGCCGGCCACCAAGGTCGTTGTGCGTTTCTGGATCGTCTCCTTCCTCTTCGGGCTCCTCGGCCTGCTCTCGCTGAAACTACGATGAGCGAATTTCCCGAAAGTCTTAAGCGTCGGCTCGCTCGTCCGGCAGCTATTTTTGGCGATGGCGTGAGCGGTCGCTCTGTCGCCGAGTCTTTGGCCTCCGGTGGTTTTGCCTCCGTCATTTATGATGAGAAGGGGATTAACTCCGTATTTGGGCCTGAGCACGCGGCGCGACACGACTTACTCATCTATAGTCCTGGTTTCGCCCAAGCTCATCCTTGGATCCTGGCGGCCCGTCGCGTCGGCATGCAATGCATGTCCGAACTGGATTTCGGGGCCTTGCTTTGGACGGGCCCAGCGATTGCGATTACGGGTACTAATGGAAAAACTACCCTCACCGAATTCCTTTCCTTTGCCTTTAAGCGCTCGGGGGTCGATGCCATCGCCTGCGGCAATATCGGTCTGCCGCTGACTTCGCTTTCTCGTACCGAGTCCAATGTCTCGTTCTTGGCGGTGGTCGAAGTTAGTTCTTTCCAAGCCGAAGATTTGCGTAACTTCACCCCCGAAGCCGTGCTTTGGACGAATTTTGACGAAGATCACCTGGATCGCCATGGTGATATCGAGAGTTATTTCCGGGCTAAGTTCAAATTGATCGAACGCATGATGCCCGGCGGGATTCTGGTCGTAGGCGAATCGGTGGTCGAAGCCTCGCGTAAATTCGGGATTGAACTTCCAGCTGAGGCGTTGGTGGCAACGCGCGCCGAAGTCGCTGATACTGTTCCGACTGGTTCCATCTTCAGCACCTGGCCTCAACTCGAAAACTGGGCCGTGGCGGTCAAGTATTGGCGGGCACGTGGTATCGCCCTCCGTCTTTTAGAAGAGTCGGCCAAACTTTTCCGCTTGGCTCCGCATCGCTTACGGAAGGTCGCCGAATCTCAAGGCGTCGAATATTGGAACGACTCCAAAGGGACGAATTTCCATGCCGTCGAGGCCGCCTTGCGACAATTCACCATACCCGTCCGCTGGATCGGCGGCGGCAAATGGAAAGGCGGCGACTTGCAGGCTTTTGCCGCCCGGATCAAGCCGCACATCGAGGCCGCCTATCTCATCGGCGAAACCGGCGAGGAGCTCCACCGGCAATTCGGGGCTTTGGGTAAGACCAGTCGGCTCTTTCCCTCGTTGCAGGATGCCGTGGTGGCAGCGACGAACGATTCTCACGGACCCACCGCGATCCTGCTCAGCCCAGGTTTTTCGAGTTTCGATCAATTTCGAAGCTATGTCGAACGCGGCTTGGTCTTTGAACGGGCCGCCTTGGCGCTCGCTAATCGCGCCTGATATTTTTCACCAAACCACCCACCCAACCCGCCCCATAAACATGCGTCCCATCATCACCGTTACCGCCGTCGTGCTTTTGCACCTCTGCGTCATCGCCGTACTCGTCGGAGTCAACGGCTGCCGAAGCACGAGCGGCTTCGAACAGGAGGGCGACCTTGCGGCGTTCTCCGGAGGCGCTCGCCCGGCGAGTTCATCCGTCAGCTTGGCAGTTGCGCCCGCAACGCTTAAAATTGCGGTTCCCGCACCGACGAAAGTGACCCCTATCGCGGCTTCCGGCCCCGGCGGCGTTCACGTCGTCGTCAAGGGTGAGTCTTTGCCTCTCATTGCTACGCGGGAGAAAATTAGCATCGCTGCGCTTTGCGCTGCCAACGGGCTTGACCGTAATGCGATTTTGCACCCCGGTCAGAAGCTCAAGATTCCCGCCGCCGGTTCGGCTCCAGCTCCTAAGACGATCAAGTCTACTTCGGGCAAGACGACCACCAAGGTCGCTCCAGCCACAATTCCATCGGCTCCATCGGCTCCGGCTGCTCCGCAGTTTTCGCCCTTGAAGATCGTTTCACTCAGCAATCCGGCTCCGGCTGAACCCAAAGCCCCTGATGCTGCGGCCGCCCCTGCTGCGACCAAATAATCCCGTCACACTTCCGCTATGGTGATAAAGGTTAAGCAAGACAGTCCAGGGGCCCTGGGTGGGTATTCCCTGGGTATCGCCTTGCTGGCCTTATCCCTGGCGGTGTTTGGATTGGTGGTACAGTACAGCGCTGGCATTTCGCTTTCTTCGAGCAATCGTACGGCAGCCTTTGACCGACAGTTGTTCTACGTGCCGTTCGCGATCTTTGCCGGATGGTTGGCGTATCGGCTAAACCTCGAACGTGTACGCGAATACCGCTGGCATATATTCTGGGTCGCCTTGGCTGCGATGGTGGCCGCTCGCGTTCCGGGCATCGGGGTTTCGGTTAACGGTTCTTGGCGATGGATTGATCTGGGTATCATCCGATTGCAGGCTTCGGATCTCGGAAAAATCGCCTTGGTCGTCATGCTCTCGGATTTTTTGGCGACGATGCAGCGACATACGCTCAAGGTGAAATCCCGCATGTTCAAGTTCAGCGACCGGCCTCCTTATTTTTTTACGCCGGCCGGCTGGACGGATTTAAGGGAAGGGTTCATTAAACCGACGGTGGTGATCGGCGTAATCTGTGCCGGCATCGCCCTCGGGCCGGACCTCGGTACCATCATTCTATGCTGCGCAGTGGGCGGGACGATGATGTATATTTCAGGCGCAAGGTGGCGATACATGCTTCCGACCTTCATCTTGGGGGCAATCGCTTTCACTGCCGTCGTTCTGCATTGGGAAAATCGGTTGCGTCGTTTTCTTTCCTTTATCGACCCGTGGGGGCGTCGCGGTGACGAAGCTTATCAACTCTTCGAAGGGATGGTCGCTTTCGGAGTGGGGGGCATCACCGGCAAGGGGGCCGCGTTTGGGCTTCAGGGCCGCGCCTACCTGCCCGAGGCACATACGGATTTCGTCTTTTCCGTGATCGGAGAAGAGTATGGCCTGATCGCGACGAGCCTCGTCGCCGCGGCCTATTTCTCGATCTTCATCTTGGCTTATCGCGCGATGCGTCATTGTCCGGATCTCTTCCGCTTTAATGTCTGCTTAGGGGCCACGCTCTTTCTCGTACTGCAGGCCTTGGTCAATATGGGCGTGGTCACCGGTCTGCTTCCGACCAAGGGCATCTCGCTGCCGTTCATCAGCTACGGCGGTACGAACTTGGTGATTATGGCCTGCATGGTAGGTCTTGTGCTTAACTGTATTCGCGACTCGGCCGTGCCGGCCTTCGTGCCGAAGGAGGCTCGCGTATGAGCCGGATGTTGCTGGCCTGTGGTGGCACCGGGGGACATTTGGCTCCAGGTATCGCCTTGGCTCAGCGACTTTCCGACGAAGGTCACGAATGTTTGTTGATGGTGAGCAGCAAGATCGTGGATGCCAAAATGACGGCGCAATATTCTCGCCTCCGTTTTGTGGCTGGACGAGGCCGTGGGTTTGGCCCCGGCTTGATGAATAAAATCAGGTTTTTCCCCGCGCTTGTGGTTTCAGTTTGGTCGGCCTGGCGTTTGTTACGACAGTTCAAGCCACAGGCGTTGGTTTGTTTCGGTGGTTTCATGAGCGTGGCCCCCGCTCTGGCCTGTCTCCTATCGGGGATTCCCGTTTTAGTACACGAAGCGAATCGTCGGCCTGGCAAGGCGGTACGATTGATCGCGCGCTTCGCCGCTTCCATCCATCTGCCACATGGCGTCCGACTCGAAGGCATCGCAGAGTCTCGGCAGCATGATTCCGGCTATCCGGTACGGACTGAAATTCGGCCCTTGGCTCGAGACATCGCCCGTCGCTCCTTAGGCATGCCGGCGGCCGGTCGGATGCTTCTCGTCGTCGGTGGCAGTCAAGGCGCTACGGTCTTGAACCGTTGGGTGGAAACCCATCAAGAAAATTTTTCGCAGCACGATGTTCATGTGCTTTGTCTGACCGGGCCAGGTGGGCGCGAAGGAGAAATTCGTTCGGGAAATTCCTTAATCAAATACCTGCCTTTTTGCGACCAGATGGCCGCGGCGTATTCGGCGACCGATCTGGCCGTCACGCGCGCCGGGGCGGGCACCTTGGCGGAGTTGGCGACCTGCCGGACGCCGTCGATTTTGGTCCCCTATCCCCAAGCAACGGACGACCATCAGACTGCCAATGCCCGTCAAGCCGCCGCGGCCGGGAGTGCGTTTCTTCTCCCCGAGCAGCAAATTTCGCACTTAAGCGAAGGGGTGTTCAGTCGTATCAATGATAAGACGATTTTGGCTGGCATGCGGGATGCGCTTGCTTTGGCGGACGCTTCAAATCGATGGGAAGAACTTGCCCAAGAAACCATCAAACTGGCCCACGCGCAGGAGCGCGCGACTCGATGAAGCACACCCCTTCGGCATGGTTGCTGGGCGCTTGCGGTATGGGGGTGGGACCGTTGGCGATTTACCTAAAAGGGGAAGGTTGGGATGTTTCTGGATGGGATGACGCGACCGGGAGCCCGATGGAGTTACAGTTAGCGAATGCGGAAATACCTTTATTGCGGGATCCTTGGGCGGCCGGCCGGCATCCCGAAGTGGTCGGTCGTTCGAGCGCCATTAAGACAGGCCATGAGGCTTTAGCCTTGGCGGAAAAAAAGTCCGTACGCGTTTTGCGTCGCGGGGAATTATTGGCGGAGCGGGTCGCTGAACGGCGCTTTGTCGCCGTCTGTGGTAGTCACGGAAAGACGACTACCTGCGGAATGATCGTTGCAGCACTGTCGACGGCCGGAGCGGACTTTGGTTATATTTTGGGCGGACTTTTCCGCGATCCGTCTTTTCCTCCTGCCCGTACGGCTGTTGCATCTCCTTGGGTGGTGGCCGAAGTTGATGAAAGCGACGGCACTATCGGAGCCTTTTCGCCTGATATCACCGTCGCCGTGAACTTGGATTGGGATCACCCGGATTACTACCGGGATGAAGCGGCACTGGAGGCGGTCTTCCGGTCATTATTCGAGCGAACGCGTTCGGCGGTGATTATTCCCGTCGGTAATGAGAGGCTTGAACGTCTGACTGCTGGTTTGAAGGTCCCGGTTTGGCGCGTAGGTTTGGGAGGCGACTACCAGGCGCGCCCCATCGCCGGCGATCATGCCACGTCAGTCTTGGAAATCGGCGGACGTTTCGCATCGCAACAAGTGACGTTGCCGGTCGCCGGGACTTTTAATCGTTCCAATGCGGCGATGGCCTTGGCGGTGACGCATTTTATCACCGGATCTTTATCGTCCGAGCCCATGACGCGTTGGCGCGGAATTCGCCGGCGCCAAGATGTTCTTTTTGAACGTGCCGGACTCCGAGTCCTGGCGGATTACGCACATCATCCGACGGAAATATCGGCGCTTTTACAGTGGATCAAGGAAACCCATGTGGGACGATTGATCGTGGTTTTCCAGCCTCATCGCCATACGCGGACGAGGCAGTATGCCGCCGAATTCAGGCAAGCCTTGGCCATGGCCGACCACGCTCTCGTCCTTCCCGTTTATGCGGCCGGTGAAGCCGCGGTGGAGGGAGGGCGGTCCGAGTCGGTCGTCGCTGGTACGGCGCACCAATTAGTTGAGGATCGGCGTCAGTTACCTACGTTGTTGAACGCGTTAATTTCCGGTGCCGATACTGTCGTGGCCTTCGTGGGCGCGGGGGATATCGAACGCGACGCCGAAGCTTACGCTAAAGTATTGCGACGCTCAGGTGCAACGGTCCTATCACTTGATTTGCCTGACATAGTCGCCGGCCGACTTTCTGCTGGGTGCGTGCTGCGGGCTAATGAATCTCTTGCACGCCGGACCACCTTGGGGGTGGGCGGATCAGCTCGCTGGTATGCCGAGCCCGCGACCGTCGATGATGTCGTCACACTTTTGCAAGCAGCCGCGGAACTCGATTTACGTTATTTCGTCTTAGGTCGTGGTTCCAACCTGTGGGTGCCGGATGAAGGTTATGATGGGCTGATCTTGCATCTGGCTGCAGAGCATTGGGGGAAGATGACTTCACTGGGCGAAAATCGCATCCGGGTCGACGGCGGTGTCCGGCTCAAGGAACTTTGCGGCTTTGCGGCGAAAGAAGGCTTAGCCGGATTTGAATTTCTGGAAGGCATTCCTGGGACGCTCGGCGGTTCCTTGCGGATGAACGCCGGTGCGATGGGTGGCTGGATCTTCGATGTCGTCGAATCAATCGAATGGCTTGCTCCGCATGGTCAAGTGCGTGCCGCCCGCCGCGATTGTTTTGATGCGCTCTACCGGGATTGCCCGCAATTGCATGGAGCCGTGGTCCTTTCGGCGGTACTCCGCGCTTCGGGTAAAGATGACGGCACGCTCATCCGCCAGCGCATGGACACGATGTCCGTTAAGCGTCGCGCCTCGCAGCCACGCGAAGCAAGCGCCGGCTGTGTTTTCCGCAATCCGGGCGCAGATAAGGCCGGCCGGTTGATCGAAGTCAGCGGACTGAAGGGTCATCAGGTTGGGGCTGTGACGGTTTCGCCCGTGCACGGAAACTTCCTCGTCAACTCGGGGGAGGCCAAGTCGGCTGACTTCATTTCGGTGATGCGCGACGTGCGCGCCGCGGTAAAACTTAGCCAAGGAGTGGAACTTCAACCTGAAATCATCGCGCTCGGACGCGAGTGGAAGGATCTGCTATGAAATCTGATCTAGAAATCATCATCCTTTGTGGAGCGATTTCGCCTGAACGTGAAGTCTCGCTTCGTTCGGGTCGGGCGGTGGCTTCGGTGATGGCCGGCGCTCGATTAGTCGAGCTGGCCGCCAACGAGCTTCCGGCATGGATTGATGGTACCCGCCACGTGGTTTTCCCGGTGATTCATGGAGACTATGGTGAAGATGGACAGATTCAGACTGCATTAGAGGCGCGTGGCATTTCGTTCGCCGGATGCGATGCGGCCGCCAGTCGCCTTTGTATCGATAAGGTCGCCACCAAGCAGCTGATGAGGAGGGTAGGGGTTCCGGCGATTCCAGAGTTCGTGTTCGCCGGTAAGGCCAAGCCATCGGCCGATAAGCTTATCGCAGAATTAGGAGAAAGAGTCGTCATTAAGCCCGCCGACAAGGGGAGTAGCGTGGGCCTCTACGTCACCCAGGGTCAGCCTGAGCTCGCCGCGGCGCTGGCTGACATTCCCGCGGAGGGGCAATGGATGGCCGAACGCCGGCTCGTCGGACGCGAGATGTCGATTGGTTTACTTGAAGGCAAGGCCCTAGGGCTGGTCGAAATCGTGCCTTTGCAAGGCGTTTATGACTATAAGACCAAATACACCAAGGGCTCGTCAGATTACCGTTATCCCGCCCCGGTGACCCCCGTGCAGGCGGCCAGTATCGCGCTGGCGGCGGAAACCCTCTTCGCGGCCTGCGGATGTCGTGACTTTGCCCGGGCAGATGTCTTTCTTGAGCCGGATGGAAACTTCTATTTTCTCGAAATCAACACGATGCCAGGCATGACCGAAACCAGTCTGATGCCGAAGAGCGCTTCCTGTCTCGGCCTTGATTTCACCACCCTTGCCCGGCGAATGATGGCTCCCGCTTTGGCGCGCGCACGTGCGCCTCAAACTCGATAACATATGGGCTTCTTTGATCGATTTTTAGGTAAACGGCGTGACGCTTTCATGGGCCCCGCCGATCGGGATTGGCGCGCACTTGTGCCGCAAGAAGTCAATCGGGTACCCGAAGATGATATCGGCCGCAAGCGCGCCGTCCGAAGTCGGCTGCCATTGGTCCTCAGTATTTTATTTTTCGCGACCTTGGGCGTCGTGATCTATCTTTCGGTCGATGAATCGGTACCAGTCGTCGCCGGCCGGAGTTTCCGTTATAAGACCGATGGGTTTTTACCCGCAGCCTTCGTGCAGAAAGTGATTTCAGCCGGGGTCGAAGGGGCCGCGAAGAACGTCCGGGCGATCAAGACGGATTTGGAAGCGGATAACCAGGTCCTGGCGGCCGATGTGCGCCGGCGTGCCGATGGCACTTTGGAAATCGTGCTTCGCGAGCGGGTCGCAGTTGCCAAGATTGCCTCTGCGCCACCGAGCGGACCGATGGTGGTACGTCTGGTCAGTCCCGATGGGCAGACCTTCGCGGGTACTGGCTATGCCGAGCAGACCATTCGGAGTTTACCGGAAATCCAGGATTTCCGTTCAACCGGCTCCGGCGATCAGATGGCGATCGATGGCATCGAAGTGGTCGGACCGTTTCTCCTGGCCGCCCGGACGAGTTACGAGCGTTTCTACCTGCAATGGGCTTCGGTTTCGCTGCGCGATTGTTTCGGCGCCCAAGAAGATGCTCCGGGGTCGAATCTTAACGTGACGGTACGGACGGCCTCGCAACCGACGGATCGTCCGCCGTTGGTCGGGATTATTTTTTCCACGGCTAACTGGCGCAAGGAATTGGCGCTCTTGCCGCGGATCAAGATCGAAGAATACCTGCGGATGCCGAGTGCGACGGCCCAGGCTTACGTCCTGAAACTTTCCATTCAAAACCGTACCATCTCTCCGCCCGTCCCCGAACCCCGCCTCGTGCCCGCACCCCTCCGATGACCCCCAAGCTTCTTCCTTCTCTTATCGCGGTCATTGATATCGGCACCCATAAGACCGTCAGCCTCGTCGGCCAGATGATCAATGGTAAGGCACGGATGCTGGGCTTTAGCGAACGTCGGACCGAAGGCGTGGTAAAAGGGACCGTGATTGATCTCGAACGGCTCCACCGTTGCGTGCATGAAGTCATCAATGACGTCGAACGTAGCTCGGGTCGTTCGATCGAACAGGTCTACCTTTCTCTTTCTGGACCGGCTGCCGAAGGGGAACGGATCAAGGGCATCCATGCGATTCCCGCGCACGACGGTAAGGTCACCGCGAAGGATGTCACCGATGCCATCGCGTCCGCGAAGCGTCTGGAGCCGCCGGCCGGCCGGGCTACGTTGCTCTACATGCGCCAGCCGACGACCATTGACGGCCGCGCGGTGGCCAATCCGGTGGGTATGGCAGGCAAGCGTTTGGAAGTCCATTTCTGGCGAGTGACGATGGAGGAGGGTAATATGCGCATGCGCGTCGGGATGGTGAACGGCATGAGCGTCAAGGTCCGCGATTTCATCCTGGCCTCGCATGCGGCCGCCTGCGCGACCGCGAGCGATTCCGACAAGCAAGGGGTGTTGGTCATCGACATGGGTGCCGGCACGACCGATTGGATTCTTTATTACAAGGAACACATCCTGTGTGCGGGTTCGATTCCGGTCGGCGGCGAACATATGACCAACGACCTGAGCGTGGCTTTACGGATCAGCCGCGAAACGGCCGAAGATCTGAAGATTCGTTTCGGTTCGGCGATGCATCGTGAGGCGGACGCGAATCAGACCATCTGGAAAGACGGCGACCGGGGTCTCGGCGATCAGCAGTTCAACCGCGGGACGATTACCCAGGTGCTTTCCTTGCGCTATCAGGAGACGATAGAATATGTTAAGAAAGATATTATGCAGCATCTCGACCAGCTTTTCCCGGGGCGCGCGGTGAAGCTGGACCAATATTTCCTGCCGGCGGGCATCATCTTGACGGGGGGCTCGGCGAATTTGACCGATGCGGCCGACGCCGTCCATGCCATCATGCAATTACCGACCCGGATCGGCGTCCCGACTTTCGAAAATGATTCACTGCGTAAGCCGGAGTATGCGGGAGTCGTCGGTCTCATGACCGCCGCGATCACCGATTCGCCGCCACCGGTCCGTCGTCAGCGAGGCTTCCTGGCTTCGCTCAAAGATCTCTTCCGTTTCTAAGTCATGGAACGTCCGCCCTCCATTCTCTTGGTTGGTTTAGGCGGTGCGGGTTGCTCGATCGTCGCTCGGCTGGCCGCTCAATTACCGCCTGAAATCGGAGTGGCCCTGATCGATACGGACACCCGTTCCTTTCAGCAGATTCCTGGCGCCATGGTCGTGCAAATCGGTCGGGCTCAAACCCGTGGCATGGGGACGGGGGGCGAAGCGGCCTTAGGGGCCGCTTCGGCCGAATCCGATGAGGCTGCCTTGCGTCGGGCTTTTACCGGCGTACCCATCGTGGCGATGGTCACGGGTCTTGGTGGTGGCACTGGAAGCGGGGCCGCGGCCGTCGTCGCTGGTTATGCCGCCGAGGTCGGAGCGACCGTGTTGACGTTCGCGACCATGCCTTTTTCGCATGAAGGCGAGCGGCGCCAACGCCAAGCCAACGAAGCCACGGGAGTATTGGGTTTGAAATGTCACGGGCTGGTGGTCGTCCATAACGATTTGCTTTTACAGCAAGTCGCCGCCGACGCTCCGCTTTCGGAATCGTTTGCCGCAGCGGATACTTGGGTAGGCGGCGCCTTGCGTGCGCTTGCGGGTGCTTTTGCCCCGGGGGCATTGGTGGCGGCTGATCCGGCGGCCTTGCGTTCGATTCTGGCCAACCCCGGCTCACCGACCCTCTTTGCTTTTGGAGTGGGAACTGGGGAGGGCGCCGCGATGAAGGCTGCCCGTGCCGCCTGTGAATGTCCTTTGGCGCATGGTCCGAGTTCGGTCACGAAAGTCGCTTCGCTCTTCGTCCATGTGGCGGGAGGTCCGACTTTGACGACGACCGCAGCCTTTGAAGCAGTAGCAGCCGTCCGGACACGTTTTGGTGGCGAGACCTCCACCATCGTCTGCGCCCGCGTCAATCCCGAGCTCGGAGATCGTATCGAGGTTTCGGTATTGGGCGCTTCGCTTCCGGCGCTCAAGAGTCCGGCCAAAGCCAAGAAGGGGGCTAAGGCCGGTGATCCCTCTCAGCCAATGTTTGAGTTTGCGACCGAAGAGGCGATGCGCCGTGGTCTGTTTGGCGGCACTCCGATGACTTTTATCGACGGCCAGGACATTGATGTGCCGACCTACATCCGGAAGGCTGTACGTTTGCCTCCGAGTCCCTGATTTCGCTTCCCGGTTGCGCCCCTCGCGGCTCCTCATACGTTTAGCCGCATGTCCGAGTTCGACATCGCCACCATCCGGCAAGATTTCCCCATCCTAGCACGTTCGGTGCATGGACGGCCGCTGACTTATTTGGATAATGCGGCGACGGCACAGAAGCCAACTGCCGTGATCCAGGCTTTGTCGCGTTACTATTCTGAAAATAACGCGAACGTCCATCGCGGGGTACATTTACTCAGCGAGCAAGCCACCACGGCTTATGAAACGGCCCGCCATACGGTCGCAAAATTCTTAGGCTTAAAGGATGCTCGCGGCTGCGTCTTCGTGCGCGGAGCGACCGAAGGCATCAATCTGGTCGCCGATTGCTGGGGCCGCACACAACTTCAGGTCGGCGATGAAATCCTGATCACTCATCTCGAGCACCATGCCAATATCGTTCCTTGGCAGGTTGTGTCCGAACGGACGGGTGCCAAGTTGGTCGTTGCCCCCGTCACGCCGAGGGGCGAGGTCGATCTCGAGGCTTTTAAGAAACTCCTTTCACCCCGGACGAAGTTGGTGGCCTTTGCCCATGTGTCTAATGCTTTGGGTACGGTGAATCCGGCGATGGAGATGACACGTTTGGCGAAGGCAGTAGGGGCCAGAGTGCTGATTGACGGCTGCCAGGCCGCCGCGCATTTCAAGGTCGATATCCCCGCGCTCGGTTGCGACTTTTACGTCTTCTCCGGCCACAAGACCTTTGGTCCGACCGGTATCGGCGTGCTTTGGGGCCGTCCGGAGCTCTTGGACGCCATGCCGCCCTATCAATATGGAGGCGATATGATCCGTAAGGTGGATTTCGACGGCACGACTTATCGCGAGGCACCGGAGCGCTTTGAGGCTGGCACGCCTCACATCGCCGGGGTCTTGGGTCTGGCGGTGGCCTTAGATTATTTTATGCCGCGTCAAACGGGAGCGCATGCGCATGAGCAAAAACTTCTCGCCGCCGCGACCGAGCGTCTCAAGGCCATCAAAGGCCTGACAATCGTGGGCGAAGCGCCCGAGAAGGTCGCCGTCATTTCTTTCCTGCTCGAAGGTGGACACCCTCACGATGTCGGTACGCTTTTGGATGCGGATGGGATTGCGATTCGAACCGGACATCATTGCTGCATGCCTCTGATGAAGCACCTTGGCATCAGTGGTACCGCTCGTGCCTCGTTTGCCTTCTATAATACCCTCGAGGAAGTGGATCGCCTGGCGATTTCGCTCGAGAAGGTGCGCAAAATGATGGCTTAAGTGGGCTTGGTGTGAGCCGCAGTTCCCGTTCGGCGAAGGACGTCAAGGATGCCCTGAATCTCCCAGTTGCGCGAGGGGCCAGTCAGGCCAATCAGTCCACGGGCATCTTGGACATCTTCCGGATGATTGCCTGGCGGCCAATCCAGCCAACGTTGCTCATAGTCCGGTGACTTTGTTTGGAGGAGAGGAAAGAGCGCGTTGATGCAAAGCGTGTCCGCGCGACCATCGGGCAGGACGCAGGAAAGAACATCATCGATGAGGCGGCGGCGCAGAGAGGGAAGGGGCGTGCTGTCGGTTGTCTCCGCCCAGGCGCGGAGACGTTTGCGCCATTCCGGCTGGCGACGGTTTAATTCCAAGTATTGCGCGAGCCGCCGATAAGGATGTCCTGCGGGACGCAACCCGCGCAGCCGCCAACGCCCACATTTCTCCATGTAAAGGGCGTCTAGGCCTAAGAGGAGCATCTGTTCGGTGGAATGTGATCGGGCGAGTTCGCACATCGGCGCCCGGTTGCCTCCGAGGCCGAGCGATTCGACGAACATTTCATGACAAGCGCCCTCCCAGCCGATTTCTTTGATGCGTTGCCGGGCGTAATGTGTTTTCGCTTTGAAGCGTTGTGCGGCACGTTGGCGAAGGCCGAAAGAAATATTCGTTTCCGATGCTAGGACGCGACGGGCCACTTCGCCCGAGCGGCCACGAAGCTCCAAGAGAGCGTCCTCTTCGGCGAGGTCTTCGAGGTCGCGTGGTAAGTGAGGTAGCAGTACCAAGGTTTCGGGTCGATGGCCGCTGAGGGTCGTGACGGTCTTGCAGCCGGGCAGTAAGACCGCATGCAAGATTACCCCGGAAAAATTCGGATCCGCATCATGGCCGTGGGCCTGCCAATCTGACCAGCGTAGGTGGATCTCGATATCACCACGCACCTGTTTACCGTTCAGTGAGATGACTGCGCCCAGAAAGTCTGGGCCGGCGCCACGATTCCAATCTCCGGGGTGGATGATTTCAATGGCAGTGCCCGTGGTCGATGACATCGGGCCGCGAACTTCTCCGGCCGCCCAGAGGCGTTGGATGGCGCGCTCGCCAATGGCAAAAGGCCCATACGGGCCTTCGATCTCTTCGACGCGTTCGCAGGTGCTCATCACGCATTAAAGTAGGGAAGCTGGCGTGAAGTGAATTGGGGAGATAGCCTAGGGAAAGCCACCGAATGGGCTTGAGGGAAGACCTCATGAGGATTTGACTGACACGCACGGAGAGGTGGCAGAGTGGTCGATTGCACCTGACTTGAAATCAGGCGTACCGCAAGGTACCGGGGGTTCGAATCCCTTCCTCTCCGCCAATTTTAGCGAAATAAATTTCGAGATAATTAGCGCGATGTTCGCTTAAGCCTACTGACGGGCGGGCATACTTCCGTGAGATATGCTGATGGGCAATTGGAATAACTCTCGTGCATCGTTCATCATCTTTATGGCATCGCCGATGTCGTTTCTAGAGAAGGGAGGTGTGACTTTAATTTTTGCATCATGGACGCCCCAGATGAACTTATTGAATTTTTTCTTATTAAGAGAATCAATGGAATTATTCCCAGTTCCTTCAAGAAATAAAGAGCGTTTTCCGTTGTGTGCAATCCACTGCTGGAACGCGACTGCTTGAACAACGGCTTCTTGGTATTTGCTGATTTCAACTTCGTTAGCCTTTTCTTGTTTTGTATGCACGGGATTCTGCGCTACATGCAGATTCTGCAAAGTCTTTTGGCGATGTGCTTCGGCCGACTTTATGTCATCTAAGTCGAGTCCGGTCCGGGCGCCGAGACATGCTGTGGAAATTAAAAGGCACGAAAGGATGAACTTCATACGCGAAGGTTCCTCAGCTTTCCTGGGCGGTCAAATAAATACTACTATTACAGTATTATAATTTAGATGTCAAGGTGTAAATGTGCAGGCATTTTGGAGTGGAGGTCAGCTTGGCTCGGCAAGGCCGTCCTAAGTTCAACCTTACTTCTTCCCAGTCTTCTCGATTTATTGGGCGTCGGTAAGGTTGTATCAGCCGTCCTGTTTGAGGAGGGCGGCGATCTTGACGAAGTCGTTGAAAGAGTCTTCGTTCCACATGCCAAAGTGGCCTTGGAGGAGCATGGACGGAAGGGGGATTGCTTCAGGGTGGTAGCGGAACTATGCTGGTTCCATGTCCACAGGCGAGCTTTCGAAAATAAATCCCCGTCCGGCCCGCTCCGTGGTACGATTGCTGGTGGGCGGGGTGAAGGTCGTCGGTTCGTTACCCGAAGGGCCAGTGCTACTTTGCTCTAATCATGTCAGCTATCGCGACGTTTTCCTCTTCGGGATGGTGCGTTCGTCGGTGCGCCTACTCGTGCATCCATTGGTGTTCTCGTTCCCTTTCCTAAAGAAGTTCGCCGTCCGCTGGGGCTTCGTCCAAGTCTCGATCGACGACGCCCTGGCACTGCTCAAGCAGGGAGAGACTGTGGCGATCTGTCCGACGGGTCTCGTCGAGGCACTCGGCGAGGCGGACTTGCCATTTAAGACCGGCGCGGTCCGTATCGCACAGCAGGCCGGCGTGCCGATGGTCCCGGTCTATTTTCATTATGGCAATTATCCGGGTCGTTGGGTGACGCCGTTCTCGATCACCGTGCAGAATATCTTCCTCTTCTGCCTCTGGCCGTTTTATCGCTGCGGGGTCACGATCTTCGTCGGTGCACCGTTGGATGCGTCGGGCGACGTCAAGGAACGGACGAAAGTGTTGAAGGCGGCGGTCGAGGCGTTGAAGCCCTGAGTCCGGGTATAGAGTATCGAGTATGGAGTATAAGGGGGTAGAGTGGCGTCATGGAGATGATTAGGGCAGCACGCGGTGCTGCCCCACCCTCGAGACAAGCGACAGCGAGGACAGCACGTGGTGCTGTCCCTGCCCTTAAGCTGCCTCTTTCTCGCGGGCCGCTTCCGTTTGTCGTTTGCTTGTCACCAGATACAGCCCTGATCGCATTGATGTGGCCTTATGATTGATGAGTGACGAATCCTAAGCCATTCGCCTTCTACTGGCGACTAGCCCGCATCTGCGGGTGGACTTTGCTGGCCGTTGTCGGGCTGCCCCTTTCGTTTTACGGGTTGCTGCAGGTCGGACATAACCAGCACGTTGTCGCCCCCGGTCACCTGTACCGTTCCGCGCAACTTCCAGTCGGGGAATTTGTCAGTCTCGCCCAGCAAGTAGGCTTGCGGACCGTGATTAATCTGCGGGGCGAGAACGTCGGCCAGGATTGGTATGACGCCCAATACAAGGCCGCGCAGAAACTCGGAGTGGGCTTCATCAACTATCGCATGAGTGCGTCTCGTGAACTGACCGTCGAGGAGATGAACGAGTTGGCGCAGATGCTGCGAGACGCCCCGAAGCCGGTGCTGATCCATTGCAGTTCGGGTTCCGATCGGACTGGGCTGGCCTGCGCTTTGTTCCTGTTGGAATCCGGTTACCCGCCGTCGGCCGTGGCCTATCAGCTTTCGCTCCGGTTCGGCCATTTCCCTTATTTATGGAGCGGGTCGTGGGCGATGGATAATAGCCTGAAGGCTTATAGGGAGAGCCAACTTCGTCCGATGCGGAAGCTGGCGGTCCTCGGGGATAAATAAGGCCGCGTGCGCCTCCTCGACCGATACGTCTTACGCGAGTGCATCATCGCCAGCGCCCTTGCCACCGGGGCTTTCGTTTTCGTGCTTCTGGCAGGCAACGTCGTCCAGATGGTGCTCGGGGCGGTCTCATCCGGAAGAGTCTCCCCGTGGGAAGCCTGCGAACTGATTGCCCTACTATTTCCGACCGTGCTCCCTTACGCTTTGCCGATGGGTATCCTGACGGGCGTGCTCCTCACGTTTGGGCGGATGGGTGCCGATGGGGAAATCACGGCCATGAAGGCCTCGGGCATAGGCCTTTGGCGGATCGCCGCTCCCGTGTGGGCCGTGGCGGCCCTGGTGGCGCTCGCGTCGCTTTGGTTGAACCTCGAAGCCGGACCGGCCTCGGAGGATGATTTTCAAAAAGTACTACTTGGTTCTGCCCAGCAGACGCCGGCGGGCCTCATCCAGGCGGGTAAACTGAACCGACAGTTCAAGGGCCTGCTGATTCGCGCCGAGGAAAAAGAAGGGGAGACCCTTAAGCGTTTTCATCTCTGGCAAGTGGACGGCCGCGGGCAGCTGCTTCAGTCGGTGCGAGCGAAATCAGCCAAGTTGAGCAAGTCGACCGACGTGCAGGGGCATTCCATTCTCCGGATTGAGATGCTGGATGCGAATATGACTACTCGTCCCGAAGGTGAGGATACGCTCGCTCATCCCGAAAGTTTCGTGTCAGCCAAGCAAGCCGTTTTAGAAATGCCACTGAGCCAGAGGCCAGATGAAAAGGGGACTTACGTGAAGAAGCTACGCATGATGACGGGCGGTGAGATGCTCGCCGCCATGGAGACCGGCTGGAGGTTGCCGGAGCACCCGACGGCCGAACAGCGGGCAGTCGACCGGATGATGCTGGCCGTGCAATTTATGTTCCGCGTCTCGACCGCGTTATCTATCCTGAGCCTGGCGATGCTGGCCGTGCCGCTGGCGATCTCGGTCGGTCGATCTGAGACCAGTGTGAGCGCGGGCTTGGCCTTGGGCCTGGCGTTGACCTATTATATGCTGACTTCGATGGCGACTTGGGTGAAGAACCCCGCCTTACATCCGGAGGTCTTGGTGCTTATGCCGAACCTCCTGCTCGCAGCGGTCGCCTGTTTGTTGATGCAGAAAGCCGCGCGTCACTAGTCGTTGTCGCCCTAAGCTGCGACGCTCTGAGAACAGCCCAGAGGGCTTTAGTTTGCCAAGCAAGGTAGAGGGGGAAGACTCGGCACATGCGACCCCTCATCCTCTGTCTCGGCTTGTGGCTGTCCGTCTGCGGTGTCGCCGCCGACTCGGTCATCGCTCCGTTCGTGCAACGCGAAGAACTCGCTGGGGCGGTGATGCTCGTCGCGAATAAGGATAAGGTCCTGAGCGTTACGACGGTCGGCTTCGCGGATATCGCGGCAAGGAAGCCGATGCAGGCGGATTCGCTTTTTTGGATTGCTTCGCAGTCTAAATGCATGACTGCCGTCGCCGTTCTGATGTTGGTCGACGAAGGTAAAATCGCGCTCGACGATCCGGTCGAGAAATACCTGCCCGAGTTCAAGGGCCAGCGCGTCGCCCCGCCGAAACCTGATCCGAAGGCCGAAGCCAAGGGCAAGCAGAAGGAGCAATCGTCCAAGCCCGTCTCACTGCCTGAAGCTGAGCCCCAGCCCGCGGTGCATCCGATCACCATCCGCGAGGTGCTTTCCCATGTAAGCGGGTTGCCGTTCAAATCCGACGAGGAAAAGCCCACGCTCGACGGCCTGCCGCTGGCTGATGCGGTTAAAACCTATGCCAAGGCGCCGCTCGCGACGCAGCCCGGCACGCATTACCAGTATTCCAACGCCGGCATTAACACCGCCGCCCGCGTGCTCGAAGTCGTCAGCGGCATGCCTTATGAGAATTTCATGCAGCAGCGCCTCTTTGATCCTTTAGGCATGAAGGATACGACCTTCTGGCCCAACGCCGAACAGGTAACCCGGCTTGCTCTGACCTATAAGCCCGATGGCACCAAGAAAAAACTGGAGCGCGGTTCGCTGGGACAACTGCAGGATGATTTGACTGATCGCCAGCATCGTTTCCCGATGCCAGCCGGCGGGCTTTTCTCCACCGCTGGGGATACCGCGCGATTCTGTTGCATGTTATTGAACCGCGGCGAGCTGGCCGGGAAGCGCTATCTCAGCCAGAAATCTTTCGAGGCGCTCACTTCGCGTCAGACGCCAGCCGCTTTGCCGCAGAGTTACGGCTTCGGCCTGCAGGTGACTCCCGAGGGTTTCGGTCACGGAGGCGCCCAGGCGACCAACATGGATGTGAGAGTGAAGAACGGCTTGGTGTTGATTTGGATGGTGCAGCACCAGGGCTTCCCCGGCAAAGGTAGCCAGGCTCAAGCTGCCTTTAAGGATTGGGCCGTGAAGGAATACGGGAAGTAAGTGCGCCGAAGGCCCGGAAGAAGAGGCACGTAAGAAGTGGCCCGGAGGCCCAGAGGCTCGGTTAATCAGGTGTATTGCGGTCGTCGCCTACCTTGCATCTTTTCCTGCTCCGATAATGACATATTCCGCTCAATTGATGCGAATGTGTTGAGTTGGGTAAGGAGGTTGGGAACATAACCTCTCCGCTCCTGCCTTTATCTTTCCCCATGAACACCCCAACCCTCGCCGTCTTCGCGTCAGCGCTGCTTTCCTTCACCGGATTGTTTGCCGCCGACAAGGAGCCCGTCGCTAAAATTGTGTTACCGCCTGAGCCGGTCGCTCAGACGGTCACCCAAAAAATTAACGTCCTCGATCTCTTCCGCGAAGGAAAGGCCGAGATGCACATCAACCCTAAGGCCGACATCAAGGATGACCCTAAAAACGTCTTCAAGTTCGAGCCCGACGGACTGTTCCACATCAGCGGCAACGGCTACGGCGGCATCACCACCAACGACAGCTTCAAGGACTACCACCTCGTCATCGAGTTCAAGTGGGGTGACAAGACCTGGGGTAAACGTGCCAAGGCCACCCGCGACAATGGTATCCTCGTCCATTGTTTCGGTCCGCAAGGCGCCGTGGGCGGAAGTTGGATGGCCAGCATCGAAGCCCAGATCATTGAAGGCGGCGTGGGCGACATCCTCGTACTTGCGCCCAAGCTGGCAGACGGCACCGTGCTGGAGGCCTCGCTCAGCGCTGAAGTCGGACTTGATCGCGACAAGGAGAAGATTTGGACCCCGGGTGCTCCTCGTCAGACCATGAAGACCGGTCGCCTGAATTGGCAGAAGCGTGACGTCGACTGGAAGGATACGCTCGGTTTCCGCGGCAAGGACGATGTCGAGTCGCCATCCGGCCAGTGGACCCGTTTTGAAGTCATCGCCAAAGGCGACACCCTCCAGTACTTCGTCAACGGAGTGAAGGTGAACGAAGCCTTCGAAGTGAAGCCCAGCCAGGGCCGCATCCTCCTGCAGGTCGAAGCCGCAGAGATGTTCGTCCGTCGCTTCGAACTCTTCCCGCTAGGAGGCTTCAAGGAGAAGTGGGGCGCCGCCAAGCCGGCCGGTCACGGAGATGGCGAGGAGTTTCCGTCCTACGCCTATCGCCCGCGCTTTCTCGATCTCTCTCCGGAGCAGATCGCGCTGAACACCCCTAAGGCTAAGCTGCCACCGGGTTTTGAAATGGTCGTCGCCGCCACCTCTCCAATGGTAGCCAATCCCACCATGGGATGCGTCGATGACCAAGGTCGCCTGTTCGTAGGCGACTCCGCTGGCGTAAATTGGAGCCCGAAGAAGTTCGAGACCGTCCTTCCTAATCGCATCCTCCTCCTGGAGGATCGCGATGGGGATGGCGTGTTCGAGCGTAGCACCGTCTTTGCGGACAAACTCGCCTATCCTAAGGGGGCATACTTCCTGAACGGCAGTCTCTACGTGACCGATACTCCGGGCGTCTGGAAGTTCACCGACACCGATGGCGACGGCGTCGCCGACAAGCGCGAGCTCCTCGTTGGTGGTTTCCAGTGGACCGCCAACAGTGCGGATTGCCACGGCCCGCGTCTTCACCCCGACGGCCGTCTCTATTGGACGCACGGCCGCAAGGGACACACCATCAAGCAACAGGACGGCACCCTCGTGCATGCCGGCCTCAATAGCGGCATCTGGTCCATGCTGCCCGACGGATCCGACGTCCGCTGGCATTCGCTCGGCTGCGCCGACAACCCCACCGGCCTCGATTTCACGCCCACCGGCGAACTTATCGGGACCACCAATCTTTACTTCGGCAGCCCGCGCGTCGACACCCTCATGCAGTGGCAGCTCGGCGGCGTCTACGAGCGCCCTGACTTCCTCCGCATCATCGCCGACCTCCCGCGTACTCACGAGCGCATGCCTATCCTTCGCGAACTCGGCCACATGGTGCCCAGTGGCTGCGCTTTCTGGAAGAACGCTAAAGCCGTCGCCACCGACGGACATCCTTGGGCCGCCGATTCTGCCAACCTTCAGCTGATGGTGACCATGTATAACTCGCAGAAAGTCCTTCGTTACGAGATGCAGAAGGAAGGCGCGACCTACCGCACCACCGAGCATGAGTTCTTCACTGTCGATCGCAAGGGTGCCCACCTGACCGACGTCATGGAAGCCCCCGACGGCTCGCTCATTGTCTTCGACACCGGTACCTGGTATTCGCATTGCCCGTCCAGCCTGCAGGGTTCGGCCAATGTCCCCGGCATGATCTACCGTATCCGCCGTACCGCCGAAGGGAAGGCCGCGCACGCCGCCGTGCTTGCCGCTCACAAGCCCCTTGAGCTCGCCAAGCCCAAGGCGGACGCCGAACTCCTCGCTCAACTTTCGTCTGCCGATCAGGCCGAAGTCCGTCGAGGCCTCGAAGGCCTGACCTTCCGCGAGACCAAGTCACCCGCTGTCACCGAAGCGATTCGCGGGCTTCTTTCCCGCGAGGCCGACCTTGTACTCGAACACGCGATTCTTACCGCAGGCATGCGTCTCGCCGGTTTCACCGCCGCCGATCTCGCCACAGCCAAGGGCCCCGTCGCCCAGGCCCGTCTGCTCCGCATCGTCTCCCAGACCCGCACCAACGAGTCCGACTACGTCGACGTCCTGAAGTTCGCACTCAGCCAGGCAGATTCCGCTGATGCCGCGCTCGCCAAGAATGCTTACCTCGCCCTGCTCAAGGCGC
>CAILOT010000014.1:0-12490 GCA_903835965.1 uncultured Opitutia bacterium
AGAGTCATATTCCTTTTGAAATCGATCGTCTGAATGATCCAGCGGTCGCCGCCCATACGCCGACGCTCTCCGAGATGACCGAAGCGGCCCTGCGTTGTCTGCAGGATTCACCCGAAGGTTTCTTCCTCTTAGTGGAAGGCGGTCGCGTCGACCATGCCGCTCACGCAAATGACGCTGCGGCCACGATCCATGATCAGATCGCCTTTGACGCGGCGATTACGACCGTCCTGCGCTTCATCGAGAAACATCCTGACACTTTGCTGGTGATCACGACCGACCACGGCACCGGCGGGTTGCAGCTGAACGGCATGGGCTCCGAAGATCTCGTGGGCAAGGGCTCCGCTTATAGTGAAAGCACGCCCGCGTTTATGCGTCTCACTAAGTTTACGATGTCACAGGAAGCCATGGTGCATCGGCTGAAGGAATTCGGGCCCAAGGGGCTGGCCGCGCTGGTCGTGGAAAAGACCGGTCTGGAATTCAAGGCCGACGACCTGAGCTCGATCAAGGACATGAAATCGCTGCAGGACGTTCTCCCTAAGTATATCGGGATCAGCTGGACGAGCCATCATCACACCAGCGAAATGGTCGAGTTCTGTGCCTATGGCCCTGGCTCCGGGCTCTTTACGCCTTACCTCCGCAACGATGAAGTCCATGCAATCTTGCTCAAGGCCATGGGGCTCTCGGCTTAAGGTCGCATCTGCCTCCAATAAAAAAGGGCGTCCGATCGGACGCCCTTTTTGTTTAGTCAAAAGGACGGCTTAGTTTTTGTCGTACTTCACGCCACAGCCGTAAGGCTTGGTGTTGGTGACTTCAGGGGCGTTGCCGGCCTTGATGGCCTTGATCGCGGCGAGGACGTAGTTGGTCGATTTGTCGAGGTCGGCGACCTTGGTGGAGACGCTTCCGCTGTCGATGGCTCCCTTGTATGCGAGGTTACCTTTGGCATCGATGACGTAGCAATGAGGGGTGACTTTGGCTTCATACGCGCGAGCGACGGCGCCGTCGGCGTCATCGATCAAGGCGGTGGCAGGGTAATAGACGTTCTTGCCGAGATCAGGCACTTTGCCGCCCGTGTTGATCGCTAGCCAGACACCGCCGTCGGCAACGACTTGTTTTTGGAATTCCTGCATCTTGCCGGCATCGTAAAATTTCTTCACGACTGGGCAGCCTGGGTTATACCATTCAAGGACGACAATCTTACCTTTGTAGTCCGAGAGGCTGACGGTTTTGCCGTCGGCGGTCTTGGCGGTGAAGGCAGGAGCTGGCTGGCCGATTTCAGCCGCGGCAAAAGCGGCAACAGCGGCGAAGCAGGCGAGGAGGGTGGAGGCGATACGCATGTGGGTGGTGTTTAGGGTAGGGCGGTAACTATAGGGGTGGGTTACGTACTTTCAACACCGACGGTTGGTTGGAGTTACTTAAGGGCAGATTTTAGGTCGTTTTTAACCCTATTTTGACTCATGGGTTGCCAAAATGTATTAAAAGGGGGAATTAACTGACCTGATTATGGCCGATGCACGCTCTATCGCTTTGGTTTGCGCCACAGAGGTTTCTCTCTGGGAGGAGCTTGGCGTACGCGCGCTTGCCGTGGCGAAGGCCGAACCGGCTTTGGCTCCTTTGCTTAAGCGCTACGTATTTGAGCCGAAGAACTTCGGTGAAGGGATCGTCCGTCGATTGGCGGAAAGATTGTCGCCCTCCGGTCACGATGTGCCGTTGATTGTCCAGGTGTTGTCGGAAGCCGTGGCCGCCGATCCGGAAGTGCTGGCTCAGATGCGCGCCGACATTCGGGCGACTCTAGAGCGCGACCCTGCCACCGAACATGCGCTGATTCCTTTTCTCTGGTATAAGGGCTTTCATGCCATCTCCGCACATCGCTTAGCCCATGTACTCTGGAAGGCTGGACGTCGCGATGTGGCGATGTATCTGCAATCTTTGTCTTCGGAGAACCTTGCGGTCGATATCCACCCCGCCGCACGTTTTGGCGTGGGTATTCTCCTCGATCATGCCACGGGCTTCGTCGCCGGCGAGACGACGGTGGTCGATGACAACGTTTCTTTCCTGCACGAGGTTACCTTAGGCGGCACGGGCAAAGCTCGGGGCGACCGCCACCCTAAAATTCGTTCCGGCGTCTTGGTCGGCGCCGGCGCTAAGATTCTTGGTAATATCACTATCGGCGAAGGCGCCAAGATCGGCGCCGGTTCCGTGGTGCTCAAGGACGTCGCGGCGCACACGAGCGTCGCCGGCGTGCCGGCGGTGATGATCGGTCGGACTAATGTCGACGCCCCAGCGCTCGATATGGATCATTCGCTCTAAGCCATGCCCCATTCTTTTAAGTCGCAAGAACGTCCAGGCGACGCTCGCGTCTTAGACTGTCTTTATCGTGTCGGGGCGTTCGTCAATGCGACCGAAGATCCGCGGGAAGCGCTCGATTTCATCTTAGCCGAAATCGTCCAGACTTTGGCGGCTTCCAGCGCTTCCATCGCGCTGGTGGAGCCGGCCACGGGCTCGTTGCGGATCGAGGTGAGCAATGGCCTTGATGCCGAGTCCGCCAAGCAGATCATCCATCAGGGGCAGGGGATCACGGGTTGGGTCGCTCTTTATGCGAAGCCGCAACGTATCCCAGATGTCTCAAAGGATCAGCGTTACGTCGAAATTCGCCAAGGCATCCGTTCCGAACTCGCCGTGCCGATGGAGTTGATGGGAAACGTGATTGGGGTCGTGAATTGCGATTCCGACCGGCTCGATGCGTTCACGGAGCTAGACGTCGCATTCTTATCTTTATTAACTAACGAGGCCTCCAAGGCCGTGGGCCGCATCTGGCTGCTCCGGC
The DNA here is from genome assembly GCA_903835965.1 of uncultured Opitutia bacterium. GTDB lineage: Bacteria > Verrucomicrobiota > Verrucomicrobiia > Opitutales > UBA953 > UBA953. Next base: position 2,825 of record CAILOT010000014.1, read on the forward strand.
AGTTGCGCTCGAAAGCCGCGCAGCTCGAGGCCCTGGTGGGTGCCGCGCAAGGTCTGGCTCGCGAACGTGACGAGCCGGGTATCTCCTTGGACCTGGCCCGGCACACCCGTGCGCTCCTGGGTGCCCGGGCCTGTGCGTACTTTAAATTAGAAGGCCGGGACCTGATCCTGACCAGTTTCGATGGCGACTGCGCCGGCAGCGTCTTCATTCCGAAGTTGTCGGTGGACGTCACTTCGCTGGGGACGGTTGCCACGCGTCGTCGCACATTGGTGGTGCCGATTGCGGGCAAGACGGAAGAGAACCTTTTTTCCAAACTGATTGATCCAGTCGCAAGTTCTTCGCTTCTGGCCGTGCCGGTCCGCTACGAGGACGACACCTTTGGCGTCCTGGTCTGCGTGGCGATGGGTGCTTACCGCTTTTCCGATGACGACAAGCATCTCGTCACAGCCCTGTCTTCCTTTGGCGCGTCTTCGATTCAGAATGCCCGGCTTTACGCTAAGGTTTTTGCCGTGGAAGAAGGATTACGTCGTAGCGAACGTTTAACTGCCCTCGGCATGCTTTCGGCTGAAGTCGCCCATGAGATTCGTAATCCTCTTACGGTGATGAAACTTCTCTCGGATACGCTCGCGCAAGGCATGGATGCGAATGATCCGCGACTTGAAGACCTAGGCGTGATGCGCGAGAAAATCTCCCATATGGAAGGCGTCGTCTCCCGTGTCTTGGGTATGAGCAAGGCGCAATCAGGTGCCTTTAAGCCGATCAATCTGCGTGAGTCGGCGGATAAGGCGATGGTCCTCCTGCGGCTTAAATTGCAACAGCTCGGCGTAAAGTTCGCCGTCGAAGGCGAACCGATGATCCCGTTGGTCGAAGGCAATCCCGGTCAGATCCAGCAAGTTTTCCTCAATCTCATGCTGAATGCGGTGCAAGCGATGCCTGCCGGTGGAAACTTGGTCGTCAAGGTCGATGTCGAGCCTGGACCGCAAGGGGAGGTCGTGGTCATTCGCATCGCTGATACGGGTACGGGTATCGCTCCGGAGATTTTACCGAAGATTTTCGAATCTTTCTTCACGTCGCGCGAAGACGGCACCGGTCTGGGTCTCGCGATCGTCAAACGGATCATGCGCGATCACCGAGGTGATATCATCGTCGAATCGACCGGTCCGGCCGGCACGGTATTCAAGCTTTGGATGCCCGCCGCGAAGTAAGCCAATTCTGGAAGACCTTCCATAATACGGGTAGGAACGAAACGGCGATGACGGTTCCGGTCACGACCCCGAGATTTTTGGCTAATTTAGTCCCGCCGATGATATGGCCAAGGCCGACTAAAGAGACGATCCAAAGAATCGCTCCGAAGATGTTCCAGTAAAGAAAGCGTGCGGCGGGCATACGTCCCATTCCGGCGACGAAAGGTACAAAGGTTCGAATGATCGGGATGAAGCGCGCCATGACCAATGATGCCGCGCCTTTCTCGGCATAATATTCGCGCGCGATCTCAAGGTAGCGCTTCTTGTATAGCCAACCATCCGACCATTTTTCGACTCGCTTACCGAATTTCAGCCCAAGCCATCTCCCCAGCTGGTTACCAATGATCGCGGCTGCTATCAGCCAAAAGCAGAGAGACCACGGATTTAACAGGGCAGGACGCTCGCCGTTCGCGGTCGTGAGTACGCCGGCTACGACGATCATGGAGTCGCCAGGAAGGAAGAAGCCGAAGAGCAATCCGGTCTCGGCGAAGACGATCAAGGTCATGACGGCAATACCGCCTAATTTGATCATCGCCTCGACGTCCGACATCGAACGTAGGGCTTCCATGAGTGCGGCGAACCAGGTGTCCATGGGGCATTAGAGTCCCGAAGTACGAGATTGGCAATGACCTTGAATGTGGGCCGAATTGTCTGCAGGGTAGGGCCGTCGCATGTCGCCTGAATCTGAATCCGCCGCCATCAATCTCCGCCGCTCCGCCTTACAGCACGGATTGGCGGGGGAGGCCTCTCTGGCTGATGGATTCCTGCCTCGCGCCAAAGCCTTCTTGGCGGAGTCTCGCGAAATTCAATTGGCCGCCCATCGGGCAGGCGCACCAGGGGGCGAAGTCGCTCGATTACGCTCAGATGCCATCGATATCATTTTTGACGCGCTCTTCCTGCGGGCCGGTCCAGCGGCGTCCCAGATTTCTCTGGTGGCCACCGGTGGCTATGGGCGGGCCGAGCTTTGTCCCTTAAGCGACATCGATCTATTGGTCCTGGTGCCGGCACATTCGGCTGAAATCAAAACTCTGGTCGAAGCGATTTTGTACCCGTTATGGGATTTGGGCCTTAAGGTTGGTCAATCCGTTCGGACGGTGACGGAGGCGACAAGTTTTGCGCTCGATGACCTGCATATGCGGGTCGCTCTTCTGGAGACACGTCTGTTGTGCGGGAACCCGAAGCTCTTCGATGAATTGGAAGCTAAGTTGTCATTGATGCTGAGACAATCTTGGCAGCCGTTCGCGAAATTGATTGTCGAATCCCAGCGTCGTCGTCGGGAAAAGACGGGTGGGAGCGCATATCTTCAGGAGCCAGATTTAAAAGTAGGCGTCGGGGCCCTTCGCGATGTTCAAGGCTGCGTTTGGTTGGCCCGCATCGCTCGTGGCGTCTCTGGTCCAGCCGGTCTCGCCTCCACGGGCTTTTTACCCGTTGGTGATTTCCAGAAATTTCTCGAAGCACGTGCCTGCCTGCTCCGCCTGCGCTGTGAACTCCATTTCCAAGTCACCCGTCCCACGGAACACTTATCCCTTGAACGCCAAGATACCGTATCCGCCGCTCTGGGCTATCAGGGAAGCCTGACGGAGCGCATCGGTTCCATGATGCGCGAATACTTTGACGCCGCTGACCATGTCCGTCGTTGCGTTGAAATCATCGAAGGTACGGTGATGGGCGAACCAGAGCCGGTGGGCTGGGGCGAGCCTTTGACTTTAGATGGTTTTATTATCGTTCCGGGCGGAACGGCATCGGCGCAACATCGGCTGGTTTTCGAAGAGGATCCCGGCCGATTGGTAAGGTTGTTCCGCCTTTGCCAAATCCACGAAGCTCGCCCTGGTCGGGCCTTGTCTCTTTTGGTTCGCGAACGTGCGCATTTGCTTACGTCCCAGATCGCGCTTTCCGAAGCCTCCGCCAGTTCCTTCCGTGCCATGCTTACCGCCGGCGGACATGTTCATGCCGCGATCAATGCCTTGCGGGAACATGATCTGTTGTACCGCATCGTCCCCGAATTCGCCGGTCTGCACTGCCTCGTTCAATTCGAATTTTATCACCGTTGGACGGCCGATGTTCACACGCTGCGCTGTCTTTGGGAGCTTGATCAGATTTACGCGGGCAAATCTGAGATCGACCAAAAATACCGTGAAGTCGTCTTGGGTTCCGAATCTCCTTCGCTGCTTTATGCGATTCTGTTCCTGCACGATATCGCGAAGTCGGGCGGCATCGAAGGCCACGCCCAAAGAGGCGTGCCCATCGCCGATGTCATCTTAGAGCGTTTGGGTTTTGATGCCCGTGAACGTCACATCGCTAGCGGCGTCATCCGGCACCACTTGGTGATGGGGCTTTACTGGCAACGGCATGACGTCGATGACCCTGTCAATATCGAGCGTTTCGCCCGACTGATGGGCGATGAACAGGTTTTGCGAAGCCTCCATGTGCATACGCGTTGTGATGCCCGGGCGACTTCGCCGGACCTATGGACTGATTTCAAAGACGGCCAACATTGGACTCTCTATCGCCGCACCTTAGCTAAGTTGGCGGGCGAAGACGAACTGAGCGCCGCAGCCATTACTGCCGAACTCCGTGCGGCTACCGCTAAGATTGTAGGCGATCGATTACCCGTCGATGAAATCGAGGCTCATTTCACCGAAATGCCCAAGGGTTATTTCCTGCATGCCTCGCCTGAAGATGCTGCGCACCACTTGTTGATGATCCATCAGCTGATCGCATCGGTGTCCGAGGCGGACGGTGAGATTTCACTTCGTCCGATCGTCGATTGGTTTGATGATGTGGGATCATCCCAATCCTCGGTGACGGTCGTGACGTGGGATCGCGCTGGTCTGTTCAGTCGTATGGCTGGTGCTTTCGCGGTGGCGGGTATTAATATTATTTCATGCCGGGCGTTTTCCCGGACGGACGACGTGGCCATCGACTTCTTTAAGGTCGTCTTGCCCCCCGGCAAGGAGCTGGCGGCGCAGCAGCGTTTCACCAAAGCCTTGGCCAAATCACTGGTCGAAGGTTCTGATTTGTTGGACGAGGTCGCCCAGGAAGAAGCCCATGTGCTGCTGACTGCGCCACGTCGTAAGGCTTACGTGCCTTTAGCGGCTAAGGTGGAAGTCTATTTCGAGGAAGATCTCGACCGCACTGTGATCGAGTTGCAGTGCAACGACCGCTTGGGGCTGCTTTTTCGGGTCGGTCGCACCATCCGCGAGGCCGGTTACGCGATTACTTTCGCCAATGTCGCGACCGAACAGGGCTTTGCCATCGATACTTTCTACCTTACCCCCGAGCGTGGCCTGGCCACCGTCCCGCATGCGGTCGAGGCCTTGGCCGGGGCGTTGCGGGAAGTGGTGTCATGACGTCTTCTGTCCCTTGCATCTCCGGGGAAAGTGGCTTAACTTTGTTATGTTTCCCATGCGTACCCTCCTTACCCCTCTTAAGGCCCTCGCCGTCCTGGGTCTATTGATCGCTCAACTCTTCGCTGCTGATTCCAAACCTATGCCCACACCCCCTAAACTTGAAAAGGCCATGTTTGGCGCCGGTTGCTTTTGGGGGGTCGAATATCAATATGCGAAGATTCCGGGCGTCTTGGAGGCTTTCAGCGGTTACGCCGGTGGCACCGTCGAAAATCCGACCTACGAAGACGTCTGCAGTCATACTTCCGGGCATGCCGAGGTGATTCAGGTCACGTTTGATCCTGCTAAGATCAGTTACCGTAAGCTCGTTGAATATTTCTTCATCATGCATGACCCTACGCAGGTCAATCGCCAGGGGCCTGATGTCGGCGACCAATACCGCTCCGTGATTTTCACCTATTCGCCGGAGCAGAAAAAAGTCGCTGACGAAATCAAAGCCCGCCTCACGGCGGCCAAGACTTTTGCCAAGCCCATCGCGACCAAGATTGAAGAGGCTCCTACTTTCTGGAAAGCCGAGGTCTACCATCAGAAGCATTACGCATTGCGAGGTACTCGGCCCTATTGCCATCTCGTGCCTTTCGCCGAGGAGAAGTAAATTTCGTGGCCGAACGGCGATCAGGTCTCAAGGGTTCGCTTCCTGGTTTTGAGCCGGAGGCCGAGGGGTCGTTGCCTCCGCGTCGCCGACCATTGGCTGCCCGCATGCGCCCGACCTGCCTCGCCGAAGTCGTAGGGCATAAGGGCTTGCTCGGGAGCGAGGCTTTGCTGCCTCGTCTGATCAAGGCCGATAATTTCGGTTCGCTCATATTTTACGGTCCTCCTGGCTGTGGTAAGACCACGCTGGCTGAAGTCATCGCCGCCGAGACGCAATCCCAGGTGGTCAGGGTGAACGCGGTTCTTTCCGGTGCCGCGGAGTTGCGCGAGGTTCTTTCCGACGCCCGTCGGCATCCTGAGCGCAAGACCGTCTTGGTGGTCGACGAGATTCATCGCTTCAACAAAGCCCAACAGGACCTTCTCTTGCCTGATGTCGAATCCGGGGTGGTTCGTCTCATCGGTTGCACCACGCATAATCCAGGGCTCTATGTCGTTCCGGCACTGTTGAGTCGTAGCCATCTTTTTCGCCTCGATCCGCTGACGGTGCCTGAAATTGCGGCCTTCCTTGGGCGTGCTTTGACGGAGAAGGAAAACGGCTTAGGCGCTTTGGGTATCAAGGCCTCCGATAAGGTGCTCCAGTTAGTGGCTGAAATGGCTTCGGGCGACCTTCGGCGGGCGCTTAACTGTCTGGAGACGTTGGTGTTGTCCGCTCCCGCCTTAGGCACGGTGACGGATGAAGCGGTCGCTTCGTTCGCCCGGGAGCGTCGCATCCGTTATGACGATGGCGGTGATGATCATTACGATACGGCCTCGGCTTTCATAAAATCTCTCCGCGGGGGCGATCCCGATGCAGCCTTATATTGGTTGGCGTTGATGCTCGAGGGCGGCGAAGAGCCACGTTTTATCGCCCGACGTCTCGTGATTTGCGCGTCGGAAGATATCGGTCTGGCGGATTCTCGTGCTTTGGGCGTGGCCGTAGCCGCTTTCCAGGCCTGCGAGATGGTGGGTGCTCCCGAATGCGAATACGCTTTGGCGCATGCGGCGCTCTTTTTAGCCCTTTCCCCTAAGAGCAATAGTGCGACGACCGGCATCGCCGCCGCCAAAGAGGCCGTTCGTACCCAACCTCGCCAGGAGGTCCCTTTGCATCTGAAGGATTCTCACACGCAGGTCGCCCAGCGCCTAGGGCAGGGTGGCACGTATCGTTATAGTCACGAATATACTGAGGGCATCAGCGGGCAGGATTATCTTTCTAAGCCGTTGGCTCTTTATCAGCCCGGCGAAGCCGGAGCCGAAGCCCAGATCGCCGAACGTCTGGTCCGTTGGAGGGCCCTCAAGGCTTCCATACGCCAGAGGGAAGGGCAGTCGTGAGTAAGGTCGCAGCCCGGCTGCCTTGGTTTGGCCCAGGCAAATTCCCGCTCTATCTCGCCCCGATGGCGCGGCATACTGATGTGGCTTTCCGTCAGGTTTGTAAGGAGCAAGGGGCCGACGTGATGGTGACGGAGTTCGTCCAATCGGAGGCGCTCATCCAAGATAATGCCAAAGCTTGGGAAATGGTTGATTTTACCGAAACCCAACGGCCGATGGGTGTGCAGATCTTCGGAGCGACGCCGGCTTCCATGGCTAAGGCTGCCCGGATGGTCTGCGATCGGATGAAGCCGGATTTCCTCGACCTGAACTTTGGCTGTCCCGCTCATAAGGTCATCGAGCAAAATGCTGGCTCAGGTCTTTTGCGCTGCCCGCCGTTGCTCTATGATTTGGTAAAAGCGGTCAAAGACTCGATCCCGGATGTACCGCTTACCGCTAAGATGCGGATTGGTTGGGATTATTCGACTATTGTCGCCGTCGAAGTGGCTGGCCGGCTGGAGGAGCTGGGCGTCGAGGCGATCGCCGTCCACGGCCGGACCAAGGAGCAAGGGTATTCCGGAGCAGCCCATTGGGGGTGGATCGCGCAGGTCGCCGCGGCCGTAAAAATCCCCGTGATCGGCAATGGCGACGTCAAAGACGGCGCATCTGCTCTTCTTCGCCAACGCGAAGCAGGCGTCTCCGGCTTGATGATTGGACGGGCAGCTCTGGGTAATCCCTGGATTTTCGGACAGATCAAAGCCGCCCTCGCGGGTTCGGCCGACGATTTGCCCTTGATCGGGACCACGCAGCGTTGGGATTGCATGCTCCGCTTGGCGGAACTGACCATCGAAGTGCATTCATCGCGACTCGGCTCACGCGATGTGCGTTGGATGCTCGATCGGTTGCATCCTTTGACGCATGGGTTGCCTGGTTCGCGTAAATTACGTGATCAACTTCGCCATTGTTTAACGCTTGACGACTTACGACGACTTCGGGATGCGCACCTTTCCGAAATCGTCACATGAAGGATTCACCCTATCCATAGGGCATCGGTAATCGTGTGTCATCTGTGCAACAGAAACTTCAGTTTCTTATCTACAGCCTAAGTGTTAATAACCTGTGCAGGGCTTGAACTTGTGCGGGTCTAGCGCGCCTCCATCAAAGGGGTCAGATTTGTCCCCCCGCAGATCGAAAAAAGCCGTCGGCGACCGCCAATTATTTATAAATCGATTACACACAACCTAACTTTCATTATTACAACGACTTACAGATTAACCAAGGCATGCGCTTTCACCGGCCTGAGACCTGTATCATCGTCCGCCAACCTTCTTTCACCTCTCTTTTACGAAATTAAACCATTTTCAGGCTTCCAAAACGCCTGTGAACAACCTTCCTCAACCTTCCCCCTTTCCTATGGCCAGCCCTGACAGTCATCTTTCCCTTTGGGAGACCGCTAAATCCGAACTTCGTAACACTTTTTCACGTGCTGACTACGATACGTGGATTTCAACCTTACAGCCGCTCGAAATCGCCGAAGGTAATGTGCTGGTGCTCGAAGCTCCTTCCGTGCTCACGGAGGCTTGGGTGAACAGCAACTACAGCGAAGTGCTCCGTCGTCAGCTGACGCTGGTCGCTGGACGTAACATGGACTACCGCTTGACGGCTTCGGTCGATGCCTCGCGCGATCTTCCGCAGGTGGCTGCTCCGGTGTCCCGAGCTTCGCGACAAACTTCGGTTTCACCGCCTCCGGCCATTAAGGCCAATAATACTTTCGAAAACTTCATCGTCGGTCCGGAAAATGAAATGGCCCATGGCGCTTCGCTCGCGGTCGCCAAAGAGCCCGGTCATTATTACAACCCGCTTTTCATCCATGGTCCGACCGGCTTGGGCAAGACTCACCTGATGCATGCGATCGCGCATTCGGTTTATGCCGCCAATCCTCAGGCCCGCATCGCTTATATTTCTTCCGAAACTTTCACCAACGATTTCATCACGGCCTTGCAGTCCGGCAGCGTGGCTCCGTTCCGCCGCCGTTACCGTGAATTGGACCTGTTGCTCATCGACGACATCCATTTCCTCGCCGGCAAGGAATCGACCCAGGACGAGTTCTTCCATACTTTCAACGAGCTCCACAATAACCATAAGCAAGTAGTGCTCACGAGCGATCGCCCGGCTTCGGAAATCGCCAAGCTGCAGGAGCGTCTGGTTTCCCGTTTCCAATGGGGTATGGTGGCTTCCATTCAGGCCCCCGGCCTTGAAACCCGTATCGCCATTCTACGCAAGAAAGCCGCCGCCCGCGGTCTCGACCTGCAGCCTGAAATCGCCGAATTCATTGCTTCCCGCGTTTCCCGCAACGTTCGTAACCTCGAAGGGGCCGTGACCCGTATTGTCGGCCTGATGGGCATGACCCGTAAACCCCTCGAAATCGCTCAGGTCGAAAAGTTGCTGCACGACATCCTAGTCGAAGAAGCCAGCCACACGCTTACCGCCGAAGTAATCCAGCGTAAGGTCGCCGAGCACTACCGCATCCAGATGTCGGACATGACGTCCAAGCGCCGCATGCAGAATATCGCTTTTCCCCGTCAGGTCGCCATGTACCTCGCCACCCAGCTCACCGGCATGTCCCTCGTATCGATCGGCCAAGTTTTCGGCGGTCGCGACCACGGTACTGTCATTCACGCCCGTAAGACGGTGGTGAATCAGATGGAAGTCGACGCCAACGTCCGCCGCACCGTCGAGTATCTGCGCGCTCAGTTGTCGATGAATCGTTAAGACGTCTTTCATGACCTCAAAAAGCCCGATGATCCATCGGGCTTTTTTGTGTTCAGTTCGGCCGAGGTCAGAGCATTCGAAAGGTGAGGGGAAATCTATAAACCTTTCCTTCGGTGGCTTTGACCAGGCCGATAATCGTGAAGATGAACCAGAGTGCCGCCAGGACCGCCAGCAGCACGAAGCCGATCGGCAAGATCGCGCCCCGGGCGGCGCGGGAGATCGCGGCTTCGAACTGGTCGATCGGTTGCGAGGTGCTGGACCGGGACTTTGCGCGCTATTCCGCCTATCGCGAGTACCTTGCTCTCCTA
>CAILOT010000015.1:0-34153 GCA_903835965.1 uncultured Opitutia bacterium
CGCGACAGGAACTGGTTAAGTCTACTTCCGCGACTAAGTAAGAATCAGATTTCTTCGCCGCGTTCGGCTCGGACACGGGCGGCGTTACGTTGGCCGTAGACGAAGTAAATCACGAGGCCAGTGGGTCACCATTTCTTTACGTATGGGTAACTCCGTAAAACAAGAAGGCCGCCCGGGTGGGCGGCCTTCGGACCGGATGTGCCGACCGCTTAGAAGCGGAAGGTGTAGTTTACCTTCACTTCGTTGGCCGACTTCATGTCGTCCCCCGCGTGCATATCGTAGCTCAGCCCGGCAGAGCGCCCGGCGCCCAGGGATGCCTGGAAGCCAATGCCGCCGCGGAAGACGTTCTGTCCAGCGCCGTAGGTCGACACGTTGAAGGACGTGGGCGAAGCGGCGTCGGCGAAGCTCGCCGACAGCGAGTTGCCGGTGCTGTCCAGGTTGTGCTCATAGGCGATGTTGAGCGAGATCGACATCGTGTCGGTGAGCTTCATCTCGTAACCCAGGCCGATTTCGGCGTTGGTGTTCGTCTGTGTGGCGGCGGACACATTAAGGTTGGCGCCCGTACCGGTCTCGGTGAAGGCGTCGAACTTCGACGAGCTGCGGTTCAAGCCGACGTACGGGGTGAAGGCGCCGAGCTTGGAGAAACTCAGGCGGGCGAGCATCGAACTGCCTTCGAGGTTCTGGTCGACGAAAGCCTGACCGTTACGCGTGCCGCTGTTCTTCAGCTTACCGCCGGTGATTGCGAGGTCGAGGCGCGCTGAGCCGAGGTCGGCGGCGAAGCCGAGACCCAGCGACTGACCTGTACCCTTCGAGCTAAAGCCCGAGGCGGACGAGGTGCCTTCGTTCTGCGAAATCAGTACCGAGAATTGCGTGCCGGTGGCAAGCGCCTTGGTGATAATCGCGTAGGTCGCATTGACGTCATACTTACCTTTGAGGCTCGTCGATGAGGCGGTCAGCGTGGCTTGTTGTTGGTCGTAGCCGATCTGCGCGTTCCAGCCTTCGGGCGTGGCGACGGCGCCGGTCAGGGCGCGGGCCAGCGTTAGCGAATTGCGGGAAGCCATGATCATCGACGCGCTGTACGCTTCGGGGGAGAGAGCGTCCAGGGCGGTGTCGACATTGGCGGAGCCCAGGAAGGCGACGGTCGCGGCACCCATCTCGCCGGTGGCGATGAAGGCCTTGGCAGTGGCGGAGCCGCCGGCACTGGCGCGCTGCACCGTGGCACTGGTGAGACCGTCCGCGTAGAGTGCGGTGGCGATCGCCTTGCGGTTGGTGTCGGTCGTCAGGTCGGCGAAGGTCTGGGCTTCGGTCAGGCTGGAACCGTGGATGCGTCCCGTGGCGTTGTTGAAGAACACCTGCGTGGTCTGCGTGCTGCGGTCGAGCGTCGTGAAGGCGCCCGAGTAGGCGGTGGCGCTGACGGCGAGGACGGACTCGGTGCGTCCGAGGTCGAAGGTGCCGCCGGTCTTGGTGACCTTCAGGTTGCTGCCGGTCTGGAAGGTCGCGGTGCCGGAGGCGATGACCTGGTCGTGCTGCGTGCCAGCGGTGAGGCCCCAGACTTCGATGTCGAGCGTGCCAGCTTCGAGGTAGTTGCCGGTGATATTAATCGTGCCGGGAGAGTTGCCGGGGGCGAGGGTGCCAAGGTTGGTCAGGTTGCCGACGATGTTCGCGTTACCGCCGAAGCTACCGTTCTTCAGGATGCGGACTGCGGAGCTGAGTGCACCATTGACGACAAGCTTGCCGGCTTCGACGTTGGTGTTGCCGGTGTAGGTGTTGACGCCGGTCAGGGTCAGCGCACCCGAGCCGTTCTTCCAGAGGCCGCCGGTGCCGCCGATGGCGCCGGAGACCGAGGTGTTGGCCGTGGTATTGAAGACGCCTCCCGTGCCGGTGAGGGCGACGTTGTGCGTGATGGCTGCGCCGCTGGCGACAATCGCGCCGCCGTTGTCGAGGGTCATCAGGTTGCCGACGATGCCGCTCGCCGAGCCGACCTTGTAATTGAGTGCGATGAACTGGCCGCCTTCGACGAGGGTCGCGGCGCTGGCACCGGTGGCGGTGGCATGGTTCTGGGTGGCAACGAGGAACCACTTGCTGCCGGTGACGCCGTCGGCGACGATTGAGGTGATGTCGATAATGCCGGAATGCTCTTCGTCAATCGTCTGGAACTGAGTTGCTCCCGTGGTGAAGCGGTTCCGGTCGGATTCGAAGATCTGCACCGCGGTGGCTTCGATCTGGTCCTGAGTGCCGGCGAGGGGATTGACGACCCAATGCTTGGCGACGTAGTCTTTGCTCCCTGGGTCTTCTTGGAGGTAGAGCAAGCCGTCTTCGCCGACGGTGATGTTATCGAAGGTCTGGGCCTTGGCACCGTCCGAACCGGTCAGTTTGGTGGAGTCGACGAGCACCTTAATGTTGCCGCCCGTGGTCAGGATGCCGTTGGTAGCGTCGTTGTTGAAGTCGAGTTGGTAAATCTTGGAGCCGACGACCACGCTGCTAACCGTCGCGCCCGTAGTGGCGAAGATCAGGGAGTCATGGTCATACCAGGCAGCGTCTTCGGGGCGGGCGAACTGCGTCGTGCCGGCGGTGGTGGCAGCGGCTTGGAATTCGGCGCCAGTCTTGGCGGCGATCGTCGCGTTGGTGAAGACCGGGGCCAGGAGGAAGGTGCCGTTGATGCCGGTGGCATTTTCAACGGTGACGGCGCCGGTGTAGCCGGTGGCGGAATTAACCTTGATACCGTAGACCTGACCGTTGGTCAGTCCGGCCTTCTGGACGGCATTGCCGGTGTCGAGCTTACTGCCGATGTAAAGAAAGACTTCTCCGGGGGTGGAGTCGTCGGTCAGGGCGACCGCGGTCTGGCGTAGGTTGGCGGCACCAGGGCTGACGCCGTAGCTCGATCGAGCGAGGGCGTTTTCCCAGGAGTTCTTACCAAGGTGGGGGAGCTCGTACATCTTACCGGCTTCGGTGCCGGTTACGATCCAGGCGAAGGCCTTACCTTCGACGCCGGTTTCTTCACCGTTCATAAAGATGCGGCCGTTATAGCCATTGGTGCCATCCCAGAAGGCGGCGGCCTTCGGGAGGTCGGCCGAGCAGAGACGGGCGATTGCGTAAGGAGAAGAAGGCTGGGTCCAGGTGGTGCCGTTCCACATCAGCTGGTTGGCAGCGGAGGTGACGAGGTCGCCACCGGAGATGACCTGCCAGGTGGAGGTGTTGATCACCCACTTGGAGACGAAGGCGCCGATGGCACCGTGGCCGCGGACGGTACCGGAAGTGTTGCCTAGCTCATGGTTAGCGAGGACGGTCATCTCGTTGGCGCCACTGGAGAAAGCACCGAGGCCGTCAGGAATGCCGACCATCTGATAGCCGCCAATCGCATCGCCGACCGTCAGGACGGAAGTAGCGGACCAACCCTGAGCGGTGGCCGTCAGGTAGGGAGTCTGGCTGCTGGAGGGACCAGTGATTTGTTGGGCGTGAAGGGCTGCGACCGAGGCTGCAGCAACGAGGAACGAGCGTGTGATATATTTCATGGGTGGGGGTGTTTAATTTATAACCGCTCCCTTACGGAGTAGCGTCAGGAGTGTGGCAGGAGTGTCATACACCTACATTTTACTTTCGCCGTAATCGTCATAAGTGACTTTTGTCTGTGATAATCACAGTCATAAGGTCACCAAGCCGACATGAATAGTTCACGCCCGTCACCTTTGACACCAAACCATCGCTTTATCATCGCGAGTACCTCGCGCCTCCGACGGTCGGTAAGCTCGCTTACCTTGACCCGGCACAAATCGTCAAGCCGCCCAAGGGTTTGGAAGTCGGCTACGTGCCCATCGCTACGCGACAGGAACTGGTTAAGTCTACTTCCGCGACTAAGTAAGAATCAGATTTCTTCGCCGCGTTCGGCTCGGACACGGGCGGCGTTGCGCTGGCCGTAGACGAAGTAAATCACGAGACCGATGGCCATCCAGACGATGAGTCGAATCCAGGTGTCGGCCGGCAGCGCCCACATGAGGTAAAAACTGGCGCCAGCACCCGCCGGCCCGACGATCCAGATAAAGGGCGTGCGGAAGGGGCGGTGCAGGTCAGGGTTGATGAGACGGAGTGCCATGACGCCCAGACAGACGAGCGCGAAAGCGAAGAGGGTGCCGATACTACAGAGTTCGCCGACGAGGCCGATGGGGGCGAGGCCGGCGGCGACCATGATGGCCATGCCCGTCACGAGCGTGATGCGCGCCGGCGTCCGGAACTTCGCATGCACTTTACCGAAGGAAACTGGTAGCAGGCCGTCTTTGGACATCGAGAAGAAGACGCGCGTCTGGCCGAGCATCAGCACCAGGATCACCGAACTCAGGCCAAGGATGGCGCCGAACTTGATGAAAGGCGCAAGCCAAGGGAGGCCCATGGCGTCGATACCTTTGGCGATGGGTTGAGCGACGTTAAGTTGGTCGTAAGGCACTACGCCCGTGAGCACGTAAGCGACGAGGATGTAAAGCACCGTGCAGATGGCCAGCGAGCCAAGCATCCCGATCGGCATGTCGCGTTGCGGATTTTTTGATTCTTGGGCGGCGGTCGAAACCGCGTCGAAGCCGATGTAAGCAAAGAAGACCACGCCCGAGGCGCGTACGATACCATCCCAGCCGAATTGGCCGGCACCAAGATTGGGCGGGATGAAGAGGCCCTCAGGATTGGCTACGGTGACCCAGTTGGAATGGAGTACGTGGCCGAGGCCGACGGCGATAAACAGCACGACGATACTGACCTTTAAGACGACGAAGGCCGCATTGACCTTGGCTGAGGTCTCGATACCCACGACAAGCAACGCCGTGACGAGCGCGACCACGAGCATTGCAGGTAAGTTGACGACCGCGCCCGTGCTGACGAAATGGTCGATATGGGTCACCTTGTCGGCGACCCAATCAAAGGGGGCGGAAGCGTACGCCGCGGGAATATGAATACCGAAGCCTTCGAGGAAGCCATTGAGGTAGCCTGCCCAGCCGACGGCGACCGTGACAGCGCCGACGCCGTATTCGAGAACGAGGTCCCAGCCGATGATCCAGGCCATCAGTTCGCCGAGTGTCGCATACGAATAAGTATAAGCACTACCGGCGACCGGTACGGCGGCGGCCATCTCGGAGTAGCACAAGCCGGCGAGGGCGCAGGTGATGGCGCTGATGACGAAAGAGAGGACGACGGCCGGGCCGGCGTGCGAGGCGGCCGCGTGGCCGGTCAGGACGAAGATGCCGGCGCCGATGATGCCGCCGATGCCGATCATCACCAGATTGGTGGCGGAGAGGGAACGTTTCAGCGTCCCATCCCCCGTAGCGGCGGCTTCACGTTGTAGGGCAGGGATGCTTTTACGGGCGAAGAGACTCATGGGCGGGGGTGTGGAATGACTAAAACACGCCCGATAAAAGTGCAAAGGTGGAATGGAGCCGATTGGCCTTATTTCGAGGATGATAAAGGGCGGGCATGGTAGTCATGAAACCTCTCTTTTCGCTATTTTCGCAATAATCTCGCACTTTCCAAAAGGAAGGCCCACTTTCCGCCAAATGTCATTTGAAACGCTCGGCCTCGACGCCGCTATCCTGAAGGCCGTTGCCGACCAAGGTTATACCATTCCCACGCCCATCCAGTTGGCGACGATTCCGACTATCTTGGAAGGTACCGACGTCATCGGCATTGCCCAGACGGGTACCGGTAAGACTGCCGCGTTTACCCTGCCTCTGATCACCAAGCTGACCCGTACCAAGACCCATGAACACAAGGGTCGCGTGCGTTGCTTGGTTCTCGCTCCGACCCGCGAATTAGTGGTCCAGATCGCCGAAAATATTAACGCCTATTCGCGGTACGCTAAACTCTCCATCGCCACCTGCTATGGCGGCGTCAGCGAACGCCCCCAGATCGCGGCCCTGCGTGCCGGTTGCGACGTCTTGGTCGCCACCCCTGGCCGACTCCTTGACCTTGGCCGCCAGGGTCATGGTGACTTCGGTTCCCTTGAATACCTCGTCATGGACGAGGCTGACCGCATGTTGGACATGGGTTTCTTGCCTGCCATCAACACGATTGTCCGGGCTTTACCGAAGGAACGCCAAACCCTACTTTTCTCGGCCACCATTTCCCGCGAAATCGAAGCCCTGACGTCCCAGTTCCAGCGCTCGCCGAAGATGATCACGGTAGGTCGCCGTTCGAACCCCGCCGAGACCGTCACGCAATTGCTTTACGAGTGCCCGGGAGCCCTCAAGCAGGTGATGTTGAACCATCTGCTGCAAGACGCCAGCTTATCGACCGTCCTTGTCTTTGCCCGGACCAAGCATGGTGCCGATCGGGTTTGCCGCAAGTTAGACGGCGCCGGTATCCGTTGCGCCGCCATCCACGCCAATCGCTCCCAGAGCCAGCGTCAACGTGCCTTGCAGGCTTTCAAGAACGGCGAAGTCCGGGTCTTGGTTGCGACCGACATCGCCTCGCGCGGTATCGACGTCGACGGCATCACGCACGTCATCAATTTCGACTTCCCTGACCAGTTGGAAGATTACATCCACCGTATCGGTCGGACGGGACGCGCGCTTTCCACCGGCATCGCGATCACCTTCATCACCCGCGAAGATTTCGGTGAGCTTCGTCGCCTTGAGAAGATTGTCGGCAAGCATCTGCATTGCGGCAAGTTGGCCGGCTTTGATTACACGCAGCAGGCTCCGCCGCGCACTCCGGAAGATTTCGTTCGCGATATCGATCCACGCGCGGCCCAGCGCGGCGGTCGCCCGCAGCGTTCGCAAGAAGGCCATCAGCATCCGCAAGGCGGACGCCATGGCGGTCAGCGTGCCTCGCAGGGTAATTACCGTCCTTTTGGCCGCCCAGGTACGCGCCGCACAGGCGGTCCAAAGTAAGAATAAAAGAAGAGGCCTTGATATCAGCCCGGCGACCCCGGGCTTTTTTGTGCCCTGCCGCGCGGGGTGCCACGGCGGCAGGCATCGCTGCAGAAGCGCACCTCGTCCCAGCAGCGTTCCCATTTCTTCCGCCAGCTGAACGGCCTTTGGCAGGTCGGACAGACCTTGGTCGGCAGGTCGGCTTTTTTTACTCCGCGCATGGTGTCATAAGGGAGTCTGAGTTATCCAGTAGCGCAAATCGGAGCCAAGGATTGCGACCTGATTCCTAGGACAGCACGTGGTGCTGCCCCTACCTCAAGACCTTGTTTGCCATTCCTCGAGTTCTTCCTCCCTTACCCATGTGGCCCCTACCGTCCGTCTCATCCTCGGCGATCAGCTAAATCCGGAGCATTCCTGGTTTGGTAAAAAAGACCCGTCGGTGACCTATGTATTCATGGAGGTACGGTCCGAGACAGACTACGTGGTGCATCATGCCCAGAAGGTCATCGCGATCTTCGCGGGGATGCGACGGTTGGCGGAGCAACTCGGGAAGCAGGGCCATCAGGTTCGCTATTTTCGTCTAGGGGATAAGGATAATCTCCAGAAGTTCGCCGAGAACTTGAACACGGTTTTCGCTGAGACGAAGGCCGGCCGTTTCGAATATCAGGAGCCCGATGAGTGGCGACTCGACCAAGACCTGCGTGCCTTCGCCGCAAGTTGTGGTCTAGTCACGTCCTGCGTCAGCTCCGAACATTTCCTTGACGGCCGTGGCGGCGTGGCCGCGCATTTTCAGAAGGATGCCAAGCGCTGGCTGTTGGAGTCGTATTACCGCAAGATGCGTGTCCGAACGCGTCTGCTAATGGACGAGGATGGCGCGCCCGCCGGTGGCGAATGGAACTACGACAAGGAGAACCGGAAGCCTTGGAAGGGGACGCCGCCCCCGCCGAAATCATGGAACGTCTCGCATGACCACTACGCAATCTGGGCGGAGATCCAAGCTGCTGGGGTGAAGACGATGGGGAAGCCCTCTGAGAAGGACTTCCCTTGGCCGTTGGACCGCAAGGAGGCCTTGGCCCAGCTGGACGCTTTCATTGAACGCGGGTTACCGGATTTCGGCGACTACGAGGATGCGATGCACACCTCCTCCGACCGCCTGTTCCACTCGCGCCTGTCTTATGCCCTGAACGTGAAGCTGCTTGCGCCCCTCGAGGTTGCCCAGGCCGCGGCCGATGCCCATGCCCGTGACCCGCGGCGTTATCCGTTGGCCGCGACCGAGGGCTTCGTTAGGCAGGTCATCGGCTGGCGTGAATACGTCCGCGGGGTGTACTGGGCGAAGATGCCTAGCTATGAGACTGCTAACGGACTCGTGCATACGCTCTCGCTGCCGTCCTGGTTCTGGACTGGCAAGGTGAAGATGAACTGCATGCGCCACTCGGTCGGGCAATCGCTCGACACGGCGTACGCGCACCACATCCAGCGCTTGATGGTCATCGGCTCGTTCTGCCTGACCGCCGGTGTGGATCCCGCCGAGGTCGAGCGCTGGTATCTGGGCGTCTACATCGACGCGTTCCAGTGGGTCGAACTCCCGAACGTCATCGGCATGAGTCAGCACGCGGATGGCGGCTTCCTGGCGAGCAAACCGTATTGTTGCGCCGCCAGCTACGTCTCCAAGATGTCGAACTATTGCGGAGGCTGTCCGTATGACCCCAAGGATCGCACCGGTCCGCTGGCCTGCCCGCTGAATGCGCTCTATTGGGACTTCTGGCTGCGACATCAGGATCGCTTCCTGAATAATCCGCGCATCGGCATGGCCGTGCGTCAGGCCGCCAACATGTCGCCCGCCGAGCAGGCCGCCGTGCGTAAGAAGGCGGCGAAGCTGCGCGAGGGCATCGAAGAATTGTAAAGGTAGGGGCGCCACTGCGTGGCGTCCGTTCGCGTCGTGACGTGCGAATCAGTGCCACTTAACTATTCTCAGCGACTCCAGTCGACGGACGCGACGCAGTCGCGCCCCTACCTCATGCCCAAGCCAATCATCCGGTATCCGGTTTCCATTTGAGCGTATCGCAATCCCGCCACCCGCCACCAGCGGCCGCCACCTGGCACCCGAAACGTTTCCTGCGCCTTACTTCTTCGCCGCAGCCTTTTTCTTGCCCTTGCCGGTGTTGGCCGGAGTTGGGTCGACGCCGATGAGCGGAAAATTCGAATCTGGCACGCGTGCCGCGGACATTTTGGTTTCGAGTCCTTTGACGATGTCCGGGAATTTATCGGCGAGATCGGTCGTCTCGTTCGGGTCGGCGTCCAAATCGTAAAGCTCGGTATGGATCTGGCCCTTGGCTTTCACAGTCTTGGCCATGTCGGTGCGAATGGCTTTCCATTTGCCGTCCCAGATGGCCTGTTGCGAGCCATAGCCGGGGAATTCGCGGTAAAGCGGCTGCGCCCGCGGTGCGTCCGTGCCTTTGAGGGCAGGCACGAGGCTCTCGCTGCTCATGTCGGCATCACGTTCCAGTTTTGCACCAGCTAGTTCGGCGAAAGTGGCCAGCCAATCCTCAAAACCGGAAATACGGTTGGAGCGAGAGCCAGCTTTGATGCCTGCGGGCCAGTGCACTACGGTGGGTTCGCGGACGCCGCCTTCATGGAGCGAGCCTTTGAGGCCTTTCAAGTCTCCGACGGAATTGAAATACTTCGTGTCGACCCCGCCGGCATCGTGCGTGGCGCCATTATCGCCGCTGAAGACGATGATGGTGTTATCGGCGACACCAGCTTTCTCGAGGGCGACCAAGATGCGTCCGACTTCTTTGTCGAGTCTGGTGATCATCGCGGCGTAGGTCGTGCGCGGGGTGCGGTTGGGTACGTAGCCGCCCTTGGTCGGTACGTAGGGAGCGTCTTCGGTGATGACGCCATCGTATTGTTTCAACTCCTCGGCGGGCACCTGGAGCGAAACGTGGGGTAGGGGCGAGGCGTAGTAGAGAAAGAATGGCTTACCCTTGTTGTCTGCGATGAACGCTTCGGCGCCGGCAATTGTGTGGTCACTGGAGAAATCCTTGCCGATGTAGGCGGCGAAAGCCTTCGGATCCTTTGGGTCGGCGTCGGCGGGGAAGTTTGCGTGGCCGGGCGTTCCGCCGGGTCCGTTATCGAGTGGGATTTTCTTTCCATCATCTTGGATGAACGGAGGGTAGTGGCTATGCGCGACCCACTGGCTCGTGATGCCGAGGAAGTGGTCGAAGCCTTGTTTGAGGGGGTTGCCGGTGGACTCGAAACTACCCATGCCCCATTTACCGAAAGCGGCGGTCACGTAGCCGGCAGATTTGAGCGTCGCAGGCAGGGTCGTGATACCAGCTGGCAGCGGGAACTGCTCCTGGTCGCCCACGTCGCGATTATCGCGGGTCGTGGCGTGGCCGGGATTACGTCCCGTCATCAGGACCGTGCGTGACGGAGAGCAGACCGCATTGCCGCAGTAGTGGCGGGTGAAGATCATGCCTTCGCGGGCTAATCGGTCGACGTTCGGCGTGCGGATGATTTTCTGTCCGTTGTAACCCACTTCGCCGTAGCCGAGGTCATCGGCCAAGATAAAGACGATGTTGGGGCGGGACTCTCCGAAGAGGCAGGCCGACCAAAGGATAAGCAGGAGCAAGGGGTGACGGCTCATGGGGTTTTATTAGGTCTTATGAAGGGTTATGTCGAGAAACCGCGGCGTTTTGTTTGTCGGGTTGACATCCCTTCTGCGGATAGACTTAACAAACCTTCCTTTATTCGGGCTGTAGCGTAGCCTGGTAGCGCGCTTGCATGGGGTGCAAGAGGTCGTGAGTTCGAATCTCACCAGCCCGACCAAAGGAAGATTTTAAAGCAAAACCGACCACCGCAGGGGCAGGGTCGGCGTGGGTGAGTTCGGTCTCCGTCCCGGCGAATCAACGCACGGGCGGTGTTATTTCGTAACACCTGGGACGATTTGACGGCCAGAGGGATGGAGCAGCGCCAACATGCCTTTGCCCAAGGCGTCACCTACGAGAAAATAAGTCTCGGCATTGCCGAATTCATGGTGGCCGTGCCCCGGGTTGGGTGATTCCGAAGCGGGGCGGACGAAATCACGGGTCGGGACGAAAAGGGTATTACCGATGAATTCGGGGCGGCGGGCAACGGCGGCTTGGGCGTGGCGTAGGGCTTCCCATTCTTCGGGGGCTTGCACCCATGGGCCGGTGAGTTCGCCGATGACCACGGGGAGCTTCGGCGCATCCAGGTCGCGCCGGATATCCCTGATCAGATGTGCCAGATTCGATTCATATTCCGGGACCGCCGTCTGAGGATTGACGCCATCGTTCCAGCCTTGGTACCAGATCAAACCTGCCAGCTCGGGTGTTTTACCGGCGAGGGTGGGAAAATCTTTACCAACTTCGATTAAGCTAGCCCGCACTTGTTGCAGCATCAGCTTATAGTATTTACCAGTGACGCCTCCGGCGGAAGGTGGTCGGAAGTCTTGGTAGAGGCTTTTGCCGCCCCACGCGCATTTGATCAGTAATACCGGCGCATCGATGGCATCGCCCAGGATGTGGCCGCATTGGAGCTCAGGACCGAAGTGATGGAGATCGCCGTAGACCGCAAAGCCAAGGCCCAGTGGACCTTGGAGGGGAGGTTGATTTTCGCGTTCATATCGTACGAACACATCGTCGCGGAATCGCCAAGAGCCATCGGTATTTTTAAGATGGGCATAGCGAGCCGCATTGCCGGGCCGGGACATGACTTCGACCAAAGTGCCTTTACCTTTATTGTAATCCTTACCCTTCAGGTCGGTCACCGCCTGGCCTTCCATGTTGGACTGGCCGGCCAGGATGAAAACCTTGATCGTATCCGCGGGCGCGCTCGTCAGTGCCAAAAGAGAAAGGTAGAAAGCTCTCATGAGGCGGATTAGTCCAAGAGTCGGTCTGGATCTCATTCTTATGAAGGGTTCATGTGGGTGGTATTAACCAAAGGGATTTTATTTTGACCCTTCTGTAACATCGTTCGTGCCCGTCCACCATTTTTTAAGATCGAAGTCGGGATTCGCGACGGGCATTCCGGCTCCGACGCTTTTTTGCCAAGTTTGCAACTTGCGCAGAAGGTTCTGTGTTTTCTGCGGTCTGGCAAATGCGAGGTCATGTAATTCGCTTGGATCGTCGTGCAGGTTGTAAAGCTCGGTCCGGGCGCCGAGGACGAGTTTGCCGTAGGGCTTGTTGTCGGGGGTGAACCCGGTTGGGTCCAGGTAATCGCTGAACCAGTGAATCAACTTCCATTCATCTTGCTGCACGACGGCGCAAGGAGTCCGGCCGTAGTTCGTGGTATAGGTCGGCATGTGCCAATAAATTTCATGGCGTTTTAATGTGCCGCTTTGTTGCCAGAGCGGCAGGAGGTTTTCGCCGTCGAGCGGATGTTCGGACGGAACGGTCGCACCGCTCAGGACGACGAATGTTGGGAAGAAATCCACGAAGTGTACCGCGGTCGGGCAGTTGCTCGCCGGTTTAATCTGCCCGGGCCATCGCACGATGAGAGGCACCCTGATTCCGCCTTCGTAAGGCGAACCTTTGCCTTCCCGGAGCGGGGCGTTGCTTGCCGTACGCGAGAGGCCTCCGTTATCGCTCGTGAAGATGACGACGGTGTTTCTGCTTAGATCGAGTTCGTCGAGACAGGAGAGCAACCGTCCGACCTCGTCGTCCAGATGCTCGAGCATGCCGAGGTATTCGGCGGTCGGGCGTTCGCTGAATTTTGCCCCAGGATTGGTCGAGCGTTTATATCCGCGGGCGGCGTGTTTGTCGACAAGCGCGGAAGGGGCGCTGAGCTTCGTATGCGTTGTCACGTGCGCGGCGTAGGCGAACCAAGGCGTCGACTTATGCTCCCGGATGAAACCGATGATATCATTCGTAATCGCCGTGACGGCCTTGTCTTCGACGTGGTCGGTTTCGCGAGCGGTTCCGCAAAAATCAAACCCATAGTGGTCGAAGTATTTGCCACCGTCGCGGCGGATCAGATTGGCGGCGACATGGTTGTCGGCGATATGCCATTTGCCGCTCATACCAGTGGCGTAGCCGGCCTGACGGAGGGTGGTGGCAAGCGTGGCGACTTCCGGTTTCAGGCCATGATTCGGTTCAGGCGGACGCAAGAAAGCTCGTGGGGGTTCTTTCTCGGCAAGCACCTTGAAAAGGCCGGTACGGCCGCCGTATTGCCCGGAAAGCAGCGCCGCCCTTGATGGTGAGCATTGCGCGTCGGCATAAGCTGAGGTGAAGCGCATGCCTTGGCTGGCCAGGCGGTCGAGGTTGGGTGTCGCGACGTCTTTATTGCCGTAACAGCTAAGGGCGGACCATCCAAGGTCATCGGCCAGGATGAAGAGGATGTTGGGCTTACGGGTGGTTTCAATCTGAGCCCATGACTCCGTCTTCAGGCATGAAAGCAGAAAGATGGCACAGTAGAACGTTCGCACGGATTTACTTCTTGGCTTTTTTCTTGGCCGCTTTGACCGCCGCGGGGCCGCCGAAGACCGGATCAATCAGTTCTTTATTCCATGCCTCGAGGTCGGCATTGAGACGGGCTGTGACCTCGGGTTTTTCCGTGGCGAGGTTCTTGCTTTCGGAGATGTCCGCATCCAAGTTGTAAAGTTCGAGCGGACCGGTGCCGTTACGGACCAGTTTCCATTGCCCTTCGCGGGCGGCTAAGTGCGTGCCGCCGCCCATGCGCCAGAAGAGTCGGTCGTGCGGCGTCGCCTTATTTTCGCCTTTCAAGAAGGGGATGACATTCACGCCATCGAGTTTGCGTTCGGTGGGGAAGGGCACTCCTGCCAAGGCGAGAGCGGTCGCCGCGACGTCCAGCGATGAGACGGGCGCATCATAGGTCGAGCCAGCTTTCAGTTGGGCTGGCCAGCTAACGACGAAGGGCACGCGGATACCACCGTCGTAGACTTGTCCTTTGTTGCCGTGCAGCGGGGTGTTGTCGGCGCCCAGTTTCGGAGGGGTGCCGCCGTTATCACTAAAGAAAAATATCAGCGTATCTTGCGCTTGTCCGCTTTCGGCCAGGGCCTTGGTGACGTTGCCAATGGCGTCATCGAGCAGGCTAATCTGGGCGAGGCATTTGCGGCGCATAGGATCTTTTACGTCCGCGAATTGGGCTTCGCGTTCCGGCGTTGGCATGTGCGGCGTGTGTGGGGCATTAAAGGCCAGATAAAGCATCCAGGGTCCGTCGGTATGGCGTCGAATAAAGGCGCTGGCTTCGTTGCCGAAAGCCGCCGTGAGGTGCGGAGGGATCTCGGTAGGCTGGCCGTTGCGGGTCAGCGGAACATTGTATTCCTTCTCGTTGATTTGCCAGTCGCTGTAGACGTGACCGCCGCCGATGAAGCCGTAGGTCTCGTCGAACCCGCGTGCCCAAGGTGTGTGGGCGGGTGTGGCGCCGAGATGCCATTTACCGATCCATCCGGTTTTATATCCGGCTTCGTGCATGAATTGGGGAAGGATTTTTTCGGTCAGCGGTAAGC
This sequence comes from uncultured Opitutia bacterium, assembly GCA_903835965.1. Taxonomy (GTDB): domain Bacteria; phylum Verrucomicrobiota; class Verrucomicrobiia; order Opitutales; family UBA953; genus UBA953. The sequence goes on from CAILOT010000015.1 coordinate 14,335, forward strand.
CTGCGGTGGCGTCGGCCGGATTATAGACGGGATTATTTTCGTGGCCGAAGCGCTGCTGGTAGCGTCCGGTGAGTAGACCGGCACGCGTCGGCGAGCAGAAGGGGTGCGAGACATACCCGCTGGTGCAGCGTACACCCGAGGCGGCGAATTTATCCAGGTTAGGGGTTGGGACGGCCTTGCCGCCATTAAAGCCCACATCGTTGTAGCCATGGTCATCGCTGACGATGACGAGGATATTAGGTTTACGTTCCGCGGCTTGCAGGGGGGCGCAGGCCCATGAGGCTAAGGCAAAAAAACAGGCAAGGGTGTAACGGCGGGGCATGCTTAATTAACACCCCTTAGGGGCGAAAGTTGCCACCCGAAACGCCTTCGTCGGTTGGTTTGTTTAGCGACCGGTGGGGCTAGCTGGTAGTGCTTTTAACCAAGCGAGGTTGAAAACGTAATGATTCTTGCTGGAGATGAGTTGAACGCGTCCGTCGCGGGTTTGCGTTGCGGCGAGGTAGCCTTGGGGTTCGGCCGAGGTGTCGCTGAGGGTGAATTGGCCACGGTCGATGCCGTTCAAGGTGCGCGGGCTACCGCCCGGAGTGATCAGCCGGCGGTTTGACCACGTCTTGCCCTCGTCGAAGGATAACGCCGCAAACAGCCCGGCACCATGCAGCGTCCCTCCTTCACGGGGGAAATCCATGCCTTTGGGTTTCTTGGAGTTAGCTGACAGGTCGGTGAAGGAGCAAAATAAGAGTGGGCCCTCGCGTAGTCGCATGAACACCTGACGCTGGACGCTGCTAATGGCCGGGAAGGGCGTGGCTTCGTGTGTCCAGGTGATGCCGCTGTCGCTGGAATAACTGGCAGGAGTCTTGAAACCGAATTTCGCCTGCTCTTCTTCGGTGTTCAGACGACCCAGGGTCATGAGGCGCCCGTCGTTCAATTCGACGATGGGAGCATGGATGCCGGCGTGTCGCGCGGAACTTCCATCGCGTCGCCTCAGACTTTTATCACCTATGATAGGGGTGAAAGACCAAGTCCGTCCGCCATCGCGGCTGATGTTGAGGCTCGTCGTGGTGACGTCGCAAGAAATGAGGAGGTGGCCGTCGCGCGTGCGAATCGGAGCGTTGCCCCATTCGCCGACGGGTTGGGTGGTGATGGCTTGCGACCAAGTAGCTCCGTTGTCGGTGCTGGTGCGCACGATATTCTCACCTAGGCCACGGGCGAAATGAAACAAGGTGCGATCACCATCCCACCAAAGTTTCGGCGCATGGTCATTGATATCGGGACCCTCCCAGAAAACCGAGGCAGGCTCCCAGGCGTCGCGACCGAAGCGAAGCCGGCTTGCTAGATTAGTTAATTCCGTACCCGCTTCGTCGACGCACGAATACCAGACGGCCAGCACGTCGCCGTTGGGGCACTCGGTGATGGCGGGGCTGTGGTTATGCCAAGAGAAGAGAGGTCCAGAAGATTTTGGGGGAATGATGACGAAGGGAATGGGGCCGGCAAAGAATGGTACGTTCGGGTCGGGCATTTGAAGCTTCGGGGCGGCTTGAGAGACGTTCTGAGCGTTCAACGCCGGTGGGGCGGGCGGGAGCAAAGTGCCTTTGGGCCATTCGCCGCAAACAACTCGGAAGCCGGTTTTTTCGTTTCGCGTGTGTGGTAGCCAGCCGCTGCGATTGGCGGAGCGGAGCAAGCGGGTCTGCATCGAATGGCTTCCGCCTCGGATGACGCGGAAATCGCCGGAAATGCGACCCAGCGGATCGGTCTGCGCGTTGGCTTCGTAAGGTCCGTACCAATCCGCACACCATTCGGAAATATTGCCATGCATGTCTAACAGACCCCACGGGTTAGCGGGAGTCTGGCCGACTTTCAGGACGTCACCCTGAGCGTTGAGGGGGCGATATTCTTCAGGCAGTTTTCCGGTGGGGAAGAAACGGTCACGAAGGCCGGTATCGCTGGGCCATTTATGAAATCCGGCAGGCAACGCATTGCCGGTATGAAAGAGCGACGTCGTGCCAGCGCGACAGGCGTATTCCCATTCGGCTTCGGTCGGGAGGCGGTAGGTGCGACCCTCTTTTTTCGAAAGCCAGGTGCAGAAATTGACCGCGTCATGCCAGCTGACGTTGGTCACCGCATCTTGGTCCGCTCCTTTGTTCGCCCAATGTTCGGGTTGGTATCGTCGATATTGGCTTAAGGTCAGTTCCGTGGCCCCGATTTTGAAAGCAGCCGTCAAGGTCACCGGGTGGGCTGGCTTTTCGTCCCCATCCGCATCGTCAAATTTGGCGGCATGCACCTTGACGTTATAATCCGCCGCGGGCCCGTCTTGGCCCATGCGAAAATATCCTGGTTCGATGAGGATCAGTTTGACGCCGATAGAGTTAGTCTCGGCAACGGGTGTCGCCGCCGTGGCCGCTGGGGCTGTCTTGACGGGCGCGGCGGTGAGGATCAATGGCAGCAATAGCCAGAGAGAGATGCGGAACTGCATGGGAGGCTATTTCCCGACCGTCTCCGCGGCGGCTTTGCTTGCTTTGGATTGCCCGAGATTAAAATCCGCCGGCTGGCCTTTGCGTTGGCGCGCGAGCCAGAGTACGGCGGAAGAGGATTCAGACTCATGGCCGCCTTCGAAGACCGTCACGCGGGCGTTGCCGGAGTTGCGGCGGAAGAGGGTCGCCTTCTCGCGTTCGGGGTCGACTTGGGTCTCGGCGGCGAGGGCGCCGGGGATCTTTTGTTCGCGGACCATGAAGTCGATGTCTTCGGTCGAAATCTGTTTGTCCGACGAGGCCAGTACATTGAAGGCGCGGAGCGAGTGGCTCACAGGCACCGAGCCGGTATGGCCGTCGTGGATGCCGGTGTTGATGTCGAGCGGCACGCCCTTGGCGGCGGCGAGATGGAAGAGGGGAGAGCGATGGCGGTATTCCGCTTCGGTCGCTGGACTTGGTGGTCCGCCGCAGGACTGTTCGAGCATCTTGGCGTAGTTGTTCTTGCGCGTCTTGCTTTCGGCGTGCCACGCGGCGAGGTCGGTGATCGGCACCCAGGCGCTCACGCCGGCCCAGAGGTCCGGGGCGCGTTCAGCCATGACGAGCGCCATGTGGCCGCCGCCGGAACCGCCGACAAGGTAGATGCGTGAGTCGTCGATACGCGCGTCGCGTCGGGCATACGCTACGGCATCAAGGATGTCCTGGGAGGCGAGGTCCGAGGCGCAGGCTTCAGGCCGGCTGTTCGGACCGCGGAAATCCGGCGCGACGAACACCCAGCCCATCTTCTTCGCCTGGGTGATCCAAGATGGCCCTTGTTCGAAGCCGCCGCTCCAGGAATGGAGGAAGACCAGCAGAGGCACGGCCGCTCCCTTGATATCATGTGCCGCGGATTCAGGGCGCCAATAAATGACTTTCTGAAGGGAGCCGTCCTTTGAGCTGCGAACATCAATCGCCAACTTGAGAGCTGCGGCTTTAGTGTCTGCGGCGGACGGGCGTTGCGGTACGACCTTGGTTTCGGCGGCGAAAGCGACGGCGGCCAACAGCAGGGCGAGGAGTCTCACTTCAGTTCGGGGTGAAGGTGGGCCTTGATGAAGTCGCTATCCGTGGCGTGGACAACGTTCGGGGCGCCGGGGTAGATCAGTTCGCACGGAGCCTTCATCCTATCGCAGTGCTCCTTGAGCTTCACGCCGAAGTTAGCGGTGTGGGTCGGGTCCTTCTCGTCTTTGCCTAGGTTGGGCGGGGTGCTGTAGAAGAGAGCGACGGGCGGGTCATCTCGGCTGACAAGCTCGTAGGGCGAGTATTCCTTGATCCACGGCAGGATACGTTCGCGCTCGGCATAGAACATGTCGAAGGAAGAGAGTTTCTGCTTCGCGTCCCAGACGATGCCAAAGGCGTGGGCACCGTATTTGCTGTTGGGCGTCCATTCGCGCATCTGTTTGGGGTCGAGCGAAGTCTGGGCGCCGCCGACCGCGGCGCAGGTCACGCGCGTAGATTCGCGGGCGATGGGGTCGTCACTCTTCGGGTCGGCGAGGTCATCGTGGAAAGCGAGCCACAGGCTGGTGCAGGCGCCCGCCGAGCCGCCGGCCAGGGCGACCTTGGTCTTGTCGAGGTTCCATTCCTTGGCTTTGCTGCGCGTGAACTGGAGGGCGCGGGCGCAATCGAACATCGGTCCCTTCACCGGGGGGACGAGGCCGTCGGCGGTGGCGTCCCTAATCATGCGATATTCGACGGAGACGACGGAGATACCAGCGTCGAGGGCGGGCTTGAGCATGCTGCGGACGACCGAACGGTCGCCGCCGGTCCAGCCCCCGCCATGAATGTAGAAGAGGAGCGGAGTGGGCTTGTCGGACTTCGCGCGCCAGAAGTAGATCCGCTGCATCCGGTGCGGGCCGTAGGAGACGTTTTCGTCGGGCTCGATCGGAATCTCGTACTTGCGCTTCTCCGGGTCCGTGGGAGCAGGCGCTGCTGCCACGGGCTTCGCGGCGGCTTTGGCAGGTGCGTCGGCGGCGAGCAGAGAGGTGATGCCCCAGGAGAAGGCGACGAAAAGGGCGAGAGGCCGGAGGTGGCTCATTTCAGTTCGGGACGCAGGTGGGCCTTGATGTAGTCGTTCGGAGTAGCGTGCACGACGTTCGGGGCGCCGGGGTAGACGAGTTCGCACGGGGCTTTGATCTCGTCGCAATGCTCTTTAAGCTTTACGCCGAAGTTCGCCGTGTGGGTCGCATCTTTCTCTACCTTGCCGAGGTTAGGCACCGTACCGAAGAAGAGTCCCACGGGCGGGTCATCGCGCGTGACGAGTTCATAAGGAGAATATTCCTTGATCCAGGTCATGATCTTCTCGCGAGCCTCGTAGAAGGCATCGAAGTTGGATTGCTTTTTCTTGGCATCGCCGACGATGCCGAAGGCGTGCGAGCCGTAGCCGCTGTTCGGCGTCCAGTCGCGCATCTGCTTCGGGTCGAGCGAGGTCTGGGGAACCTGGACGGCGGCGCAGGTGAGTCGGGTGGATTCACGGGCAATCGGATCGGCGTTATTGGGGTCGGCGAGGTCGTCATGGAAGGCGAGCCAGAGACTGGTGCACGCCCCAGCGGAGCCGCCAGCGGCACCGACCTTGGTCTTGTCGAGATTCCATTCCTTGGCCTTGCTGCGGCAGAATTGCAGGGCGCGAGCGCAGTCGAGCATCGGACCTTTGACGGGTGGCACGACGCCATCCGCGGTCGAATCTTTGATGGTACGGTATTCGATGGATGCGACGGAGATACCGGCGGCGAGGGCTTCCTTGAGCATGCCGTTGACGCTTGAGCGATCGCCATTGGCCCAACCTCCGCCGTGGATATAGAAGAGTAAGGGCGTAGGCTTATCTGACTTCGCCCGCCAGAAATAGATTACCTGCATTTTGTGCGGACCGTAAGAGACATTTTCTTCGGCGGGTAAGGCCAACGGAGCCTTCAGGTGCTCGGGGTTGCCGTCGTTGACGAATCGTGCCGGAGCCTTCGGCGTCTCGGCCTTGGGCTTGGCCGAGGTGTCGGCGGCGAGCAGGGAAGCGGCGCCTAGGGACAGGGCGACGACGGAAGCGAGCAGGGGGTTCATGCTGCCTTTGAGACAGCCAGAACCCCCTACGGTTGCGAGGAAAACCTTACTTCGCTGGGGTCGCGGGCGGGATCTTGCAGGACTGCCAAGCGAGGAACTTCCATTCGCCTTTTTCAAGGCGCCAGACCCCGAGGAAACTGATGGTGCTGTCGGCTGCGTTGCCTTTCACGACGGCCTTTACGTCGAAGCTTCCGGCCATGAGGGCGATTCCAGGTGCGGGGAAGGTGAAGGTGCACTCGTGGAATTGGTACTTCATGTACTTGGCAGAACCATCGAGCAGCGATTCGATCAGCGAAGTCTTCGAATCGATCTGTCCATTGGAGTGCGTATAACGCAGGTCGGGCGAGAGTACGGCATCGAGCTTTTCACGGGTGGGCGCCAGCATGGCGGCCACGCGGGCGTCATGGGCCGCGGACACTCGGGCGAGTGCAGGATGGTCATCGGCAAAGCACGTGATGACGGCAATCAGGGCGAGGAATGTGGCGAGGTGTTTCATTGGAGTAGGTAGAGGGGTAGTTTTTTACTTCTTCTCAAGCATGCTGCGCACGCGGGCTTCCTCTTTGGCCAAGGCAGCAGGAGGAATCGGCATCGGTACGAAGGCTGGGTCGGCCTTGATGACCTCTCTGGACGAAATCGTCCGGAGGCGTAGATTTCTAAAAGCGACGTCTTCGCCGTGGTCTTGCAGAAGGAGTTTGCCGCCGCGGCCTTTGAGGTCGCCTCCGCGGATGGCCAGCAGGCGGATTTCCTCGGCCCACTTTGGGTCGGCGTAATCAAAAGACAGAACTTTCTGTTCGTTGAGCCAATGTTCGATCACGGTACCTTGGCAGCGTATGCGCGCGGTGTTCCATTCGCCTACAGGCTGCGTGGCTCGTTTGCTCGGGGCCATGCAAAAGAATAACGAAGCGGCGGACTGACGCGGGTTTTCTCCGTAGGGGCTATTGATATCGTCAAGCACCTGATACTCGACTTGTCCTGGGCGGTAATAGACGCCGCTGTTGCATCCTTTGCTGACTTTCCAGTCGAAGCGCAGCTCGAAGTCGTCGGGGATGGTGCGAGTTTCGTAGGTCAGCTGGCCGGTGCCACGGACGCGAGTGAAGGCGCCGTCTTTGACTTCCCAATTGCCGGGATGCTTCCAGCCGTCGAAGGTTTTGCCGTCCGAGAGGGCGACGAAGCCAAGGCGGTGCTCTTCTTGGTCCATCGGTGTGGCCGCGAGCGATATTGCACCGATTAAGAAAAATAACACAGATTGCCAAGAACGCATGAATTAGGCCTTGATAGCCGTCACGATGCTGCGATCGCAGGCGGTGTCCTGATGGCGTACGTCGATAAAGCCGGCTTCATTTAACAGCTCGCGCATCTCGCCGGTACCGTAGCAACGGCCTTCGGTTACGCTCATGAGTAAGGCGGAATAAGCGGCAACGGGAGCGGAGCCGGTCTTGTCTTCGTTCAGGTGCGCATCGTGTACGATCAGCAATCCGCCTTGGGAGAGAGCTTGGGCGGAGGCGGCGAGTAGCGGCCGTACTTTATCCGTATCCCAGTCATGCAGCACGTTGGAGAAAAGATGGACGTCGTAGCCGGCGGGCAGAGAATCCTTGAACATATCGCCGGCGGCGACATCGACCCGATCTTGGAAGCCACGCTTCGCAATCATCTTGCGGGCGATGCCGTCGACCGGCGGTCGCTCAAAGACTGTTGCGGTCAGTTTCGGGTGATTAGCGACGAGTGCGCAGGCGTAGACCCCGGAGCCACCGGCGATATCGAGTAAGCGAGTGCGGGTACCGATCGGTGCGGCCTTGGCCATGGCGGGTCCGAGGGTGAAGCCTCGGCAATCCATCGCGGCGGTGAAGCTGGTGGCGAATTCGTCGGTGAGCATCGCCTCCGTCCAAGGCTTTTCATCTTTGTAACTGCCCCAATTGGCAGGCTTGTCGGTGCGGAGGATGGTGATGAAATCCTTTACCACCGGGCGGTCTTTGAGGGACGCGTAGTAGGGGCCGAGAAAAGATGAAGAGGTGCTGACGAGGTGCTCGTTCCCCAGAGGAGTAATCGAATAGATGCCTTGTTTGACGGCGATGAAGTCGTTGGCGGCGAAAAGTGTCAGCATCACGTCAGTCGGCCGGCGATGCGTGCCGAGATCACGGCAGACGATAGCGAGGTCGGAAGGCTTGGCGGCGAGTTTTGTAAAGAAATCAAACTCCGTGATCGCTGCGGCGATGAGGTCGACCGCGTAGAGCCCGTCACGAAAGCGATAAAGAGCGAGCGGGTCTGAGGCTGGAGAGCGCTTAAGGTCGAGGGGCATGGGGACTTATTTTTTTGCAGCCTTCTTGCTCGGCATCAATTCATCGGAGGTCCAAGAGGCGGTGTGCTCGGCGAATTGCGTGCGGATAGCTTTGACGTCCTTGCTTTCAATCGGAGAGGCATTGTGCTCCCATTCGCGCCGGATGTAAGTTAGGACACCGGCGATGTCCTCATCGCTGAGCATGCCCATCGGAGGCATCGTGAGATCCCAGGTGCGATTACCGACTTTGACCGGACCGCCGAGGCCGTTCAGCACGATGCGAGCGGCGATATCGGGTTTGCCCAGGACCCAGTCGCTATCGACCAGGGGTGGTGCGAGCCCGTCAAGTCCGTAGCCATGGGCTTGATGACAGGCCGCACAGAGTCCGCCGAAGATGGTTTTCCCTTTTTCAAAGAGGGCGGTTTGGGATGCGCTCAGTGGAATGACTTTGGGTGGGGCGGGTGCACCTGGTTTGCCGGGCCAGGCTAAGCGGGCATCGACGCTGGCGATGAGTTTCGCGCCGGTGGCGTCGGTCATCGTCGCTTTCAATTGGGCGAGCGAGAGCGGCTCTTTGGTCAGCCAAAGCATCTTGGGCTTAGCGGCGGCTCCGCTTTTCGTTTTGATGGATTTGGTTTCACTTTCGGTCTGACTTAGGCCGCGGATGATGGCCGTACGGACGCTGGCGGCGACTTCGGGAGCGACAGCCACGCTGAGGACTTCTTCGTACGGGCCGGCTTTTCCTGATTGCGAAATAATGCGGCTGATGGCTTCGAGCACCGCATCGGCGTCGGAGGATTGTAGCTTTGAAGTGGCGATGGCGATTTGTCTGGCGATGGCGATTTCGCGGCCGCGTAAGCCGGTCAAAGCGCCTTCGCGGACTAAAGCGTTACGTCCGTGCTGCGAGAGGATCTTGGCCAGAGCCGCATCGGTTTCCGCGGAGTTGGTGGCCGAGAGCCGAATGGCCAGGTGCGCGAGCACGAGGATTTCCTTCTCATCTTTGAGCGCACAGAGGTCTGAGATCATCTCGGTCGGAGCGATGCGGATGGCGGCCGCACGGACTTGGGTGTCAGGATCCTTGAGGGCGAGTCGGACGAGTTCAGGGCGTGCGGCACCAAGGCCATCGAGTGTCCAGAGCGCGTGGAGTCGCGTGACCGCGGGAGCCTTCGGGTCGGTCAGCAGGGCTCCGAGCGATTCTGTGGCGGAAAGGTCGCCGGATTCGACGAGCAGGCGCTGGGCCGTATCGCGTACCCAGCCATTGGGATGTTGCAGCAGCTTCACGCGGTCCGTGGTGAGTGCCGGGATTTTCGTGGCGCGCGGAGCGGTCTTATTGTCCCGGACGATACGCCAGATGCGGCCGCCGGTGACTGGCAGTTCGAGATGACGATCCTTGATGTTAGCGATGAGGTAGTGCGTCAAGAAGGCTGGGTGTTGGAGCATGCCGCGGTAGAGGTCGACGACATACAGGCAGCCATCCGGTCCGTTGGCCATCATCACCGGGCGGAAGCGTTCGTCGGTCGAGGTCAGGAATTCTTTATCCTTATAGACGTTGGCGCCGGTGAGCACGCCGTCCTTCTCTGCGATGGTGATGCGCTTCACGAGGTTGGAAGAGGGTTCGGGGATGAAGGCGTTGCCGCGAAACTCGGCCGGGAAAGCATCGCCTCGGTAGATGACGGCTCCGCAAGTAGAGGTTGCGTTGGCGAGCGTACCGTCGGTGCGGAGCGTCTTGGCGTCGTACCCGCGGTTCACGCCCGGGGTAGGATGGGAAGGGTAGACCGACTGATCCTTGAGGACCTTAGAGTTGATGCCGATTGCGTCGCGAAGCAGCGGATTGCGGGCGTAGGCTGCGGCCGGCAGGAGGTCGGCTCGGAGCAGGTCGGAGTTGTAGTTGAAGAAAAGGCGGCCGGCGTCGTCCTGACTCAGACCCCATTGACCGCGGCCAAGGCCGGGGCCCTTTTGCCAGGCTCCGGTGGTCAGCTTTAAACTTGTACCGTAGTTGGCGGCGTAGACACGGTTATCCATCGCCCAAGTCGGCGTGTTGGCCATGTGCTCAGGTTGGCCGCCCAGGGTGCCGAAGTCGGACGCGATTAAGATTTTCTCATCGGCTACGCCGGTGCCCTTCGTGTCGCGACAAAAGAATAGGTTCGGCGGTTCGGCGATGAAAGCGCCGCCTTTGACCGCCATGACGCCTCGCGGCATCACGAGATTATCGAGAAAGGGGGTCGCCTTGTCCATGCGACCGTCGCCGTCGACGTCTGTCAGTAATGAGACGCGGCTGGTCGGGTCTTTTTCCGTCGTACCTTCGAGGTCGCGCATGTAGCTGCGCATCTCAACGACGAACATCCGGCCCTGATCGTCGAAGCTGATGGCCACCGGCGATTCGATCATCGGTTCACTGGCGACGAGTTCGATTCGGAAGCCGGCCGGAAGACGGAAAGTCTTCAGTTCTTCTTCGGGAGAGAGCGGCGCAGGGGCTGGAAGTTTGAACTTAAGGTTAACTTCGGCGGGGCCGGCGTTGCCTTTATTTAAACCGTAAGAATGGGAAACGCCAAGGGCCATGGCCAAGGCGAGAAGCGGGGTCTTCATGCTACCCCTAAGACAGTCCGCAAACCTTCGGGTTGCAAGTGGAACCCAAAGATTTGCCTATAGACCGCAGGGATTACTTAGCCTTCTTTTTGCCTTTTTTCTTGGTTTCGCCTTCGGCCTCGGGCTTGTCGGCGAAGTCTGGAATCTTAAAGCTAATCAGGTCCGATTGTTTCACGTATTCGGCTTCGAGGGATTTACGAAGTGCGGCAAAGGCCGGGTCTTGGGCGAGGTTCTTGGTTTCGTAGGGATCGGCTTTGAGGTCGAAGACTTCGGTCCATTCATCGTGCCCAGGATATTTGATGAGCTTTGCGTCATGGGTGCGAACGGCGGTCGTCGTCGGCGTGCCGAAGCCTCTTTCGTAGAAGTAGCAGTAGAAGAAACTGTCGCGCCACGAAGCGTTGGCTTGGTTTTCGAGCAGGGGTTTCCAGCTGCGCCCGTGCATCGCGGCCGGCACGGGGTGACCGGCGAGATCAAGAAAAGTGGCGGCGGGATCGATATTCAGGACGATGCGATCGTCGGTGCGACCGGCCTTAACTGCGCGAGGGTAGCGGACGAGCATTGGGATACGCATCGACTCTTCGTAACCCGAACGTTTGTCGCCGAGACTATGTTCGCCGAGGTAGTAGCCGTTGTCGCTGGAGAAGACTAATACTGTGTCATCGGTAAGTTTAAGTTCATCAAGCAGGCGCAAGAGTTTGCCCACGTTGTCGTCGACGGAGTTGATACCGCGGAACATATCGAGCTTCGTCTGGACTTCCTTGGCTTCGGTATCTTTGCCCTTGGCGCCGTTGGGTCCGACCTTGGCGTAGGCCGGAGGGATACCGTAGTTCGGCGTCGAGCGGGCCATCGCTCCTTCATAATCCTTTGCGTTACGGGGTGGTGGGGTGAAGGGTCCGTGGCAGGTCTTGAAACCCAAGATCATCAGGAACGGCTTATCTTTGTTGGCCTTGATGAAGCTCGAAGCGTAGTCGGTGGTGACGTCATCGACGAAACCTTTGCTGGGCGTGGCGACGCCGTCGACTTCGATAGGGCAGTCGAAATATTTTCCTTGGCCGACGAAACTGGCGGACGTGTCGAAGCCGGGACGTTTGCCGGATTGGGTGCCGTGGTGCCACTTGCCGAAGTAACCCGAGACGTAGCCGGCCGGACGGAGTAAGGTGGCGACGGAGATATTTCCTTCGGGGTGCGACGTGTGGTTGTTGGTCACGCCGTTGACGTGGCCGTACTGGCCCGTGACGAGCGTGGCCCGCGAAGGGGCGCAGAGGGAATTCACGACGAAAGCGTTACGGAAGCGGACGCCTTCGGCGGCGATGCGATCAAGGTTCGGGGTCTTGAGCCAGGGGAAGCGGCCTTTCTCGCCTTGCTCCTTTTGGACCACGCTGAGTGCGTCCCAGCGTTGGTCATCCGTAAACAGATAGATGAAGTTAGGTTTGCGATCGGCGGCCGGGGCGAGGGCGGCGAGTCCGAGCGCAAGGAGCAGGAGGGATTTTCTCATAGGGGCAGTGTCTGTATAACCCCCTTATCTTATTAAAGTTAACAAAAAACCCCGCGTGGCGGGGTTTTGAAAAGGCAGTCTGGAGGCCTTATTTCTTGGCTTTGCCTTTGGCGGCGGGCCGGACGGGGGCGGGCGCGGGGATGGGCGCCCAATCGTCGGTGCGGAAAGGCGAGGCGGGCAGATCAGCGCCGCTGACAAGGTTGCATTCAGGATTATCGAGCCAGGCGTAGCGGACCGCGACGGGCTGGGCGACCTCGGGGCTGCTGACGGTAAGCTTGGAGCCGTCGATCTTAGCCGTCGCTGGTTTCCATTGCTTGTCGGCTCCCGCGATGACGAGGCCTTTCACGGCACCGCCGTCCCGGGTTTTGAGGCCATCGGCGTGTGAGAAAGAAACAACGATTTCAGAGCCTTGGACGACGCTGCCGGCGGGGAGGGGGCTACTCGTTTCCGCGACCTTCTTGCCGTAGACGGTGCCGAGCGCCCAGAGGGAGAGGCGTCGACCAGCTTCTTGTTTATTGGTCGGGTGGATGTTGCTAGGTTCGCCGATATCGATGGCGACAGCCATGCCGGTCTTGGGGAGGGCGAGGGTCTTGAGCATGGATTCGCGCATCAGCGGCCAGCCTTCACCAGCGCGATTGAAGTTCGGTAATTGGACCCAAGCGAAAGGTACTTCGTCACCCCAGCGAGCACGCCAATCCGTAATCAGCGCGGAGAGTTGATGGACGTAGAGGGGCGCGCGCGTATCGGCGGAATTCGCTTCGCCTTGATACCAGAGCATGCCACGGAGGGTGTAAGGGATCAGCGGAGCGACCTTACCATTGAACAGGCCGCCATAGGTTCCTTTACGTTCGCTCATGGCGACAGGGTCACGGGGTGGGCGAGGGGCGGCTTTGCCGTCCGTCTTGGCCTTAGCTTTTGCGACTTTATATTTTTCGAGCGCGGTTTCGTAGTCGGCTTTGGCTTTGACGAGGTCGACCTTGGAAGTGGCTTCGTGTTGCGCGTCTAAGGCGGCTTTGAGTTCGGGTTTGGTTTCTTGTACTTCTGGAGCGATCCAGGCTTCGATGGGCGTACCGCCGACCGAGGTATTGATGAGGCCGACAGGGACGCCGACTTCGTGGTGAATTTCACGACCGAAGAAGTAGAGAATCGCAGAGAAGCCCCCAACGTTATCGGGCGTACAGACGAGCCAAGAGCCCTTGGCTTGCCCTTGGGCGGTCGTGGCCGTGGCGGAGTCTTCCTTGAAATGCCGGATTAAGGGGAAGTTTGCAGCGGCCTTCTCTTTCTCGAAGTCTTTCGAGCGGTTGACCGTCATGGCCATGTTGGATTGGCCCGAGCCGAGCCAGACTTCGCCGACAAGCACGTCTTTGACTTCGACCTTATGGCCCTCTTGGCCGTTCACGGTGAGCGAACGCGATTCCGCGGAGGCGGAAAGGGCGTCGAGCTTAAGCGTCCATTTACCATCGGCGCCAGCCGTGGTGGTTTTCTTTTGACCTGCGAATTCGACGGTCACCGCTTCGTTGGCGTCAGCCCAGCCCCAGATGGCCACGGATTTTTCCCGTTGCAGGACCATGTGGTCCGAGAAAATGGCCGATAGTTTGAAGTCCGCGGCGATAACCTGAGCGGACGGAAGGAAGGTCGCCAGGGCGACCGCGAGGGTGAGCAATGTTTTCATAGATTTTATTATTTGGTGGCGACGACGGGCACGGGCCAATCATCGGTACGGAAAGTGGAAGCCGGCAGGTCGGCGCCGTTGTAAAGATTGCAGTCGGGCCAATCTTTCCAGGCATAGCGCACCGCGACGGGTTTGGTGACTTCGCTGCTGCTGACGATGACTTTATCGCCGTCGATCTTCGCTTCGGCGGATTTCCATTGTTGATCGGCACCCGCGATCTGGAAGCCTTTTACCGGTCCGCCGTCTTTTGTCTTCAAGCCGGCGTTGGCATGTTTGAAGGAAACCGTTATGGCGTTGCCATTGACCGAGGAGCCGGCGGGAAGCGGGCCGCTGATGGCGGGGACGCTCTTGCCGTAGACCGTGCCGAGGGCCCAGTAAGAGAGGCGTTTGCCGACGTCCTGCTTGTTGGTCGGGTGAATATTTTTGATATCACCGAGATCGAGGGTGATGGCCATGCCGGTCTTCGGCAGCTCGAGCGTCTTCATCATCGATTCGCGGATGCGCGGCCAGCCTTCGCCGGGTGAGGTGTAGTTGGGGAGCTGCACCCAAGCGTAAGGCACTTCGTCGTTCCAGAGCGTGCGCCAGCTGGTGACGAGAGCGGTCAGCTGCTTATGGTAGAGTTCAGCCATGCCGGCGTTGCCTTCGCCTTGGTACCAAAGCATGCCCCGAAGGGTGTAAGGGACGAGGTTGAGCACCTTGCCGTTGTAGAGGCCGGCCGGCCCGCCATGGGATTTGCGGAAAGAGATCGGTTCGTAAGGTTTGCGCGGGATATCTTTGCCCTCGGTCTTCGCTTGGGCGGCAGCTTTATTCCAAGCCGCCAACTGTTTTTCATAAGCCGCCGTGGCCTTGACGGGGTCGAAGGCGTTAAAATTCTTGAGCGCAGTCTCGTAGCGTTCCTTGGTGGCTGGGTCGGCGAGCTGCACTTCGGCGGAGGTCCAGGCTTCGATGGGCGTGCCACCGACGGAAGTATTGATGAGGCCGACAGGTACCCCGACTTCGCGATGGATCTCGCGACCGAAGAAATAGAGCACGGCGGAAAAACTTCCGACCGTCTCAGGGGCGCAGGCCGACCACTTACCTTTGCCTTCGGCTTGCGGTGCGGTCATCGCGGAAGACCCTTCGTGGTATTCACGGATGAGCGGGTATTTCGCGGCGGCTTTTTCGACTGGGTAGTTTTTCGCAGATTGGACGGTGAAAGACATGTTGGATTGGCCCGAGCCGAGCCAGACTTCACCGACGAGGACGTCTTTTACTTCGACCTTGTGGCCAGACTTGCCCGTGACGACGAGTGAGCGGGATTCAGCGGAGGCGGAAAGGGCGTCGAGCTTGAGCGACCACTTACCGTCGTCCGCAGCGGTGGCGGATTTCGATTGGCCGCCGAAAGCGACCGTGACGGACTCTCCTGCGTCAGCCCAGCCCCAGACGGCGACGGGCTTCTCGCGTTGGAGAACCATGTGATCGGAGATCGGCGAGCCGAGACGGAAATCTCCGGCGAGCAGGGAGGTGTAGCCAGTGGCCAATACGGCCAACAGGGCAGGGAGGAAGCGAGGGGAGCGCATACCTTTCAAACAGCGAAAAGCACGCGGGGTTGCGAGAAATAACCGCCAACCTGCTTTATTTCAGGGTTTTTATATACAGCACCAAAGATTCAATCTGAGCCTCGCTCAAAATCCCCGCAAAACTGGGCATGGCGTATTCGCCTCTGGCGTAGGCAGGTGCTCTTTTGGCGCCGGGTTCGAGGATGGATTCGCGAAGGTAGGCTTCATCGGCCAAGCAGCTACCTTTCTTCCCTTTGTCGGTGATGTAATCACGTTTGGTTCCGAAGAGACCCTTCCATTTCGGCCCCACGTGAGGTTGGTCGATATCGAGGACGGAGTGACAAGCCACGCAGCCGAACATCGTGGCCAGGCGACGCCCTTCATCGGCTGAGACCACCTCGGTTTTTTTCGTCGCGGCGGCGCGCGGGGTCAGGTTGACGGAGATGTCTCCGAATCCTTCCGCTTTGGCGTCGAACTTCGCTAATTTATAGGGAGTCGTATAAGCGTTTTGTTCGAGCGTGGCGCCGTCGGCACTGGAGATGGACCAACCGATGCGAAGTTGTTGCACGGTCTTCATCGCAGGCACACCGATGAAGACGCTATGGCCGTCTTGACTGAGATAGGCGCTGCTGGGCGTGATCCAGTCGTTGCCCGTGCTTCCGTCCGCTTTGTATTGCGCGGAGCCGTAAGTGTAGGCGCGTTTATATTTCCACGAAGCCAGCGCGTAGTTCGCAGGGTCGGTCGCCTTGTAGGGATCGAGCGCGACATCGAAGCGGAGCAGCACGCCTTTGTCCATCGGCACGACTTCGCGGGGCGTGAGCGAGGGGGCACCAGTGTAGCGGAGACGTCCGAGGCCAGAGAGCGTATTGACGACGTTGCCCCAGCCGACGACTTGGAAGCCTGCGATGTAGGCCTGGCCGTCGATTGGATTGACGGAGCCGTTCAGGGGAGGGAAGTCGAAGGCCGTGGTGATGCTGACCACGCTGGCTTGGGGGCGGGAGGCACGGTCATTGAACACGACCCGCAATACCTCCGGTTTATTGAAGCAAATCTGCAGCATCGAATCATTGAGCGGGCCCATCTTCGCATCGAAGAGCCAGATTTGCGAAAGAGCGGAAGCATTGACCGAATGCGGCATCCAGGTGAGCGGATCGGCAATCGGGGCGGGGTATTTCTCGCGGGGATACTTATCGCCGAGGAAGCCATAGAATTGGGCGTCTTTGACGATATGGAGCGGCGTGCTCGGAATGTATTGTCCTTCTTGGTCGCTGGAAGTCACCAGCCCAGTGCGCAGATTGACGCCGATGTTGGGTTGGCGGAAACCGTAGCCGAGAAGTGTGGTTTTTTTGCCGTCAGCGGAGATGCGTAAGACGCTTCCGTTATGTTTGCCGAGGGTCGTGGCTTCCTGGCCGCCCTTGGCGATGATGAATTCGCCGGCGGGGGCGGGTCGGATGGTGCTGGGGAATTCGCGCATGTCCGCCGTCTGTCCGAAGTTGTTGGAGAAAAGCTCATGCACGTCGGCTTCGCCGTCGCCATTGGTGTCGATGAGTTTCCAGATGCCATTGCGATCGAAGGCAAAAATCGCTTCGTCGCGGATGGCGACAGACATCGGTTCGTGAAGGCCGGAGGCGAAGCGACGCCAGAGGACGGGGCCAGCGGGCTCATGCAGCCCTTTGGCCGTCCAAACATCTCCGTCGAGGGTGATCAGAACTCCGGTGCCGTCTTTCTTGAATTGAATATCACCGCAGCGGACGGCGCGTTTCCAAGGGTTGACGGAAGGAAGGTCCACGTGGTCGATGACATAGGCTTCTTTACCCTGGGAAGGGGAGATCGCCGTGGTGACATCTTGGGGCCAGCGGAGCTTGGAGGCCCCGGTGGGCATCGGGCGCGGAGCAATGGCGGGAGCGGCATGCTCATCGCAGATCGAGACGCAGAAATTGACGGGTTCGGCGTGGGCCGGGACTTTGACGACAAAGAATTCATCGTCATGCGTGAGCTCGGCGAAGTCTTTGCCTTCGGGGGAAGTGACCGTGACGCCGGTCTCGACTTCTTGGGAGGGACCATTCATCCGCGCGCCAACAATCAGCTGGAGATTTTTTTTATTGGCTGAAACCGTGAGGTGACGTTCGACGACGGTGTGACCGTCATGTTCGGAGGCGGTCCACCATTCGTTTACCGTCGAACCTTGGGCCGTATATTCCAAGACCACTTCTTCGCCAGCGAGGCGAAGGGCTTTGAAACGCCCTTGGTTTTCGTTGAGCGGGCCGCGGCCGATTTCTTCGGGAGAAGGGGCGGGATCGCGCGGATCAACCCGGTTGATTTTATCGCCGGATTGCCATCCGGGTATGATCGAATGTCCCAGCCAGAATTTACCGTCAGGTTGCGGGGCAGGGAATTGTCCGCCCGGCGTCTTGCGTCCGGAATCGTGATACGAGCCTGGGGCGAGGGCTTTGTCGGTGACGCCTTTGCCTTTCCAGATGGCGGAGACGCGGAGCAGGTCCGTGTCGAAGCACACCCAGCAGTCGTCGGGTAAATTAAGAATCAGTCCTCGGGGCGTCAGGTTATGTGCGCCGGTACCTTCTCGGCGGGCGTCCAAGACGGAAGAGAAGAACGGATGATCCGCCTCGACCCATGAGCCCCAAGGGGAAGGGGTTTTAGCTTTGAGGGGCACTCTCGGTTCGCGGTCGGCCGCGCAAAGATTAAACGACGCAAGCAGTAGCCCGATGAAAATAAGCTTAGATTTCATGGGGTGCGGCGACTTTCCGACGGGGCCCGAAGGGCTTACAGCTCGGTGATGACGAGGTTCTTGAACCAGCAGGGGTCGCCGTGTTCGGTGAGCATCAGTTTACCGTGCCCCGGGGCAAAATCCTTTTTCTTTCCAAATTTGCTCTTGGTCACGTGCTCTTTCCATTCGGCCGAATTGACGTCGGCTGACGAGACGGGCTTACCGTTGAGGAAGTGTTCGATCTTGCCGTCTTTGATGACGACGCGGCTATGGTTCCATTCGCCGATCGGCTTCAGGATCTTGTCCTTAGCGGAATCGAAGAGGTCGTAGATGCTGCCGGTATTGTGGCTGCCGCCTTTGAGGCCATCAGGGTGCTTGTTGTCGTCGATCATCTGGTATTCGACACCGAGCCATTCGCCTTTGCCTTTGGCGTCTTTAATGTTGGTCACCCAATATTTGATCCCGTTGTTCCCGGCGTCGGCCAGCTTCCAGTCCCATTCGAGTACGAAGCTGGAGTATTCTTTCTTCGAGATGAGGAAGGACGTGCCCTTGGCCGGGGTCAGATGGATGACGCCGCCTTCTTCAGTGGACCAGCCGGCCGCGGGCTTGGCGCCAGAGCCATCGGTGAAATCTTCCAACGTTAATTTGACGGGGTCAGCGGCGAACAAGGCTGAAGTCGTGAAGGCGAGGAGAGCGGGGAGGAGGCTGCGCATGGGAGGGGGTGACACCTTTGCCTGACCTTTTAGCGATTTCAACCCCCTAAAACCAAGAGGTTGATTTAGAGTCCTTTTAGCCAGCTCAGGAACGTATGGTCATCGACCATCAGGATGCTCAGAAGGTCGCTTTGCTCATCTGTCCAAAGTTTCATGGATTTAGGGATTTCCTCTGGCTCGCTGATTCCGGAGGCGATGAAAGGCTGATCGAGCAAGGCCTTATCTTTGGACAGTAGGATCCAGTCCGAAGAATAAGCCGCGTTATAACTGTCGTCCTCGAAGCCCCAATCGACATCGCTGTCGTGAATCACGGCGGGGGTGAGTTGGAAGTGCTTGGCCAGTTGCAATACGACCGGCTCGAGGTTGAGGCAGCGATTCGAGATATGCACCGCGATCACCCCGCCGGGTTTCAGCTGACGGCGGTAAGTTTCAAAAGCTTCGCGCGTAATCAGATGGACCGGAATGGCGTCGCTGCTAAAGGCATCGAGCACGATCGTGTCGTAATTCTGGTCGGCTTCCCGTTCCAAGGAGAGTCGGGCATCGCCCATGACGACTTCAATTTTCGCGGCAGAGTCTGCAAGGAACGTGAAAGTGGATTGGGCGAGGCGCACTACGTCGTCGTTGATCTCGTAGAAACGCATCTGGTCGCCCTTGCGCCCCCAAGCGGCCATGCTACCGGTGCCCAAGCCGACGACGGCGATTTTTCGTCCGCCTTCAGGATGCAGGGTGCGCATCAGCCGGCCGACGCCGCTGCTGTCGGTGTAATAAGTGGCGGGAATCTTGCGTTTTTCAGGCGAGGTGAATTGCAATCCGTGCAGCGTGCCGCCGTGTTGGAGGCTGAACTGGTGTTGGTCGGGCTCGCCGGCGTAATATTCGTTCACCTTGAGTACGCCGTAAAAATTACGGGAAAGTTCCTTGGCGCCTTTCAGGCTGCAATAGGTGTCGACGACTAAAGTCGTACCGAAAAGCGGCAGCCCGATGAGCAAAAGGACCCAAGCCCAGCGGCGCGTGCCTTGCTGGAGCGGGCTACGAGGGTCGCGATAAAGTACGCCCAACATGAGTGTGGCCAGCATCATTAACCCCATGTGTAGTTCGAAGTAATTGAGGAAAATCAACGGAGCGACTCCGGCGACAAACAGGCCACCCACGGCACCTCCGGCCGAGATCGAAAGGAAGTAGCCGGTGAGCCGTCGGGCGGAAGGCCGCAGGCGATAGACTTCGCCGTGGCAGACCATGCAGCTGATGAAGAGCGTGGTGAGATAGAGGCCGAGA
>CAILOT010000016.1:0-22954 GCA_903835965.1 uncultured Opitutia bacterium
CTTGACCAGGGCCGTATCTCAGACTCTCGACCAATTAAGCCGGGTCGATTTCGTCTCCATCACCAAGAAGGTCGACTCGATCTTAGGCCGGCTCGACAAGGGTGCCTCGCAGATCGAATTCGAAAAAATCAACACCAACCTCGTCCTTGCCTCTTCTAATATCGCGCACGTGACGGGTGATCCGGCGGTCACCAAAGCGATTGAGGACTTCTCGACGGCCATGCGCGGGATCGATGGTCTGGTCAAACGTCTGACCACCAAAGTGGATCCGGTGGCCGATGACATCAAGGGCATGGCCGCCGCCGGCCGCAAAGCACTTGATCGCCTCAACGAGACCTCGGAAAACCTTCGGACTTTGACTAAGCCAGGGTCCCCTGCGCGTCGAGATCTTGATCAGGCCTTGGCCGACGTTTCAGATGCGGCTCAAGCAATTCGCTCTTTAGCTGACTTCATCGAACGTAATCCTGAAACTATCATTCAAGGACGAAGCAAGGCCATCGCTCCGGCTGTCATGAAGGCCGAAGAAAAACCTGAAGCTAAATGATCCGACTTTTGATAATCTTAAGCGCGATGTTCGGCCTGTCAGGTTGTATCGTCTTTGATAAAAAAAGCGAAGCTGTCGCCTTTTACCAATTTAGTTCACCCCAGGCATCCGCCATAGATTCGGGGCCGGTTGTCTTTGTCACACGCGCGATGATTCCGCATGCCCTTCGCCGACCTAATTTGGTCATGCAAGATGACGCCGGATGGGTTCGGGTCGAGGACTCGCATCGCTGGATCGCCCCCCTGGATCGCCTTATTTCCGAAGCGGTTGCGAATCAGTTGACCTCGGCCACGGGTATTTCAACCACCTTGGTGGCTCCCGCCGCCGATCACCTTGTTTTGCTGATCACGGTCGAACGGATGGCCATCAAGGCTCCTAATAAGGAGGCTACCCTGAGCATTCATTTCCGCCTGGAGCATTCGTCCGGCGAGGTGATCCGCGAAAAAACCAGCACCTGGACTTCGGCGATTAATTCCTCCAATCCGGCGGAGTTCGTTCAGGCACAATCAAAAAACCTCGCTAATGCCACACTCGACATCAGCACATGGGTAAGCCCAAGCGGTACCAACCCTAAGCCTAAACAGCCATGACCGATCCAGCGCAACCCCCCAAGGTGGGCTACTCCGAAGCCACGGGCGAGATTTGCTATGATCTGCCATCTTCTTACGTGCCGCATCCGGCGACTGGCCTTCTGCACTTGCCACGTTTCCTTGCTAAAGCACGTAAACATCTCAGCGGCGAACTTCCCAAATCGTATCAGCGGAACTTCTGTAAGGGATTCGACCGTTTTCTTTGCCTTCATCTTGGCGTCGACCCTGAGACCATCGTCCAATGCGTCAAAGATTCTGTCAGCCCGACGGACCTTGATGCCAGACTTCTTGCCGTCTTCCCCGGCGACTTACGCGTTCATGTTTGGAATCGCGAGCTCGTCCAGAAGGGCATGAGTGAAATGGGTCGCGAGGCCCTCGCTGATGCCAAGCGCAAGATGGGCGCCGAGCAGCGTACTGATATTATCTCTTTTGCCGACATGATTGATTTCGATGAAGGCCGCATAAAATGACCAACCCTGACCCTCATCCTAATCGTCTCATCATCCGGGGCATTAAATCGCTTTTAGCCTGTCTGGAGCATCATCCTAAAGCTTTACGTGAGATTGTCGCAACCGCTGCCTTTGCGCCCTCTTTAGCCGAGCACAGTCATGCGTTTGCCGAGCTGGGAGTTAAGACCCGTATCGTCGGCCCCATCGAATTAGCTGAGACCGCCGAAGGGCCATGTGAAGATGTCTGCGCTTTGACGATGCGTCCCGATCTCGGATTGGCGCGGGTTTCTGATTTCACCGAATGGCGCGAAACGCACGAAAGTATCGTTATCGCAGATGGTATCACGAATCCCGAAGACTTGGCCGCCATCGCTCGCT
Source organism: uncultured Opitutia bacterium (assembly GCA_903835965.1). Classification (GTDB taxonomy): domain Bacteria; phylum Verrucomicrobiota; class Verrucomicrobiia; order Opitutales; family UBA953; genus UBA953. The sequence continues at coordinate 1,962 of CAILOT010000016.1, forward strand.
CCATGGCGGCATTCGGTCTCAAGCGCTTGCTCCTCTCCTCAGGTACCGAAAAAATCGCCTTCCATCCCGCCGCATGGAATCTTTCGCGCGGTGCGATGGAAAACCTGCGGTTGATGCGCGCCGCCGCTTTAGGTGGTTTACTTAAACTGGTGGAAGACCGTTGCTGCGTGGTCGCGCTCTCCCCTGACATGGGCCGAAAGATCGACTTGGGTACGCCGGTTCGGGTCCCTGCCCGCCATCTGGCTCTGCTTATCTCCGGTGACCGACTTGATCCTGACCTCCAACCTCGGGTTGAACACTGTTTCCGTTTTCCTGGCATTCTTGGACAACCCGCCCTCAATTTATCCGAAGTGACCCCTTTGGTCATGGCCTGGTTCGCAGCGACCCCCAAGCCTCGGACTGATGGCTTCATGGCGCGAAAACGTGCTCGTCATGCCAAAGGCAAAGAATCCAATCCTCCGACTGAATAACTGACTCCATGTCTCAACCACAACCTGGTCCCGGCGAGAGCGTCATCTCGTTACAAAATATCAGCCGTAACTTTTTTACGGCCTTACAACGTCAGCATGACATGCTGGCCTTCAGCATCGCCGGGATGCATACCGCCGACCCGAAGGCGTATGAACATTTCTCGTCTCTTTCACGGGTAATGCCCGTCCCGCAGGCTCATTTGCCGGCCGCCCAGATGCGTGCGTATGCCCGTGGCTTGATGCTCCGGACCACCGTCAACGACCTTTTGGTCTTGGCGGCCGAATGCATGACGCAATGCCACCTGCTTTGTCTCTTTATTCGTGAGCGTGGAAAAAACCTGCAAGGTAGTCCAGAAATCGATCGGTTGATCGGCGAGAAGCAACAGGCTTTCGTTCAGATGAACTTACAGGATAAATTCCAAGAATTGGAAGAGGCCTTCGGTATCGTTTGCGAGCTTGAAGATGGCGTCTTCAGTTTGGCTGCCTCCCTGCGCGTCCTGGCCCGTGGTGGATTGGTGACCAATGATGATATCGCCCCTGACGGCTCGTTAACGCTCGAATTTAAGGCCATGAAAGACTTTCCAGCCGAACCAGACGCACATGCGACTGCAGATTCGGCTCCGAAGCTTGATCTCCCCGAGGGCGTGTCTGCCCACCCGCTCTCCTCACAGGAGATAGCGCCTAGCGACAAACCTAAGATGATCTCTAAGCTGACGGACACTCAAAGGACTTTCCGCCCCGGCGAAATGCTCGACTTGACGGACGCAGAGTTGATGGGTCTTAACGTCACTTCGGCTAAATTCGTCGATGGGTTATTGCGCTCCGTTGATTTTTACGGACGAAATCAATTAGGCGAACAGGGCAAATAAGTCGCATGCAAGCCGCCGTCGCCTTGACCCGTCCTCGCTACGTTTGGTTATGGGTGACGGGTGGTTATCTGTTTCAGGCGATACCGGCGGCAATCCGCGATGAAGCCTTACCAGTTGCCCTAAAGAATACGGGCTCGGCAGATGCGAGTATCACCAAGGTCGTCGCGGTCCTGGGGTTGATCTTGGGAGTTAAAATCTTACTTGCTCCGCTGATTTCCCTATTTGCGCCCAAGAGCTTCATCCTTTGGACCCAACTCGTAATCGCGGGTGTGCTCGCTTTGTTAGGCTGGACCATCGGTGACACGCTGCCATCGCTCGGATTAATCCTTGGAGGCTTGGTGCTTATCTCGTTTTTGGCCGCTAGTCATGACTATGCCCTCGATGGTTACTTTGTCGGCTCGTTGAATGATCAATCTCGGGCCAATTATTCGGGCTTGGTTAATTTTGCCTCAAAATTCGGAGGCGTTTTATGTGGTCCGGTCCTAATTTGGTTGGCGGGCAATCTGATGGCTCACGGGGCTTCCGCTCACCAAGCTTGGTCTCAGGCGGTCTACTCGGCTGCTGCGATCGCCTTTTTGGCCGTAGTTGTTAACTTCATCAGCTTCCGCCGCGAGCCATCCACTCCGACGGATCTCCTCGGCCTTGCGCAAAGATCCAAACTCATGCGGGATGGCCTGACCGATCTCCTCCGCGATCCGCGTCTCGGTGCCGTCCTTGGTTTGATCTTTTTCTATCGGGCGAGCGAAATTCATATGGCAAGAATCTTACCGCTTTTCTCCATGGCCACGGTCGCCGCGGGCGGACTCGCCTTAGATAATGAAAGTTATGCCATCCTCAGGCTCTGGACCGCTGTTGGCGGGTTGACGGTAGGCGGGCTTGTCGGCTCCTTCGTTGTCGGTCTTTATGGCCTACGTGCTTCGCTGGTGCCCTTGGGCATCGTGATGCACTTGCCCTTGGCGTTGATCGCCTGGCTCGCCTACCACCCTGGGCAGCCCACCCGCGTTATAGGCACTGTTTTCTTCATGGAATACCTGGCCTACGGTGCCGGTCTCTGCGCTCTCTTGTTATCCATGATGAAACTAGCCTCGGGTCCAAGCGCCGCCGTTCGTTACGCCGCTCTCTCTACCTGTGCTCTTTTGGCTAATTATCTTCCAGGACTATGGGCTGGCGCGCTCGCGACTCAACTGGGTTATGCCCATTATTTTATCTGCGCCCTACTCTTAGGCATTCCTGGCATCTGGGTATCCGTCCGTGCTCGAAAGCACTTCGAAGCGGCTTAGGCTTTAGGCAAGACAATCAATTCCTGTTCGAATTTAATCGCCAGGTATTCCTGGGCGAATTTCTGAACCGACAGACCATCGGTTAAGCCCATCCGGCGCTCCCATTCGGCATCAAAGTTTGCCCCAAGTCCGGCAACTTCACGGATGAGTGCGCCTTGCAGGCGAGCACCGACGGATTGGCGGCTTGGCGCCGGGAAACCCTTAGGCGTCTTTTGGCATCCTCGATCTCATCTGGCCTGAATTTACCAGCCCGGAGCCGGTCCAGTTCCAAACGCATTTCTTTGACGACTTCCTCAGCGCTTTCGGGCGAGGTGCCGGCATAAAGATAGAACATTCCCTGGTCGACGACTTCGATCCGTGATGCCCCTACAAAATAGGCCATGCCTTTTTCTTCGCGGATTCGTCGGAAAAGTCCGCTGGCCATGCCACTTAAGAGTTCTTCGGTGACGTTAGCCGCCACCACTTGGTCGGGTCCAAAACCGCAATGCGGGAAAGCGATGGCAACCACCGCCTGCTCGCCTTGGGCGCGTTCGAGGGCCTTTGCCGCTTTCAGGGGTTGGTGCAATGTAAGCTTTAGGGCGGAAAAGGCGACCTTGGGCAAAGTGCCGAACCGGGTCTGCACGAAATCAAGGGCTTCCTTGCGATCAAAATCTCCGCTGATGCCCACGACGATATTACCCGCCACTACCAAGGATTGATGCAGGCTGCTGAGGTTGGCCGGCTGAATCTTTGCCAGTGTCTCGGGCGTGCCGTTGGCATCTACTCCCAAGGGGTGTTCGCCAAAATATTGTTTCAATAGCCGTAGGCGTGCTTTCTCGACGATATCATCTTCTGCCTCCCGACAGGCCGAAATCATGGCTGCCTGTTCGATGGCGATCGTGTCAGGAAGTAAGGTTGGACAGAGGATGCCATCCGCTACCAGGCCAGAAACAGCGTTGAAATCTGAGCTTAAGCCCTCGCCCCAAAGGCCTAGCGAAATCTGCGAAGCGTGATCGCTGAATGTCATGCCCAAGCCGTCCACGATGGAAGCGACTTCTTCTTTCGATTGTTTCACGGTATCGCGGGCGAAGAGCGTGGACAATAAGCCGGTTATGCCGCGGTGTTCCGGATTTTCATACGCCGCCCCAGCCGCGAGAAAGACGCCGACGCCGGCCTTGGGCATCGTGCTGTCATGCTGAAGCACCACCCGTACGCCATTGGGCAAAACCATGGTCTCGAATTTATCGGGGGGATTGACGATGGTTTTGACCGCTGGCTGCGTCGGAGCCTTGCCGCCTTTTAAAGTTCCGAAGGTGACCAGGTCGGGCTTCAGCCAGCGGCGGGCTTCCTTGGTAAGGTCATCTGGCGAAAGTTTGGCGAGGTGTTCGACACCGCATTGCGGCCAGTTGATATCATAACCGATGGCGGCGGCGTACGCGCTCCGGGAGGTGAATCCGTGAATATTTTTCATTCCATTCACCATGGAGACGACAGCCTGACGCCGGACTTTTTCAAATTCAGCCAAGTTCACGCCGCGTTGAAGCAGGCCATCCACCAATTCGAGCGTTCCTTTCTCGATGGCCGGAATATCCGCTCCGGCCTCACCTGACCATCCGAGCCAAGCTAAGCCTAGCTCGCGAATACCAAAAGCTGAAGCATCGATGCTATGCACCAGTTTGCGTTTTTCGCGCATCTCGTTCCAAAGCACCGAACTGTTGCCAGCGCCAAGTACGCCCAAGAATAAATCAAGGGCTGCTCGACCTTCATCAAATAGGCCAGGCGCCCGCCAGCACAGCACGCCTTTGCTCGTATTGACGTCCCGAACCAGGTCGGTACGACGGATGCCGCCCTGAGGCGGTTCAGATGACGTTGTTGTTTCCAATACTGGTCGCCGCACAAAGCACCCGAACCATTTCTCCGCTGCGGCAAAAGCTTCTTCGGCCTCCATCGAGCCTCCGATGGCCAGCACGACATTGGAAGGAACATAGCGGCCGGCGTGATAAGCTCTTAAGTCATCCGGCGTAATGCGGACGAAAAGTTCGCGATGACCGATCACCGGATGGCGTAAGGAATGCGAGCGGACGGCTTCATGTAAGATCGATTCGGCCAAGACGGAATCGTGTTCGTCATCACGCATAGCGATCTCTCGTAAAATGACTTCGCGCTCCATCTTCGCATCTGCGTCCGTGATAAGCGGATCAAAGACCATATCTGCCACGGCCTCCATCGCGGTTTCAAAACCTTCCTGAGGCGCGTCGATATAATAGACCGTCCGATCAAACGTGGTATACGCGTTGGAGGATCCGCCGCAACGATGCACGGCCTCCGTGAGCTCGCGGTTGGAAAACCGCGCCGTCCCCTTGAAGACCATGTGTTCCAGATAATGAGAGATGCCGGAACCATCCCAGCGTCCTTCATGCACGCTACCCGTCCGGACCCACGCTTGGACCGTGCATAAGCCGATGCCTGGTCGGTGCACAAAGACGACCTCCAACCCATTGGCCAAGACCCTACGCTCTGGCAGCGGGCCTGCGATTTGCGCAAAACTTAACCCTTCGAGGTAGGACATGGATGCATCTATGCCCGCCTGCCTTACGGGTGCAAGTGCGACCATGCACGGAACAACGTAATGCTGCTCACGCGCTCCGGCCCCACTCTGCGGTTGAAATAAGCCATTAGCCCCTGTATCCCCTATTTTTGAAACTTCGACCTTAGGGGCGATTCAACAACTTACCCTCTCTTATTAAAAATGTATATTCCGCCAGAAATTCGTGCCAACCTCGAAGAAGTCGAACGGCGTGCCGGTTATCTCTGGAAATTTCTCGATGTCCCTGGGCGCCAGATCCTCATCGCCAAGCTCGAGGAACAGATGGGCGCACCCACTTTTTGGGATAGCCAAAAAAGTGCCCAGAAGGTCATCACGGAATGTAACGGGTATAAGGTCATCGTTGCGCCGCAGATCGCTTTCCGTCGTCAGATTGAAGATGCCAAGACTTTGGCGGAACTGATTACCGAATCACCGGATGGCACCGCTGATGCCGAAATCGAAGAACTGCGCACTTTGGGCACCGACCTGATTGCGGCCGTCGCCGACCTTGAGATCGCTTCTTTCCTTTCCGGACTGCACGATAAATCCAACGCCATCATGACGGTTAAGGCCGGCGCCGGTGGCACCGAATCTAACGATTGGGCCGACCTCCTCTTCCGCATGTATACCCGCTGGGCGGAACGACGTGGTTTTAAGATTGAAATCGAAGACGTCGCCGAAGGCGAAGGCGCCGGCATCAGCCAGGCGACTTTCCGCATCGAAGGTCCGAATGCCTATGGTTACGCCAAGGCGGAACGTGGCGTGCACCGCCTAGTCCGTATCTCGCCCTTCGATGCCAACGCCCGTCGTCACACATCGTTTGCTTCGGTCGACGTCGTCGCTGAAATCGACGATGATATCGAAGTCGAGATCAATGAGGCTGACCTTCGCGTCGACGTCTATCGTTCCAGCGGTAAGGGCGGCCAGCACGTCAATAAGACCGAATCTGCCGTGCGACTGACGCATATCCCGACCGGCTTAGTCGTGGCCTGTCAGCGCGAACGTTCTCAGGTCAAGAATCGCGCCTTGGCCATGAAGATTCTCCGCGCCCGTATTTACGAAAAACTACAGGACGACAAGCGGGCTGAAATGGAACGTTACTATGGTGAAAAAGGTGACATCGGCTGGGGTAACCAGATTCGCTCTTATGTCTTCCAGCCTTATCAGATGGTTAAAGACCTCCGGACCGGCGTCGAAACCGGCAACATCCAGGCCGTGATGGACGGGGATATCGACTCCTTTATCAATGGCTGGTTGCGCGCCGGCGGCCCGCGTTCGCGTAATAAGGATATAAAAATCGAGGACTAAACTCCCTTTCGTCATGCCCACTCGGGAATTTCTCCGTCATAAATTACTCGATCCGCCGCTGTTCGCGGAGAAAATCTGGAAACTCTCCCCGGAGCCGTGGCCCATTTCTCCAGCCCAACTCAAGGACCTCAAAATCATCGGGGCGGCCTGCCTTAGTTATCAGCGCGCCTTGGAGCGTCTCTACGTCCGTTCCTTCACGGACAAGAAAATCCTGCGTAACCGTGATGTGCACGCACCTTGGGTTTCCGCTTACCTCGACCGCTACAAGCCGGCGGGGCTGATCGAACACGGACGACACCGCGCCGTCAAAGGTCAGTCGCCGGTAGTCCTTCGTCCCGACCTTCTGATCACGGATCAAGGTTTCACGATGACCGAACTGGATAGCGTTCCCGGCGGCGTCGGCTTGACGGCATACCTGAATGAAGTTTATGCGGAAGACTTTCCTTCCGTCATCGGCGGGACGGCGATGCCCAATCGTTTCATGCACTCGCTGAGCAAACTTACGCCTCAGCAGAAATACCCCTTGGTCGCCATCGTGGTGAGCGACGAATCCGCCACGTATCGTCCGGAGTTCGAATGGTTGGCTGAAAAACTGCGCTCGCTGGGTCATGACGTGCAGGTGGTGAATCCTTCCCAGATCATGCAGATGGGAGAAGGTTCTTTCATCCCCGTAGATGGCGTGCCGCGCCGGATTGATACGCTGTATCGCTTCTTTGAGCTCTTTGACCTCGCGAACGTCAAAGGAGCAGACGGTATCTTTAATGCGGTCGAAGCCGGCACGCTCGCCCTGACGCCGCCCATGAAGGCTTTTCAGGAAGAGAAGCTCGGCCTAGCGCTGCTTCATCATCCGCAACTGGTGGAATTCTGGAAAGAAAACCTGCCCGAAGATCACCTCGCCGCCCTCTTCCGTATCGTTCCCCAGACGTGGATCATGGAGAAGACCGAATTGCCGCCGACGGCCGTACTGCATGCGCCGAACGTGAACGGACGACCCATTCGGGAATGGACGGAACTCGCCGAGGCCTCTCAACGCGAACGAAACTTGATCATCAAGGCGAGCGGCTTCCATGAGACCGCCTGGGGTGCCCGTAGTGTTACCCTCGGCAGCGATGTCTCGAGGGAGGAATGGCTGGAAGCGATCGAAGACGCACTCAACCCTGAGAACGAAACGTTCCATGTGATGCAGGAATATCACAAACCTTCGCGCCTGACGCACCCCGTTTTCGCTGATGATGGCTCAATTGTGCCGGCGGATGGACGCGTTAGGCTCTGCCCCTACTTCTTTGTCGATGGGGATACGGTCGAGCTTTCCGGAATCCTTTCGACCTTCTGTCCGGCAGATAAGAAGATTATCCATGGGATGACGGACGCCGCCTTGCTGCCCTGCTATCTTACGGTCTGAGCCGACGGGCCACCCCACGTCTTGCATCCGTCAGGATTTGGGCCAATTTGAAGCCATGCGATGCTTTGCCCTGAGTCTTTTAGCTTTCACGGGTTTGTGTTCCCATCTGCTTGGTGCCGTCAGGACCAAAGTGGACTTGGTCAATCTCACTTCCGAGATCAAGCCCGGCCAGACGGCCCTGATTGCGGCACGTTTCCGCTGTGACCCCCATTTCCATATTTATTGGAAAAACCCGGGAGATGCAGGCCAAGCCCCCTCCGTCACTTGGTCGGATAAGGCCGGTACGACGACCAGCGAATTCATCTGGCCAGGCCCCGGTTTACTCGATCAGGCCGGCGTTATGAATTTCGTCTATGAAGCCGAAAGCTTAATACTCATCAAGGTGTCGATCCCTGACTCTGCCCGCGGCGACCTCTTACTTAAGGGCAAGATCGAATGGCTGGAATGCGATGATGCCGGCTGCTATCCGCACGAAAAAGAGGTCACGCTTGCTCTTAAGGTTGGCGGACAAAATGATGCCTACAAATACGACCCAAAACTATACGCCGAATTAAATCCTTCGCTGGCGACAACCGGAGAGATCAATGGCAAAACTTTACGTGTCACGGTTCCAGTCGGACAGAAATTAAAAGGGACCTGGTTTCCTGAGCGGAATTTCGTAACCCCTAACGCTACGTTTAAACAGCAGCACTTAGGCGACACGGTCGATTTCTCACTGGTGGATGCGACCGAAACGCTCAACTCTGGCCCGATTAATTTCGTGACCAAGACGGCGGAGGGAGGTTTCGTGAACATCGCGGTAAAGATCGCCGCTCCCGCGCAACGCCTGGACGCACCTTCAAACTCGAGCCATGGTGAATGGACGCCGTGGAGTCTGGAAGCGCAGACCAAAGCTCTTGCCGAAGGGAAGATCGTGTATGTGGATTTTACGGCTCGGTGGTGCGCCACCTGTCAGGTCAATAAGCGCGTTTACACCCAAGAAGCCGTACTCAAGGCCTTGGCCGATCATCACGTGGTGATGCTCAAGGCTGACTGGACCAAGAAGGACGCCGTTATCGCCGCCGAGTTAAATAAATACGGCCGCACGGGCATTCCGTTGAACATCATCCTTAAGCAAGGCCAGCCTACGGCCATCCTTTCCGAAGCGCTCACGGGCGGTGAGGTCATTTCGGCCCTCGAGGCTGTCGCTGCTGGGAAGCCCTATCAGGCTTCTTCAGTCACCCATCCGTTCGTCATCTGGCTTCTTTTGGCTTTCGGTGGCGGTATCTTGCTTAACCTGATGCCGTGCGTCTTCCCTATGATCGGGTTGAAGGTTCTCGCCTTTGCCCGTGAAGCCGGTGCCTCGCGTCATACCGTCATCAAAAACGGCCTGCTTTATTCCGCCGGTGTGATCGTGAGTTTCATTACCCTGGCAGGTCTGATCATTGCGCTTAAGGCCAGCGGCAGCTCGGTTGGTTGGGGCTTTCAAATGCAATCTCCGGGCTTTGTCTTGGGTACCTGCGTGTTGATGGTCGTACTCGGCCTTAGTCTCGCCGGTACCTTTGAAATTGGTTCAAGTTTCGCCGGGATGGCCGCCGATGCCGGTGATGCGGGCGTCGGGTCGTTTTTTTCCGGCATCTTGGCCACGGCCGTCGCCACGCCTTGTACGGCTCCTGGCCTGGGTGCCGCCCTCGGCTTCGCTATGGATAAAGATCGCTCCACTTCTGAGACGCTTCTTTTCTTCACCGTAATCGGCTTAGGTATGGCGCTACCCTATCTGCTGCTCTCGGTTTTTCCGCGTCTCGCAGCTTTACTCCCGCGCCCAGGTGAATGGATGGAAACCTTGAAGCAAGCGATGGCTTTCCCGCTTTTCGCCTACGCACTTTATTTACTCTGGGTGCTTAACGCCTTAGTCGATGATGCTGGCTGGGTGCGTGACGCCTCTCTTGGCCTGGCCTTGATTGCCGCCTCTTGCTGGATCCTAGGACGTTGGGCGGCCCCACACCGCACTGATGCCGAACGTCGCTATGGCCGCATCACGGCCGGGCTAATCTTTGTCGGGACTCTGGTATATCTGTTCGGCTCCCTTCCCTGATCCTTCAATCTATGAAAATAAAAAGGCCCGCTCAGTGCGGGCCTTTTCGTATCAACACAGGTTGCCTTCTTAGAGTGCAGAGACAGGTGCTGGGGTCGGACCACCTGCAGGAGCTACTGCCGGTGCTTTCGATGCTCCGGAAGATTGAGGGGCAACTTTTCCTGCGCCGGAAGTGATGACGCCAGAATAGTTAACATCGACGATCACGGCCTTACGGTCCTTGGCGCCTGATTGACGTCCGGCGGCGCTCTTGTCGGCTTGCTGCTCACCTAGGGCCATGACTTCGATGTTCGCTTGGTTAGAACCGAGCTTCGTCAGGTAATCCCGAGCGGATTGAGCGCGACGGTCCGAAAGGCCTAGGTTATATTCTTCCGTACCGAATTGGTCCGTGTAACCAGCGATGATCAATTTGGTTCCTTTGGCTTTGCCGGCGATGCCATCAAGCTTAGAGCGTTCCTTGGTTTCGACGGTGTATTTATCGAAATCAAAGTAGACGGTAGCTAAGATGGCCTCAGGAGGGATGTTGCCCGAACGAATCGCGTCAGCCATGCGATCAAAACCGGCTGGACGGTGATCCAAGTTGTCGGTGCCATTAGCTGGTCCGTTTTGGTTGAAATCGGAAGGTAAGCGAGAGGGTCCGCAACCCACAAGGAGGGCGGAGGCTGCAAGGAGAAGAGAGAGGCGCTTCATGGTTAGAAGGAATAAAGAAGGGCGGTGCGAGGTCGGCAAGCCTTGACTGGCCTAGTAACGAGCCACCTGGGTATCGATTTTCAGGGCCCAAGCGTTGATCCCCCCCTGCACATTGGAGACTTGGGCGTAGCCTTTGGCCCTTAAAAATTGGGTAACGCGCAGGCTCCGTCCGCCATGATGGCAGTGAATCAAAACGAGACGGTCTTGGGGGATTTCAGCCAAACGCTCCGGGATCATTCCCATCGGAATGAGCCGGGCCCCTGCAATATTACAAATACGAGCCTCGTCTGGCTCGCGGACGTCAATCAGGAGCGGCGGCGTAGTGCTGGCTAAAAGTCGGGCAGCTTGTTCGATGCTGACCTCTAAGGGAGTGGCGGACATGGAAGGTGGTGGTAGGCAGACCGTGGTCGCATAGCGCGAGGCTTCAATGCCAAGGATGGAAGGTTTATCGCCGCAAGCCGGACATGATAAATCCCGCTCTAGGTTTAAAACCTTGGAAGTACCGGCGGCGATATCCACGACCATCAGCCGAGAAGTCGAACGACGTCCAAGGATGACCGCTAACACCTCAGCGGCCATCCATGAGCCGATGACTCCGCAAGTGGCTCCAAAGACACCCGCATCAGCACAAGTCGGGACCGACGACGCATCCGGCATGACGGGATAGACGCAACGATAACACCCGACCCGGGGAAGAAAGACGCCTACCTGCCCTTCGGAACGCAGGACGCTGCCATGCACCAAAGGCTTCTGGGTTAATGTACAAGTGTCAGCGGCTAAGAAACGCGTCGCAAAATTATCCGTACCGTCGACCACAATGTCATATCGGCCAATCAGGCCTTCGGCATTTTCTGGCGTCAGGCCTTCGGGATGGAGCGCCACTTGCAAGCCTGGATTTATTTCCAAAAGCGCTTCCGCAGCTGAAATGGTTTTGGGTAGACCTAAGGTATCGAAGCCGTGAATAATTTGGCGGTGAAGGTTAGAGAGTTCTACCTTGTCGGGATCAGCGATGCCGATGGTGCCCACGCCTGCGGAAGCGAGATAGAGGGCGACGGGTGAGCCCAGTCCACCCGCGCCTAACATCAGAACCTTGGTATCCCTGATCTTGACTTGGCCACCCTCCCCGACTTCCGGAAGCCTTATCTGACGGGCATATAGGGAGCGTTCGTGGTCGTTCAAGGGTGCATGCGCTGCCATACACGCAATGGAAGACACCTGGCCAAGGGTGTCAAACCCCTCCCATGGCTTCGAAGGTGTCGGATTGAAATATCTGCAAACATCCCCACGTTAGGCGTGTGGCAAAAGTCTTCCTCGGCATCGATTATGGTTCAAAGCGGATTGGGCTCAGCCATGCCGATGAACTCGGCTTCGCCTTCGCCCTTCCGGCCGCGACCGCGCTCGAACCCGCCGAGAGGTTCCAGCAGATTGCTAACGAAATTTCCCGACTTCGTGTGACCCAGATCGTCCTTGGCTACCCTCTTTCCGTGGAAGGTGAACGCACCAAGCGTTGCGATGAAGTGGATGCTTTCGCCCTCGAACTGACCCGCCGCTTTCAACTTCCCATCGAAAAGATCGATGAATCACTGACCAGCCTCGCCGCCGATGAGATGGGTGGCCGTAAACCACGCTCGAGCAAGGAACGTCAAGAGCAGGCCCGCTCCGGCGAGCGCGATTCCCGGGCCGCCGCCGTGTTACTGCAAGACTACCTGAACAGCCGCGGTATCGGGACCAATCTCCTTTGATCTGATGCCCAAGAAGAAACCGACAATCGTGAAGGATGAACGCTTTCTGGCTACGGTGGCTTATGACGGTACGGATTACATCGGCTGGCAGATCCAGACCAGCAATGGGTCAATCCAAAGCGAAATCGAGGGCCGGCTTTCTCGCATCTTGAAGAAGCCGATCACGATTCATGGCAGTGGTCGGACGGATTCGGGCGTGCATAGCGTCGGTCAGACTTTCCACTTCGACGCGTTTTGGCCCCACCCACCGAAGCTTTTGGTTCACGCCATTAATTCCTGCGACCAGAAGGGTCTTTTGGTCACGCATCTTCGTCGCGTTCCGCCCGCATTTCATGCCCGTTATTCCGCCATCGGAAAACGCTATCGTTACGAAGTATGCCACGGCTATCCCCCACCCTGGGAGGCAAGATATTCCCTCGGTACGGGTAAGAAAATTATGGATATCGCTGCCATGCGAAAAGCGGCGAAGTTGCTGGTGGGAAAACACAACTTCATCGCGTTCGGAGCTAATCACGGCCAATGCATGGAAAAGGAAAATCCGGTGAAAGACCTGCGCCGGCTCGATGTCCGAATCAAAGGCCCCCGGATCACCATCATTACGGAAGGGAGCGGCTTTCTTTATAAGATGGTGCGTCGACTCGTCGGCGGGTTGCTTCGCGTCGGCGATCATAAGATGCCTCCCGAACGCCTGGCCGCCTATCGCGAAGAACATATCATCACGGCCGAGGTCCCGACGGCCCCCGCCCGAGGGCTTTTCATGGACAAGGTAATCTATGACCCAGCGACACTGAGACGGGCTAAACGAAAGTCGTCTTAAGTCGGTTTTGATCTATCCTTAATGCCGGCTTAATCTGCGAAATGTTAAAATCATAAAGTTCATACCTGCTTTTATGAAAATTATTACCCTATCCATCCTTGGGATGACTTTATGTTTCAGCCTGTGTGAAGGTGCGACCGGCGTCGACCTGGTTTCGCTATTTGATAAGCGTTCGCTGGTTAAGCCTATCTCCGAAATCGAAGGCACGCTCTCGGATGGTTCAAAGGCCACCGTTTACAAAATCGTGGTCCGCTCAATCCCGTGGGATCATGCCATGGGCCCTTGGGCGCCCAACACGCTGAATGAAAAAGGAGGATTCTGGGAAGATACCGTCGACAAGAAGCTCTACCGCGTCGACGCAACTTATCTAAAGCTCTTAAATACGCGCGGCTGGAACATGTTCGAAGCGGACGGCACGGTGCATAAGACGAAAAACCGAACCGAGTTTGACAAGGTCGCCCGACAAGAACTTGCCGGCTGGACGTTTGAACAGGCCAAGACCGACGGCGTCATCAATTCGGTCATCGACCTCCAACCTACCGAACAAATCGTCACGCTTTTCTTACCCAAGAATCCGAAGGCGTCCGCCAAAGTCACCATGCTGCGACAGGCGAAATTCTCGCCGCGCTCCGGTTTAGGCATCAGCATCAATGGCGTGCGCTTCTTCCCGCCCGAGCCCGTTGATCGCATCACCGCCTTTCATAATATCGCCCCACTTGACCCTCAGGGAGGTCACACCGGCTTCGGTCACGAGTACCATTATCACCGTGCCCCCTCCGTCATGAATCATGATAAATCCGGCAAGGTCGTCGGATTTGCCTTGGATGGTTTTCCGGTTCGGGCGCCCACTGAACCCGATGGCTCCGACCCTAAGGGCTTAGATGCTATTCATGGTCATGAGCACGATAGTTTAGGTTACCATTATCACGTCAGCAATGACTGGCCCTATATCCTTGGAGGATTTAAAGGCCCTCTGGGCACGGCGTCCCTTGGCGATGTCGACGTCTGTGATGCTACCAAGACCGGCGGCGACGGCGGCAAGGGCGGTAAAGGCGGCAAAGGTGGAGAGGGTAAGAAAGGTCCGCCCGGAGGAGGCGGTCCTCCTGGCGGCAAATAATCTGCGATGCGCCACCTCCTCTTATTTTTGAGCCTGTTCGGATATGTCGTCGTACCGGCCCAGGTTCAGCGCAACGCACCCAACGTCCTCATCCTGCTTGCGGATGATTTAGGCTGGAATGACGTCGGTTATCGGAACGCCAAGAGAGTCACACCTGTCATCAATCAATTGGCTAAAGAAGGTATCGAGCTTCAGCGCTTCTACACCTATCCGGTATGCAGCCCGGCGCGTGCAGCCTTGCTTTCTGGCATCATGCCGCGTCGTTTCGGCATCGTTGATGTCATGGGTCCTGGCCAACAGGGCATCCCAAAGACGGTCGTCACTCTTCCGGCCAAATTAAAAAGTTTAGGCTACCAGACTTCGCTCATCGGAAAATGGCATTTGGGAAACAACAACGGTCCGACGACCTATGGCTTTGACCACTTTTACGGATTTTTAAGCGCCGAATTAGATTACTTTAAACACACCGATAAACGGGGTAAGCCGGACTGGCAACGCGACGGCAAGCAAATCGAAGAAGTCGGCTATACTACTTACCTTTTCGCCGATGATGCCGTTAAGCAGATTAAGGCACGCGATAAATCTCACCCCTTCTTCCTTGAGGTAGCTTTCAACGCCCCGCACATCGATCTGGCAGCTCCGCCGGAACTGGTAGAAAAGCATAAAGCAGATGGGCTCTATGGCGCGGTAGTCGAGGGGCTGGATATCGGTATCGGTCGCGTCTTGGCGGTCTTGGATGAACAAGGCATTCGGAATAATACCATTGTCATCTTCTGCTCGGATAATGGCGCACCTCAACGGACCGGTTCCAACTTACCTCTTAATAATTTTAAAGCCACCCTCTACGAGGGAGGCATCCGCACGCCCGCGATTGTCCGTTGGCCAGGACATACCCCGGCGGGCGTTGCTACCCAACATGCCGTAGCTATGAACGACCTCTACCCAACTTTGTTGCACGCCATTGGCTCTCCGCTCGCCGCTGACGCGAAGATAGACGGCGTCAGCCAGTGGCAGGCGATTAGTTCAGGTAAGGCCATCGAACGGACGCCTTTTTTAATCGCTTCACATGATGTCGCCCTTTTTGACGGCGATTGGAAACTCATGGAGTTCGGAGACGGCAAGCGGTCCCTTTACAATCTCTCTAAGGACATCTCCGAAACCAAGGATGAATGGTCAAAGCAGCCCGAGCTTGCCGCCAAACTCGGAGCCAAATTAGATGAACTTAAAAAGGGACTCCCGGCCGCTGGAGACCGTCAAATGGGCGGTCCAGGTGGTGGTAAAAAAGGCGGAGGCAAAGGTCCTGGCGGAAAGGGGGCGGCAAAGTAACTCCCTCCCTTCCTTAATTTAATCTTAACCTGATTTTTGATATAATAATACTACCTCAAATGCGTACACACTTCCGTAATTTTACCCTGCTCGTGGGCATGTTCTGCCTCATGAATATTCTCTCTGCCGCTGGCCCTTCCGAAAAGGGTAAGGGTCAGGGGAAAAAAATGGAGACTCCCACGGGGACGGATTTCGTCACCGCGGCCAAACCAGCCGGTAAGCCAGTCGGAAATTTTACCCTTACCAGCCCCGCCGTCAAAGATGGTGGCGATCTACCCAAAGAATATACGGGCGACGGAGAAAGCGCCAGCCCTCCCCTTGCCTGGACCAACCCTCCTAAAGGTACGCAGAGCTACGCACTCATCATGCATCACCTTGATCCTGACCATAACACCAAGATTTATTGGCTTATGTACGACATCGCCCCGACGGTCAGTTCTGTAGCCAAGAATGTGCAAGATTTCGGCACCATGGGCAAAAGCACCGTGCACAATCGCGTCGAATACGCTCCGCCCCACTCCAAAGGACCTGGTGCCAAAAAATATATCCTTACGCTCTTCGCCTTATCCGCAAAGACCGACTTGAAAAACGCCACCCAGCCCATCACGGCGGAAGTACTCTTGGCCGCCATGAAGGGTAAGATCTTGGGTGCCGCTGACCTTAGCGTCATCTACACGCGTCCCGCCGGTGCATCGGATGAAGAAGAAAAGCGTCCAGCCCGCAAAGGTGACCGTCCGAATGATGCGTCGGGAGCCCCGCCGGATCGCCCAAGCAAGTAAGGCGAGTTTGGGTTGGATTAAGGAAGCTGGATGCATAACCCATCAGGGTAGTGTTATTTCGTGTACTCATCCTTTACTTAGGGGTCTTCGTAGCTCCGACCTGTTTCGGTCATCCGGAATGGAAAGAAGCTTCCTGCATCGGCGTACTCGACGAACAGAACAAGTTCAGCTTTACCATCAAGTTCGACATCCCCTCCTTTCTTCTCGGCAAGCTTCCCAAGGATGCGACCGTCAAGGAACTAGATGACCTGATGTTTGATGAAGGACGGTTGCCCGCCGCCTACGGAGTGCGCCCCGAAAGGTTCAAGGAACGCTTCGTCATTAAGGCGGATGGAAAATCTCTTCCGGTGAGCATCGTAGCCTTTCCCTCCGCCGCCGAAGTCAAAGCCCAATCCACGCGCCAAGGTGAAGCCGATCGCTACCCGGTCCTGATGAACGTTAAGGCGGAAGTGCAAATCCCTGCTGACACCCATAAGATCGAGATCCTCTTCCCTTCGGAATTGGGTACGGTCTTCACCAATCTTCGGCGCGGCATGGAATACCAGGTAGTCATGGCGGTGATTCCTGATGAGCCTGGCGATTTCGTCATTGGTGATGAAAAGAGCGATCAGACCGATGACCTTCCATGGTATGGTCACGTCAAGGCCTTTCTGGTCGGATTGCTTGGCGACGGCTTCGGCCACGTGATTCCGAACGGGTGGGATCACTGCCTGTTCATGATGGCAATGTTTCTTGGCGCTGCATCGTTCCGCCAAGCGCTGGGTCGATCGCTCATTTTTACCGTCGGACATAGCATCACCCTGACGGCCGTGGCCTTAGGTTATCTTGGTCAGGTCGGCCCTTGGATTGAGCCGGTCATCGCCCTGACGATCGGGCTGGGCGGCTTGATGGCCTACCTTGGTAAGGCCTCGCAACGTCAGATGCTGCTCATTCCAGCGACCTTCGGCCTGGTTCACGGATTGGGCTTTGCGGCGGCAGTTTCCGATCGACTGAAGGATTGGGATCGCGTGAGCATCATCAAGATTCTCGTGGGCTTTAATCTCGGGGTCGAACTCGCGCAAGTCAGCGTCATCCTGTCCCTCGCGCTTGTCCTGGCCCTGATCGCACGGACGCGTATCCCGCAGATGCCGCTCCGTCGTTTTCTTTGCCTCGCAGTAGCCATCGTAGGCTTCGGTATCATGGCCTACCGCATTCTCGATCTAGCCGGAGTCGTCTGAGGTTCTAAATCCGACCGACCGGTCGCTTGCCTTCATCGAGCTTACGACGTTCTGACTCGGCCAACTCTTTCAATAGTTTGACGATATCAGGATGGCCTGCGGCGACATCGATCTTCTCCGAGGCATCGGCTTCGAGGTCATAAAGGGCGAAATCAATCTTAGCCTGATGCGTCTGGGCGGGGCTGCCGTCGTGATCGGCCGGAATCATATTCTCATAGGTCCGATATGCATGCGGAAGGTGTAATTTCCATTTTCCTTTGCGCACGGCTTCGAGCTTATCACCGTAAAAATAAGCAAAGACCTCGCGCACACCTTTGGCTTCGCCTTTAAGCACGGACAGGAAGGATTGCCCATCAATGGCCAGCTTGGGTTTTGCCACGGCACAGGCTTCGACGATCGTGGGTAGGAAATCGAGGTTGCCGGCCAAAGCGTCGGTGGTGGTGCCCGGCTTGATGACGCCCGGCCACCGCACGATACAAGGAACTCTCACGCCGCCTTCGAAAGTCGTACCTTTTCCTTCACGGAAAGGACCGGCCGAACCGGCATGCCGGCCGAAATTGAGCCAAGGCCCATTGTCACTGGTGAAGATCACCAAGGTATTATCTTCGATCTTTTTCTCTTTCAGGACGCGCAACACCGCTCCGATGGTGTGATCGATGTCGGCCATGGTGTCGGCATAAGGTGTTGGGCCTTTGCCTTTGAACTCCTTGAAGGCACCCAAAGGGGTGTGCGGCATCGAGGTCGCCAGATAAAGGAAGAAGGGTTTATCGCGGCCAGCGTTATCGCGGATGAACTTCGTCGCCCGGAAGCCTTGCATCGTCGTGAGGGTATCCATGTCGTCGAAGGTATTGACGGCGTGAAAGCGTTCCCCGTTCACGAACCAATAGAGCTCGGGGTATTTCTTTTGACGACTCGTGTCGCCCGGAAAATATCCCTGTGGCCACATGTCGTTCGAATAAGGAATGATCAATGACTCATCGAACCCATGGGATGGCGGAAGGAAGATTGTTTGGTCACCTAAATGCCACTTGCCCACGACGCCGGTATGGTAGCCCCCCTGCTTAAGAAGCGTGCCTAGGGTTTGCTCGTTCGGGTTTAGTCCTGTCTTTGAATTAGGCCCCAAGGCCGTTCCGCCCAAACCCAGCCGGTTCGGGTAACATCCCGTCATCAAGGCGCAACGCGAAGAGGTGCAAACAGCCTGGGTCGCATAAAAACTTGTGAACCTTATTCCTTCACGTGCCAGCTGGTCGATGTTGGGGGTGCTGTTCTGTTTCGAGCCGTAGCATCCGGGATCCGCCCATCCCATGTCATCCGACATGATTAAAACGACATTAGGTTGGGCACCGAACGTCAATGAATACGCCAGTAGGACCAAGGTTGGGGTTAACCTCATGAGCAAACGTATAGGGTAAACACCCTACGCTGACAAGGGTAAGTTTCTGGTGTTTAACCTACCCGCCGTCCTTCCGGATAAGGCTTCAGAGCTTGAGGCCTAAATCCTTACACACCGAGGGAAACTTCTTCGCCTTGGCGACGAATTCTTCGACGGCAAAATCGGCGACGATGAAATCTCCGTAACGGAACGACGGGCACTTGGCCTGGCCGGTCAAGGCTACCATCTGGCGCATGTCGTGCATGCTCTTGATGACATCCCTTACGTCCAGCGCGACGCCTTGTTCCGCGAAATAGGCCAGGGCTTTGACGCACCATGGGCATTCGGGCTTGATGTATAGAATCGGCAACGGTTGCGGCATAAGAATGATAACAACACCCGGCACCCACCAAGGCAAGAGGACAACGACCGATGGGCCTGCCCGAGGCGTTGACAGTCCGAGGGTCAACCGACAGAAAAACCGTCCCCCATACTTTCATGGAAACCATCCACGGTGCCCCGAGTTATGTTTTGAAATCAAAGGAGATCACCTGTGCGGTGACCCAGACCGCCGGCCATATGGCTCCGGTCACCTTCCACCTGGGCGCCACCGAGGCTAGCCCCTACTCCCTTTCACCCTGGCAGCCGAACCAAGCCGAGGCTGGTTTGCCTAATCTCCTTCTTTACTTGCGGGGTGATTTTCTCTGCCTGCCTTTCGGCGGACAAAAGAGCGGCCCGCCCCACGGCGATCCGGCCAATGCCGTTTGGCATTTGAAGGCCCAGTCTGCGAGACAGCTTTGCTTGACCCAAAAGACCGGCGACACCGGTGCGCTCGTGACCAAGACGCTTTCGCTCATCGACGGACATCACGCCCTCTATTCCGAACATCTCATTGAAGGCCTGATTGGAAGATGGAATTACGGCAATCACCCGGTGCTTGATCTTTCCTCCGTCCCCGAGGGTGGGGCTCGAGTCGCCACCAGTCCGTTTAAGTGGGGTTCGGTCTACCCGGGGGAATTCTCCAACGCAGCGAATCGCGAAGCGGGTACGCTGCTGCCCAAAGCTGAGATTAAAAATCTCGCTAACGTTCCGCGCAAAGACGGCACTAACGCCGATCTCACGCGTTACCCGGCAAGGAAAGGCTTCGATGATTTAATCATGCTCGTGAACGAACCGGCCACCGCGGTGCAGCCATTCGCGTGGACCGCCGTGACGTTTCCCGGATACGTCTGGTTTTCGCTCAAGAACGCCGCTGACTTTCCCTCGACACTTTTTTGGATTTCAAACGGGGGGCGCTCCGGTCACCCCTGGGAAAACCGGCATCTGGGTCGTCTCGGTCTCGAAGAAGTCTGCTCTCACTTTTCAGATAGCGTCGATGTTTCCCGCGAAGATCGCCTCCAACCCCTCGGCATCCCCACGACACGTATTTTCTCTTCAGGCGAGAAAGTCCGGCTTCCCCTCATCCAAGCTGCCGCGGCAGTGCCGCAGACTTTTGGGCAGGTCCAATCAATTACCCCGGCCGGTGCCGATTTTATCAAGATTGTGGGCGAAAACGGCGTCTCGGTAACCGTCCCGATTAATTGGCAGTTTTTGAAGTCCTAAGGCTTTGGCACTCAATTCTTGTCCCCCGCCCGCCGACTGCCCTAAATCGAACCTCCCCGCTCCCTCCGTTCACCCTCACCCACTCTTTTCCTTCTTCATATCACCATGATTCCTGCTCCTAAGATTACCCAAGATTTAACCACCAAGAAAACGGGCGTTGCCGCCATGGTGCGCAAAGAGCTTGCCCACACGGGCGGCCTGCTCCGCCTCGCCCCTTGCTGGGTGCCGCGCTCTTTCTTGCAACCCGGCAAACGCCTCAAGCTTCACCCGGATGATCTCTACGCTTTCGGTCTCCACCGTGGCGGCATCGACGAGCGCTGGTTCGCTTCCACCACCGAAGCGGCGAACGATAACCGGACGGC
>CAILOT010000017.1:0-8377 GCA_903835965.1 uncultured Opitutia bacterium
TACCACGAATCGTCCCGAAGGATAAGGCGGCACGTAATCGCGCCACTCGCCCGCGTTTTGATGGCCGGACTGGACGGGCACGTTCGCATGGCCCTCGCCCGCGGAGGGGCCGAAAATATTATCCTCCCAAAGGATATCAAAACAGCCGCCTTTGCAGTAAATGAGCGTGTCGCCAATCTTGTCCTGCTGGAAGAACCAGCAACCGCGCACGATGATCTCAAAGTCCCGCACTCGGGTATCCATGCCTTCCTGGAAGGCTTTCGTGCTCTGATCACGGCTGGCGGGATTCCAGATGCAGCAACGCTCCAGCAGGAGTCGACGTGTGTCGGAGACCTTCACGCAGTCCGAATCATTCGGCGCATCGTGGATGTAACAGTCGCGCACGGTGATGTCGGTGCTGTTCGTGATGTTCACCAATCCGTCTCCGGGCTTGCCGACTCCAAGTACGGAATGGATGTCGAATCCTTCGATGGTCACATCATCCACGTGATCGATCAATAACCCGCGTCCGCCATGTTCGACGAAGATACTGGTCCGTACCGGGCCCAGCTCCGAAAGGATGCGTAGGTGCGATTTGGGCTTCACGCTTTCGCGATAGATGCCAGGTTTTACCAAGAGGGTATCGCCAGCGCCGGCCTTCGCGATGGCCGCGTTGATGGAACTGAATTCTGCATGACCCGCCACATCCACCGTGAGCGTCGAGGCAGCAGAGCAAGAGAGATCGAGCGAAATGAAGAAAAGGCCGAAGGCGAAAGTAAAGCGGAGTGCGCTGGCGTAAAGATGTGTATCCAGGGTAGGGCGGTATTTCAGGGTAAATAATCCTCTTATTCCCAGCGGATTACCCTTGTTGACCATACAGGAATTAAGTGCGGGCAGCGAGTTCCCCGAGGCCCATCTTCGAGTCGGCGCTTTGCATCAGATTGATCTCAATCGCACCGAGTTCGCGTGCCGCCGGATCTGAGGTCAGGTCAGGCTCGCCGCTGCTACTGGTGGTATGTCGATCGACGAGCGCCCAGAGTTCGCCCACGGTCATTTTTTCCAAAGGTCGGGCGGGTTTGTGTCCGCCGGTCCGGCTTTCGGCTGCCAGCAAGTTCGCATCGCGCAACATCTGCAAACATCCCTCGGCTACCGTCGCCGGCACTTTGGCGGTGTCGGCGATATCGTCGGCCGTCGGTCCTGGGCGTCCGGCGCTATAACGTCGGAGCGTTTCCGCCGCGCAGACGAAAGCGAGCGTGCGACGAGCCCGATGGCTTAAACCTTCCCAGGCTTTGTGCCGGGCCAGCGCGCGCCGGTTTTGGAAAGCGTAGGCTACTTGTCCGCCAATCAAGATGAACAACCAAGTCAGGTAAGAGCCGAACATCAGCACGAGCACGATGCTGAGTTCGCCGTAAAGGCTTTGGAATTGGGTGACTTTGCCCACGTAGAGTGCAGCGAGGCGGTGATTAATCGCGATGAGCAGCGCGACGGATAACCCGCCGATGAAGGCGGCCGACCAGCGGACGCGGACGTTAGGCATCATCCGGTTGAACGAGGCGAAAGCCAAAGCCAGTAAGACGATGGAGACGAGCAAAGGCCCGCTGCCATTGATGAATTCAAGCAGGCCTTCGCCGCCCGGTATCTTATTGAAGAAGGAAGTTAACGATGATGTTCCCTGGCCGACGGCCGAGGCGATTGAGGCCGCGGACATCATGGTGAGCGTGGTCGCGCCCACTAAGAAAAATAGAATAAGGAAGAGCAGGTAGTTGGCGAAACGGTCGCGCCAGCTGCGCCCGAACTTTACGCCCCAGATGCCATTGAGCGCATCTTCGACGCGACTGAGCATGAGCACCGCCAACCCGATGATTAGGAGCAGGCCGATGATGCCGGCTTGCCCGCTGGCCGCATTCGCCAGCAAGCGATCCACCAAGCCGTCCAAGTCTTTGTTGATTTCAAGCAAGGTCGCCGTCCGGCCTTGTTCCGCTGCCTGCGCCACGACCTGAGGCGCGATGTATTCGACCGCGGCGACGATCGCCTGCTTGGCCGGATTATCCGCGTGGCTGCTGGAGCGCGATAAAATGTATCCAGAGACAGTCAGCGCGAGGGCGAGCAAAGGCCCCAGGGACATCAACGTATAATAAGTAAGTGCGGCGGCTTGCTGGGGCAGGCGATTATCTCGGACGCCGTGCCAGGTAGTCGCGATCACGCGCCATGTAGCCTTACCGGATCCTTTCCATCCTCGTTCCACGAGGGCTTCGGGAGTCCAGCTGGCCGCGAGCAGGCTAGGGCGGTCTTTTTCGGGTAAAGTCTTAGCAGCTGGGCCGGGGGTCATGGCCGTAATTTGAGGGGGTCCGGGCTTGGCCGCAATCTCTGGCCTCCTCACCCGCAGGTGAACAGCGTGAGCAACACCAACAAGTGGCATTTGCTTACCTCGTCCGGGGGCTGTTTTGTCCGAAATCGCCTTAGGGTCTTCTCCTTATTAAAAAACCCGTCAAAAACCCCAATTGTGAATAAAGTTTTTTACCGAAGTGACGAGTTACCAGTGGCTTGCACAAAAACACTACATGTAGTGGTGAAATAAAATTGCAGACCACATATCTAGTAGTAATTTCAACCCATACCACTCCCGTAGCGGCCTCTTCAGGCCACTAAACAGACCCTTTTCTCCACTCTCCAGCCCATGGAAACCATTACGATCAAAGTAGGCCCTAAAACCTTCATTTTAGACAAAACCAAAGCCGAAGAAGCCTTTGCCAATAAGCGCGTCATCAACGGTCGCGAATCGATGTTCTTCAACATCCTCCCGCTCAAATATCAGTGGGCGTACGACCTGTATAAGACGATGAAGAATAACCACTGGGAGCCAGAGGATATCCCCATGCAGAAAGACTGCGAACAGTGGCGCGACCAGACGGGACAAATCACCGAGATCGACCGGTGGATTGTGAAGATGGCGATTGGTTATTTTTCCGCCGCCGAAGGCATCGTGGGCGACAATATCATTCACGTCGTGCGCGAAGTCGTCACGGCTCCTGAACTCAAGCTCGTGCTCGGACGCCACGCCCACGAAGAAAATATCCACGCCGATTCACTGGTCTACATGATCTCGTCCTTGGGCATCAATCCGCACGAGTGCGAAGCGATGTTCGAAGATATTCCGACCATCGAGAAGAAAGCCAATTTCGTCGTCAGCAATTCGCGCGCGCTGCGTCGCAAGCTCGACCTCACCAAGCTCGAAGACAAGCAGGCGCTAGCGCATAATATCTTCCTGTTCGGGCAGTGCATGGACGGTACCCAGTTCTACGGCCTCTTCGGCATGGTGCTTTCGCTTTACCGCCAAAATAAATTCCCCGGCATCGGGCAGATGTTCCGCTACACCTTGCGCGACGAATCGAATCACATCGACCTCTTCCGCAACTTGCTCCTCGAGCTCGTGAAGGAAAATCCCGACATCTGGACGCCAGCCTTCAAGGAGGAATTACGCCAACTCATGGTGACCGCCGTGACCTTGGAAAAAGAATTCATCCGGGATTGCTTGCCCGTCAACGGCATCGGCCTCTCCTCGAAAGAGTTCGAGCAATACATCGATTTCATCGCTGACCGACGCCTGCGTAATTGCGGCCTCGATCCGCTGACGACCGACGTCGTCAATCCCTTCCCCTGGCTTTCGGAAATGATGGACCTCAAGAAGGAGCAAAACTTCTTCGAAGGCCGCGTGACCGAATATCAAAAACAAGGCGCCCTCGAAGTCGTCAACGACGACGAACTTTAAGCGACTTGTGGCCAAATATCAGCGTCACCCCCGTCGGCGCTTATTTGGCATGTTTCCTGTTCTTACCCCTCCATCCTCTCGACCATAACTTTCTTCGCGCCGGCCTACGCCAGCGCGATCTCTCTCCATCTTTCATCCTCTCCGCATCCAACCTTTTAAAACCTTTCACCCATCATGAAGCCTGAACTTCCTTTTTTCCATTCCGACATCGCCCTCAAGAACGCCGTACGCACGCCGGCCGAGGCCAAGCCTCGTTTCAATTGGCGCGAGTCCTTGCCGACTTCGCCGACGGGTGCCGCCGTGCCTGAGCAGGCGAATCTCGGCCCAGCCGATATCGCCGATATCGTCGGTGGCGCCTTGACCGATCTTTTGGTCTCCCGCCAAGTCGCCGAAATCTTCACGGCTTCGAACCGTGAATTCGTCGCCGCCGTCGCTTGTGACGTCTCCCTCCACCTCGCGCATTCCGGCGTCCAGGTTTCCGAGATGCAAGTCATCCAGGCCATCGAAGAAGCCTTGGTGCGTCACAATCGTCACGACGTGGCCAAGAGCCTAAATTTCTCTTTCGATTCCCGCCCCTCGTTGGTGGTCGTCCCTGAAGTGATCACGCGCCTCATGCGCCGCAACGGACAGCTTGTGCCGTGGAAGCAGGACAAAATCGAAATCGCGGTGCGCAACGCATTCTTGTCACTCGAACTTGACGGCGCTCCCTCGGAGCGCGTCGCGGCCGGCGTGACACGTCGCATCGTCGACCTCGGCCAGAGCATCATCGGCATCGAAGAAGTCCAGGACCTCGTGCAGGAGGAACTGATGCGGCAGGGTCACTATAAAGTCGCCCAATCCTATATCCTTTACCGGGCGTTCCGTTCGCGGAAGCGCGAAGAAGAAGCCACGCTGCCGCCGGTCGTCGACGACCGTCAGGAGTCGTTGATCTTGGTCAAGAGCCCCGATGGTTCGACTTTCCTGTGGAACGGAGAAGACCTGCGCAAGCGAATCGCCTTCGCCGCCGCCGGTCTCGAACTCACCAAGCCGACCGACGAGATCGAAGCCGAATTGCGCCGCGGTATCTTCAACGAGATCAGCGAATCCGACCTGCGTAAGTCGATTGAGTTGAACGCCAAGAGCCTCGTCGAGAGCGACGCCGATTTCGCGAAGTTCGCCGCGCGGATCAGCCTGACCTATATCTACGAAGAAGTGCTCGGCTGGAGCATCACCCGCGACGGCGTGACCAAGCTCCGCGAATTCCACCGCGCACAGTTCGCCGCCTACGTCGAACGGGGCATCGCCATCGGACGCCTCTCGCCCGACCTGCGCAAGTACGACCTGGCGAAATTAGCCGAAGCCCTCGACCCCGCCGCCGACATGGAGTTCGAACTCCTGGGCGTGCAGACGATGTACGATCGTTATCTTATCATTGATAAGACGGTGAAGCCGGCTCGCCGCCTGGAGACCCCGCAGTTCTTCTGGATGCGCGTCGCCATGGGCCTTTTCCTGAAGGAAGAGACGAACCGCGAAGGCTGGGTGATCCGCCTGCATGCCCTCTACAAGTCGCGCCGGTTCTGCAGCTCGACCCCGACCTTGTTCAACGCCGGCACGCTGCACAGCCAGCTGTCTTCCTGTTACCTTTATCAGGTCAACGACACGATTGAATCGATCATGATCCGCGGTATCGCCGAAAACGCCTTCCTTTCCAAGTGGGCGGGCGGCCTCGGTGGTTCCTGGACCTCGGTGCGCGGCACGGGCTCGCACATCAAGGGGACCAACGGCGAATCCCAGGGTGTCATTCCTTTCCTTAAGTTGCACAACGACCAATTGGTCGCGGTCAACCAAGGCGGCAAGCGTCGCGGTTCCGGCTGCGCCTACCTCGAGACCTGGCACAACGATATCGAAGACTTCGTCGAGTTGCGTAAAAATACCGGCGACGACCGTCGCCGCACGCACGACATGAATACGGCGAATTGGATTCCCGACCTGTTCATGAAGCGCCTCAAGTCGCGCCAGAATTGGACGCTCTTCATGTCCAACGAAGTGCCCGACTTGCACGAGACTTTCGGAGCCAACTTCGAGCGTCGCTACGTGGCCTATGAGCAGATGGCCAAAGAAGGAAAGATCTTCGGCAAGGAAATGCCCGCCATCGAACTGTGGAAGAAGATGCTCGGGATGATTTTCGAGACCGGCCACCCTTGGATCACCTTTAAGGACCCCTGTAACATCCGTTCGCCGCAGGATCACGCCGGCGTGATCCATTCGTCCAACCTTTGCACCGAAATCACCCTGAACACCAGCGCGGAGGAGACGGCCGTATGTAATCTCGGCTCGGTCGTGCTTGATTCGCACCTCAAGGCGGATGGCACCATCGACCACGACATGATTCGCGAGACGGTGACGGTCGCGGTGCGGGCGCTCGATAACGTGATCGACATCAATTATTATCCGACGAAGGCCGCCGAGATTTCGAACCTGCGCCACCGTCCGATCGGCATGGGAGTCATGGGCCTGCAAGACAGCCTCTATCGCCGGAACATCTCCTTCGCCTCGGAAGCGGCGGTCGAGTTCAATGACGAGATTATGGAAGCCGTGGCATATTACGCTTACAACGCTTCGGCGGATTTGGCGGCTGAACGCGGCACCTACAGCACTTACAAGGGTTCGAAGTGGGATCGCGGCCTATTACCTCAGGATACCGTCGACTTGCTCGAGAACGAGCGCGGCGAGCCGATCGAGGTCAAGCGCGGTGGCCTCATGGACTGGGCGCCAGTCCGAGCCAAGATCGCGAAATACGGCATGCGCAATTCCAACGTCCTTGCCATCGCACCGACTGCGACGATCTCGAACATCGTGGGCAGCTCACCGTGCATCGAGCCGACCTACAAGAATCTCTTCGTGAAGAGCAATCTCTCGGGTGAGTTCACCGAACTGAACGGCAGTCTCGTCCGCGATCTCAAGAAATTGGGTCTCTGGAACAAGGAGATGATGCAGCAGCTCAAATACTTCGATGGCGAGCTCAAGGATATCCCTGAAATTCCGCAGGTCTTGAAGGATAAATACCTCACCGCTTTCGGTATCGATTACAAGTGGCTGATCGACGCGGCGGCTCGTCGCCAAAAGTGGATCGACCAGGCACAGTCCTTGAATCTCTTCCTGCCCAAGCCCGACCTCAAAGTCCTCTCGCACATGTATCAGTATGCGTGGCGCACCGGTTTGAAGACCACCTATTACCTTCGTACCTTGGGTGCTTCGAACATCGAGAAAGCTACGGTCGAGAAAGCGGAGAAGAAGGTCGAGAAGACTACCTTCACCGACGCAGAAAAGAATGCCTGCTCGATTGAAGCCATGCGTAACGGCGGGACCTGCGAGGCCTGCCAGTAAGCATCAGGGAGTTGGGTAAAGAAAAGGGCGTCCGAAAGGACGCCCTGTGTGTTGGAGGTTATGTGGTAGGGGCGCGACTGCGTCGCGTCCGTGGGCGAACAGAATTTGTAGGATCGGGATAGCTTGCTCGTCTCATTGCATCTCGCACGACGAACGGACGCCACGCAGTGGCGCCCCTACCTAAAGATGCTTGAGGTAGGGTTGAGCGGCCTCGCTCAACCGCGGCTGACCAAGGGTGGTCAGCCCTATCCGGCCGCCGCAGGGTGGCCGAGGGTAGGGGCAGGACTACGTCATGCCCTGTTGACGCATGGGCGCGGCGTAGCCTCGCCCCTGCCTTGCGTTCACCATTCGGCGAACGGGATGCATCGTGATGAAGCTGCAAAGGTGCAAAAGTGCAAAGGTGGACGCGATGGGTAGCCGGCTCTTGTCTTGAGGTAGGGACAGCACTGCGTGCTGACCTAGTTGCATCTTAGGTAGGGTTGAGCGGCCTCGCTCAACCGCGGCTGACCAAGGGTGGTCAGCCCTACCACAAGGCAAGGAGGGCGCGACTGCGTCGCGTCCGTGGGCGAACAGAATTTGTAGGATCGGGATAGCTTACTCGTCTCATTGCATCTCGCACGGCGAACGGACGCCACGCAGTGGCGCCCCTACCTCTAGATGCAAGAGATGCAAAGTTGCCTCGGTTCCTTTCCTGCCTCAATTTCTACCTATGTCATCGCTGCTCACCTCCGCTGGAACGGTGCAAGTCCTTACCCGCGATGAATCCTTCGCCGAGCTGGCCGCCCGGATCAATGCCTTGGCCGAGAAGGGCCCGGCCAGCGTCGCCTTGAGCGGCGGCTCCACGCCCAAGGCTTTCTATGCTTGGGCTGTGGCCACCCAGGCCCTGACCGCACTGACGCTCAAGAACGTCGACTGGCACGTCAGCGATGAGCGCTGCGTTCCCCTGGCCTCGGATGATTCTAATTTCGGGCACGCCATTCGTGGTCTGTTGGATGCGCTTGGTGTTCCGTCGGAGCGTCGTTTCCCTTGGCCGGTTGCACTTGCGCCGGCCGCCGCGGCGGCGGCTTATGAGGCGGATTGGTCGCAGCGTTCGCCGCGCAAGGCCTATGACCTCTGTGTGCTCGGTTTGGGCGATGATAGTCACATCGCCTCACTTTGGCCACAGTGTCCGTTGATCGGACAAACGAGCGGCCCGCGCTTTGTGGCCACCGAATGGCCGGGGCGCGGTTGGAGGCTGACGATTTCGGTCGCTGGCCTGGCCCA
>CAILOT010000018.1:0-13492 GCA_903835965.1 uncultured Opitutia bacterium
CAGTCACGCCGACTTTGTCTCGTTACGGCCGATAACGAGCGAATTTAAGATGATTACGGATGGGTGGTCTGCGTATTCTTAGGGCTTGGCAACCTGAGGGCAAATCTCGTGTCCTATGGGCATGCTACCCCGCCTCGCTGCCCTCGTGCTTTGCTGCTCTGCGCTCGTTTCCGCCGGAGAACTGAAGCTGATTACCCTTTTCTCCGATCATGCCGTCCTGCAGGCCGGTGATGCCGCCGTCTTCGGTATGGCGCACCCCGGTGCGAAGGTGAACGTTAAGCTAGGTTCCGTCGAAGCGTCGGCCACCGCCGGTAACGATGGCAAGTGGAGCGCCACCCTCGCCGGCCTCAAGCCGACCGAGCAGGGCAAAGACCTTGTCGTCAGCTCGGGCGAGGAGACCTTCACCGCGCATGACGTGATCATCGGCGAGGTCTGGATTGGTTCCGGCCAGTCGAACATGGAGTGGATGGTCAAGAATACCACCACCGCCGAGGAGTCTAAGTCTCGGCCCGCCGACGCCGGCCTGCGCGTCTTCACTGTCTCACATACGCCAAAGGCCGAGCCGGCAGACGACGTGCAGGGCTCCTGGAAACTTGCCGCTCCGGACACCGTCGAGTCCTTCACTGCTACTGGTTTCTATTTCGGTCGCGAACTGCGTGCCAACCTCAAGCAGCCGGTCGGCATCATCCATAGTTCCATTGGTGGCACCCGCGCCGAGGCTTGGGGTCCGAAGGGCATGTATGCCGACGTCGCCGACGCCAAGGATTTCGACGCGAATGAAGCCGCCGCCATCAAGGCACGCGCCGTCGCCCTCGAGAAGCTTGCGGCACGCATTAAGGTTGAGAAGGACAAGGCTATCCTCGCCAAGCTGAAGCAGGATGTCGGCAAGCTCGCGCCGGTCTGGTCCAACGGTCCCCACATGAACTGGAACGGCATGGTTGCGCCGCTGGTTGGCTATTCCGTGCGCGGCGCCATCTGGTATCAGGGTGAATCCAACGCCGGCCAGCCTGAGGCCTACAAGTGGGTTCTCGGCTCCATGATCAAGTCATGGCACAAGGCCTGGGGTAAGGAATTCCCCTTTATCATCGTCCAGCTTCCTCGTTTCCATGTCCGTCATCCGGAGTTGGCGGTTAATGATGCCACCTGGCCGAAGATCCGTGAATCCATGGAGTGGATCGCCGACAACGTTCCGGGAGCCATGCAGAGCGTGAACATTGATCTCGGTGAAGAGTTGAACATCCATCCTAAGGACAAGCTACCTATCGGCGAGCGCCTTGCCGCCGTCGCGTTACAGCGCGTTTACAAGACCCGCTCGGACGGCGAAGCTCCTCGCGTGACCAAGGCCGAGCGCAAGGGTGACGTCTGGATGCTCACCTACGATCGTCCGGTGCTTCTCAAGGGCGAAGGCAAGGGTTTCGGTCTCCTCGCCGGTGACGGCAAGTGGGCCTTCGCTCAGGCCATGGCTGATGGCGTTCAAGTCACCGTCAGCGCGGTCGGCGTCAAGGAGCCCAAGGAGGTCCGTTATGCTTGGGCCGATTTCCCGGAAGTTTGCGTCTTCTCTGCGGGCAAGGACGGCCTCCCGGCTGGGCCTTATCGCTCCAGCAAGTAAGGCGACTTACTTCAGAGGGATATAGCAGACGTTACTGGTCAGCATCATCATCACGAACAGCGGGCAGGTGATGAGCGGGCCTAACCATGTCTGTCCGCTGAGTTCGAAGAAAATGCGGTGCAGCCAGGGCAGTAGAAACATCATCGGGATCACTCCGAAGAGGAGGTTCACGTAGAGCCAGCCGTCGGTCCAGAAAGGCTGCTCGGTGGCCCCGAGGTGGAGGTATTGAAGCGAGAGCACCAGAATGAGGCCGAGCGTGTTACCGAAAGCATTGTAGATTCCGGAGCGCCAGGCAGGGACGCCTTCACGGCGTGTGCCTCCATTTACGCGGAGCGAATTGGCGAAATAGAAGACGAAGAACAGCGGAACGTATTCTAGCGCGACGATGAGCATCTTGGACGGGAAGGCCGTCGAGGCGGCGACGAAGAGGCAGCGGAAATCAGCATGGAACAGCGTGTAACAAGTAAAGAGGAGCGCGTAGAAGCATCCGACGACGGTGAAGGCGAGTAGGGCGGTGAGGCCGGCGGCTTTGGCGGTGATTTTCAGTCCCCACATGGCGGGCGTGACGCCGTGGTGGCGGCCATAGAGGCGGTAGGCGCCCCAGAATAAAGTCAGCGCGATTGTGCCGTTGGCCAGTGCCCAGAGCAGCAGGGCGTTATTGATCCGTTGCGGGAACCACCAGGTCTGCTTCACCGAACTCGCTTCGGGGAAGACCGTGAGCGTCGCCTTGGCGAGCGGCATGAACAGGCCCGCAGCCACCAAGGCACCGAAGAAGAACAAGCACCACGCGAGCTTGCGGCCTGCGGGGGTGGGCGCAGGGAGAGCGGGAGGCGTTGGTTGGCGGACCGACGCAAAGAACGGCAGACGTAGGAGCAAGGCGGCGCAAGGAATCACGAAGAGGAGGCCGCCGACGAGGCTCATCGCGGTGGCGGTTTCGCGGAATTTCCAGCGTTGGTCTACGGCCGGCAACGGCGACGGTGCGTGCAGGGTGCGGTCAAAGAAATCCAAGACATTCGCAACGAAGCGATCGTCGTAGGGGAGTAACGGGTGGATGCCAGGAGTGTTATGGACGATGCGATACGTGCGGGCGTCGGCGTCTCCGTAAGCGCGCCCAATTTCGATCGTCTTCAGCTTGATCTCGGCGGGTCGGGTGGAGTTGACGAGCGCCAGCGATTCCGCCGCCGTGCGCATGTCGGCGCTGCCGGCGACGTTACGGAACGCGCCTTCATCGGAGCGGGCGTAATCCATGCCCACGTTGGCGTCGAGCGGGGCAAAGACCTCTTCGTTCATCGTGAGCACGTAGCCGCCAACGAAGATGGACGTGAGCAGATTTTCGCGTCGTGCGGTGGCGATCTCGTTATCTGTCACCGTGCGGCCTTTCTCCGAATCGAGGCGCGTCGCGCGGCGGAGGGCCGTAGCCTGGCGGGAGCCGAATTGGGAAGCCGTCTGCAGGACCGCATTGCCGCCGGCGGAGTAGCCGAAGGCGCCGACGCGGGTACGGTCAATGAAATCGGGTCCGGTCTTGCCGTGGACGTATTCGGCCATGGCGACGAGTCCGTAGCCTTCCTTGGTTGCTGAACGACGCTCCATCGTCGCGCTGGAGGCACCTTGATTATAAGGGTCGATCGTAATCACCACGAAGCCGCGACGGGCCAGCTCCATGGAGAAGGAGGCCATGGTCTCCTTGCTGCGTTCGAAGCCAGGGCAGATGAGTACCGCCGGGGCGGGGTGTTCGCGCGTGGCGGCGACTGGACGAAAGAGATCCGCCGTGACCCACTGGCCATTGACAGTGTCGAGGCGCAAGCCCGTGACTTCGACGCGTCCGCCGTCGCTCTGGAGCAGATGACAGGCCAGACCCCCGCCGAAGATCATCAGCAGGGACAGAAGTAACAGGCGCCAGAGGGAGGGGGTCGGGGTCACGGGGGTCACATCCTGCAGATGAGCAGTTCGCGTTCGTAGATAAGTTCCTTGGGGAGGCGGTCGTGAAGGTCGAGGAAAAGTTCTTCATGCGCCATCACCTCGGCGCGCCAAGCCGTGCGGTCGAAAGCCTGCAGCTCTTCGAATTTTTCGCGAGAAAAGTCGAGCCCCGTCCAATCAATGTCTTCGTAGCGGGGCATCCAACCGATCGGAGTTTCGCGTGCCAGCGCGCGCACGCGGGCGCGGGCGACGATCCATTTGAGGATGCGCATATTGTCGCTGAAGCCGGGCCAAATGAATTTTCCATCGGCGTCTTTGCGGAACCAGTTGACGTGGAAGATGCGTGGGGTCTCGGAGATTTTTTTCTGCATCGAGATCCAGTGGCGGAAGTAATCACCCATGTGGTAGCCGCAGAAGGGTAGCATTGCCATCGGGTCGCGGCGTACCTTGCCGATCGTCCCGGCGGCGGCCGCGGTCATCTCGCTGCCCATCGTGGCGCCGATGTAGACGCCCGAGCTCCAGTTGAAGGCTTGATAGACGAGCGGGATGGTCGTGGCGCGGCGACCGCCGAAAATGATGGCGCTGATCGGGACGCCCGTGGGACTTTCCCAATCCGGGTCGATCGTCGGACATTGCGAGGCCGGAGCGGTGAAGCGGGAATTCGGATGTGCGGCCTTGGCGCCCGTAGCTTTGGCGATCGCTGGCGTCCACGGTTGCCCTTGCCAATCGGTGAGATGGGGCGGAGGCGTTTCGGTCATCCCTTCCCACCAGACGCCCCCTTCGGGAGTCAGGGCGACATTGGTAAAGATCGTATTACGCGCAAGCGTCGCCATCGCGTTCGGGTTGGTCGATTTCGACGTTCCGGGGGCAACGCCGAAGAAGCCCGCTTCGGGATTGATCGCATGCAAACGGCCATCGGCGCTGGGTTTGATCCAGGCGATATCATCGCCGAGTGTTGTCACCTTCCAGCCTTGGGCTTGAACGGAAGGTGGCGGGACCAGCATGGCGAAATTCGTCTTACCGCAGGCGCTCGGGAAAGCCGCGGCCACGTAGGTCTTCTCCCCTTGGGGGTCTTCGACGCCGAGGATGAGCATGTGCTCGGCCATCCAACCATCGTCGCGGGCCATGTTGGAGGCGATGCGCAGGGCGAAGCATTTCTTGCCCAGCAGCGCGTTGCCACCGTAGCCGGAACCAAAGCTCCAGATTTCGCGAGACTCCGGGAAATGGACGATATATTTTTCCTTATTACAGGGCCAGGCCACATCCTTCTGTCCTTTGCGCAGTGGAGCACCGACGGAGTGGAGGCACGGCACTACGCGTTGCTGGCCGCGATCGATCTCAGCGTAAACCGGCAGGCCAATCCGGGCCATGATGCGCATATTGATGACCACATAAGGAGAGTCGGTCAGCTCGACGCCCAATTGCGCCATCGGCGAGCCGACGGGACCCATGCTGAAAGGCAGGACGTACATCGTGCGGCCGGCCATGCAGCCAGTGAAAAGCCCGCGTAGCTTACGGCGCATCTCAAAAGGATTTTCCCAGTTGTTGTTGGGGCCGGCGGCTTCCCGGGATTGAGAGCAGATGAACGTGCGATCTTCGACGCGGGCGACATCCGAAGCGTCGGAGCGGGCGTAGAAGCATCCGGGCCAGAGCTTTTCGTTAAGCTTCGTGAGAGTACCCTGTTCGACCATCTGGGCGCATAATTGGTCATATTCCGCTTGGCTGCCATCGACCCAGTGAATTTGCGCAGGCTGGCAAAGGTCGGCCATTTTTTCGACCCACCGGAGTAGGTTGCGATTTTGGCTGAGAGGCTCGTTGGATTTACGTTTCTTTTTCATGATGCAGGGAGATATTCGGCTCCTTAGACGTCGCGTCTATCAAAGATATAATCCTCTTCGTATCTCGTTGATGCCCACTTTATGCCTTTATTAAGTCATAAATATAATCGGGCGTCTTTGGGCGGTTTGCGCGGAGGCGATGGACCGTTTGGGCTGTTATTCTTCAAGAACTAAGGCCCGATGGGTAAACCCAAGTGAGACATTAACTTTGCTAATAGGACGAACTTCGGCCGAGTCGAACAGCAGATTTAACGCCTTTTTGTTAGGAAATAAGCAGAAAATGACGAAGGGTTGACTGGGCTGGGCAAGAGGAAAGCATGGCCGAATGCGCTTACCCCCGATCCTATTAGCCTGCCTCTCCCTGGTAGCCCCCTTGTTGGCGGCGGAGGAAGCGGCACCCCCGGCTGGACTTAAGGTCTTAAGTGCCGGACACAGTTTCCACGTTTGGATGCCGCCCTTGGTGGAGGAGATGGCCAAGGCCGCGAAGATCGAGGGACATAAGCAGCTGGCGATTTCGTCGATTGGCGGTTCTCAGGTCATCCAGCATTGGAATCTGCCAGAAGGGAAGAACAAGGCTAAGCCGATCTTGGAGGCCGGTACCGCAGAGCTCTTCACCATGGCGCCGACTTTCCTGCCGGATGATGGCATCGTGAATTTCGTCAAACTTGGTTTGGCGCATAATCCCAAGATTCGATTCACCCTGCAGCAGAATTGGGTGCCGTTCGACGATGCCGAACTCTGGCTCAAAAGAATCAAGACTATCGCGGTCGACAGGGACACCAAGACCTTGGCGGAACTCAAGAAAATCAATGAACCTTATTTCAAATTATTCGAAGATCACATCGGCGAATTAAATAAGAAAATACCCGAGGCGAAGATCGTCATCGTACCCTGTGGTGTGGCCGTGTTGGCCTTACGCGACCTGGTCATCAAAGGCGAGGTGCCGGGCGTGGCCAAGCAGAGCGAACTTTTCACCGACGCGTTGGGTCATCCGCAGGTTCAGATTCGGATCTTGGCGGCCTATTGCCATTTTGCCGTCATCTATAAGCGCAACCCAAAGGGGCTGCCCGTGCCGGCCAGCTTGGCGAAACAACCTGAGGCTGAAAAACTGAATCGTATCTTGCAGGATATCGCTTGGAAGGCGGTGACCGAGTATCCCATGAGCGGCGTGAGTAAGTAAGGTCGACGGAGCTGTCTGAAATTCGCCAAAATGAATCGGTAGTTCCTGCGGACTTGCAAGGTTTGCGCCCTCCTAGGACATTTTCGGCCAAGATGCCGCGCGCCGTTTGCCTGACCAATATCGCCCATGAAGGCCCCGGCATGTTAGGCGATTTGCTGACGGCGGCAGGATATCAGGTCGACAGCATCGAGGCGTTCCGAGGGGCCGCGCTACCGGAAAATCTCGGGGCAAAAGATATTCTTATCGTCATGGGTGGGCCGATGGGAGTCGCTGATATCGGGAAAGCAGAGTTTCCGTGGCTCGCACCCGTCGTAGAATTATTACGCTCGCGACTAGCTAAGGACTGGCCTTGCGTCGGAGTTTGTCTCGGCATGCAGCTCATCGCGCATGCGGCCGGAGCGAAGGTGAGCCCGATGATCGATGTGGATGGACGTCGGCTCCGCGAGGTCGGCTGGGGGCGGCTGGATTTCGTCGGCACGGATAAGATCACCTGCGGTCTGCCCGCTAGCATCGAGGTTTTGCATTGGCATGGTGATGCCTGCGAACTTCCGCGCGGCGCCAGCCTGCTTGCTTCGACCAAGATCTGCCCCGTGCAAATGTTCCAGCTCGGCCGGTCTTTTGGGATGCAGTTTCATCCAGAGATTGACGGCCCCACGGCCTGCCTGTGGGCGGAGGCGGATGCTGAGTTCGTCCAGGCGGCCAATGGGCCTGAGGGTGTGGCTACTCTGCAGGCAGCTTCGATTGAAGCGGCTCGGCGCACCTATGCGCATCGTCGCCGACTGCTTTCGCAGGCTTTGGCGGCAGTGACGGCTTGAAGGTTCTTAGTGGGCTGGTATGCATCGGTGTATACCTCCATGAAGAACCTGTTCGCTTTGCTGAGTCTCGCTTTCGCCTTGGTCGCCGCGGAGCCGCCGAAAGGGGAGCCGACGAACGCCAAGGAAGCAGCGGCGAAAAAGGCCGCGCAGGATACCTTGGTCGATGCCCGTTATCAGACGTGGGTTGATAAACTTTCGCCGGAAGAGCAGGCATGGGAGAAAGTGCTGCAGCAACAGCTGGGCAGTTTCTACCTCCCGCTGCATAAGCGGGATAAAATCGCCGGGAAATCGAATGCTTGGGACTTCGTGAAGGATGACCCGAAACTTCCACGTATCCTGCTTATAGGTGATTCGGTTTCGCGGGGGTATACGCAACCCGTGCGAGCCGTCTTAGCTGGCAAAGCGAATGTCCATCGGGCGCCAGCGAATTGCGGAGCGACTACCTCGGGACTGAAGAATCTCGATGCTTGGCTCGGCGAAGGGAAGTGGGATGTCATTCATTTCAATTTCGGTATCCATGATCGGGCAACCCCGGCGGCGGATTATGCCAAACGCTTGGAGGAGATCGTCGAACGGCTTCAAAAAACCGGAGCCAAGATCATCTGGGCGAGCACCACGCCGATCCCGGATAATCCAGCCCAGAAGCAGACGGCGGCTTCGATTGTGGATAAGAATAAAATCGCGGCCGAGATTATGTCGAAGCACGGCATACCCACGGATGACCTGTTTGCCGCTATCACGCCGCACCTCGCCAAGCTCCAGAATCCGAACGACGTCCACTTCAATGGCGAGGGCTACGATTTCCTAGGAGCCAAGGTCAGCGAAGCCATCCTGGTTAGAATCAAATAATTCGATGTCATCCGAACTCATCCATATCGCCCGGGCCGGCGTCGAAATCGGTGCCTGGGCCTTGGATGAGGTCCGGGCCAAGATGGCTTCGGGCGCATTGCTACCGTCCGATAATTATTGGAAACCCGGGATGGCGGGATGGCTGACCTTAGCTGTCCTACCTGACCCCGTCCGAGTTCTGCCGTTTCCACGTCCCGCCGAGAAGGGAGCCAATCTTTTGGACAGTATGTTGGGGCGGCAGAGTTATCAGGCCGGACTTCTGGCAGTCTGGGATGAACTTTCGAAGATGCCGGCGCAGTGCCTGATTTCGGATGATGACTGGCTAGCGCTGGGCGAGAAGCTCGGCTATGATGTGCGTAAACGTTGTCGGGATGACCTCATCAAGTGGTATCGCCAGGCCTTTGAGTCCTACCTTTCCGACCGTTATTTCGATCCGCTGGAAAAGGCGGATCTCGGCAACCTTGCCCGTAGTTTCGGACTGGATGCGCCGGCGGCAGAGGCGCTCCATGGCGAAGCCTTTGCCCGTTATTGCCGCATCGGCATGCTCACGGTTTTTTTGCGTGATATCCCGCCTCAGCTGAAAAGGGAACAAATCGATCTACTTGGCAAGGAGGTCCCCCTTTCAGACGTAAAGATTAAGGAGACCATGGGGGAAGCCTTCCGGTCTTATTTCGACCAACTCTTAAAAACGTTAATGCAACAGGAAGATGGCGGCGAGGTGATGGATCCCGCGGCTTTTGCGGCCTTCATGGATGTGATCAAGCAGATGGACATCAATCTTCACCTTGATGAGGAATCCCAGACCCGAATCGAGAGCGCGCAGCGACTATGGGCCCTTTGCCGTACGCCCCTGCGGGAGGTTCCTTGCGAATTAGACCTAGGGAACGAAGGTTGTTTCTGGACGCAGCAGGTTGCGCTCGGCCTCAATCGGCGGGTGACTACACGTCGCAGTTACGGCGGATTCGGTACCAGCATCAAGATTTGGGGACCCTTGCGTTATCGAACGGGTTCCTATGATGTCGAGCGCCAGACCGAACAGCGTCTCGAGAAGGTCGATACTGGCACCCTCGTGTTCACGTCCAAGCGCGTCATCTTCACCGGCAGTATCAAGAGCTTTAACTTTAAACTCACCAAGGTCCTGGATGTGACCGTCTACACGGATGCCATCGAGATCGACCGGGATACCGGAGGTGACGTCATATTTTTCTTCCCGTCTGGTCAGGATGAAGCCGCCGTCATCCTGCGAAGGCTTGTCCGGCAGGCCAAGGATTAGGCCGGTTCGGTAGGGGGTTATCGCTATGACAGGGGTCAGTTTGACTCTTATATGAAGTATTGTATAAGACTTAGATGCCCCGGAAACTTGGCGAAAAAACACCTTTAAAAGTCTATTACGACTCTACGTACGTCGTGAAAAGCACCCGGGAGACCGTGACCAAATCTCTGCTGGTCGCGAAGCTGATCGAAGCCGGTAAGGCTGGTAAGGTCTTATTAGAAGCGCCCAAGCCAGCGACCCGGAAAGAATTAAGCGTCATCCATGGCAAGGAATACCTGAAGACCGTCTTCGAAGATAAGAAAGGCTTCCTCGAAGTCGGTCCCTGGTCGGAGCCTTTATTGGCGAGCATCTTAGCGTCCACGGGTGGGATGCGCGATGCGGTCGCAGAAGCCTTGCTGACGGGTCGATCGGGCAGCCTTTCAAGCGGATTGCATCACGCCCGGAAGGATTCGGGGCAGGGCTTCTGCACCCTGAACGGATTGGCCTTGGCCGCTCAGGTCGCGTTAAAGAAAGTCAAGATCGTGGGCCTATTGGATTTGGATGCCCATTTCGGCGGCGGTACCTTCGACATCTTGCAGGCGCAGCCGCGCGTGCGCTTGGCCGACGTCAGCGTCAATTCGTACGATGCGTGGGAACCTACCGATCCGAAGCGGCACCTCGCCACCTTGGTTACGAATCCGGAGCGTTACCTGGAGGAGACGGACAAAGCTTTGGCATTCCTGGAAGGTATCGACTTCCTGATTTATAACGCCGGCATGGATACGTACGAGAAAGCTGGCGGGCTCAAAGGCATCACGCGGGCCATCATCAAAGCACGTGAATCGCGGGTCGTCGCTTGGGCCAAGGCGCGTCGAATACCGATGATCTTCGCCTTAGCCGGCGGTTATAAGTGGGGCGGATTGAGTCTGGAGCAGATTGCGGAATTGCATCTGGAGACCATCAAAGCCGTCGCGCAAGACTGAGCCGGCGGGCGCGATCAAGGCAGCGGAGGAACCTCGAGGGGCTTAAGCTGGAAATTCCCATCCGGCGTCGGAAGCACCAGGTACAGCGTGCAGGCTTGGGCTTGGGCGAGAGCGATCATCGCGGGCCAATGGGCTTCGGCGATGCCGGCGATCACGAAAATGGGGCCATCGGGACCAACCTCGATGGTCGTACCTTTGTGGGTGATATTGAAGTTATGACTAAACCACCGCCCCAGCTGGCGAGCGAGCATGCGCGTGTCGGATTTGCCGGGTTCGACCTTGGATTCGTCGACGATCGCCCAAAGGGGCAGGGCGAAAGTGTGTTCCAGGTCGCTCATCGGAAGCCGCGGTAAGACTTAAGCCTGCTTAATCAATTCGCGCGTCGCCGGGATATCCGAAATAATCTGTT
This sequence comes from uncultured Opitutia bacterium, assembly GCA_903835965.1. Taxonomy (GTDB): domain Bacteria; phylum Verrucomicrobiota; class Verrucomicrobiia; order Opitutales; family UBA953; genus UBA953. The sequence goes on from CAILOT010000018.1 coordinate 10,853, forward strand.
CCGGATCGGGACCCACGCCGATGTAGCGGAGGTTGGGCAAAGTGGCGAGTTCGCCGCCGCGGGCTGCGAGACGGACGATTTCGGCGAGCGTAAAAGCCACGTAGCGACGGGCTTCGGGCGGGAGCTGGGCGAAGGAGCGGACCTTCGTGATATCAGCCGTCCAGCCCGGCAGGGTGGCGTAGATCGGCTGTAATTGACGGCGCACGGCATCGTTGCGTGGGACGCCTTGGTGGATTTTTCCGGAAGCGTCGCGGTAGCCGGTGCAAAGCTGGAGATCGCCGCCGAGCCAACCGCCATGCGGAGAAAGCGCGTCGAGTTTGTTGAGCACGATATCGTCATAGCCACCGTAGCGAAGCGCATCGGCTTTTTCGACGAGGTCGGACCAGCCCACCATCCGTTGCCGGCCCGTGCTGGTGCCGAATTCTAATTTCGCGAGGGCTTTTTGCAGAGGGTGAGCGTCATCCATCTTCGTGAGGAAGACGTGGGTGCCGACCTTGGTATCGTAGGCCTTGCAGCAACCGACAGTATGGATGGCTTGGACGGGGATGCCGGCAGACTGAAAGAATTCCGGGGTGTAAGTATGTGAAGCCGTGACGTTCGGGGCGAAGCCGGCGCGCTTATCGAGCCAGTAGGCTTGGCCGAATTCGCCGATGATCCGGCGGTCGGCAGCGATGTCGCTCAGGATGCGATCGCGGACGTCTCCGACCGTAGGGGCGAGTTTGGAGCCGGCCTGCCAGTAAGAGGAGAGTACCGCCGCATGATTGAAAGTGAAAGGCGTTGGCCCGGCGTATTGCGTGAAGTCGAATTCAGAGGCCGCGAAGACGCCGGAATCGATGGCACCCTTGTTGGCGCGGAGTTCGGCTTCGGAAAGTTTGACGAAGAGGCTGGCCCATTTTTCCGGGGCGAGTTTGCAGACATCGCGCACGATGGCGGAGGCGCGGTCGAGACGAGCGGAAAGACGGGTCGCGTAATCGGATTTAGCGCCGAGGAATTCGGAGTAATGGATCTGGAACTGACCGACCTCATCGGCGTAAGCGGGCGTGATGCCACGACCGGTCGAGCCGCGGGCTTCATGGCCCAGGATGTTGATGCGATAGTCTTCCCAAGCCAGATCGAGGATGCGGTGGGCGACATCGCTCACCATGCAGCGTTCATCGATGAGTAAGCGGGAGAGGACGGGGATGCCGATTTTTTCGAGCGGAAGGGCTTCCCAGAGGGCCTTGCGAGGGTCGGCGACGACGCCCGAGCCTAGGGCGAGGCAGGCCACATCATGTTCGGCGACCCCGCCAGGCAGGAGATTGAGTTTCAGTCCCGCAACCGTGTGGCCGGAGTTGGCGCCACCATTGACCTTAAGCACCGTACCTACGGCGTCGCGGCGGCCGGTGAGTGCTTGCAGTTCACGGACGATTTCGGGAATGAGGCGACCCTTGCCTTCGTCTCCCATGCTGATGCCGACGTCGGCGATAAGGTGACTTTTGAAAGGAGTGAGAGCCATGGGCAGGAGGGAGGAAGCGAACGGTGAGACGGCCGCTAAAGACAGAAACGAAAGGTCAGACTAGGCGGAAGGACTCTTCTGGCCTTCGTAGAAATCGTTGATTTTCTTAGCGACGTCGCGGAAACCGGAGTCCGCCATGTAGATGATCTTGAATTCATCGACGGCCTCTTTGGCTTTGCCCATTTTTTCGTAGGCTGAGCCCAATTCGTAGATGACGTCTTTTTTCAGATCGTTCATCATGTGAATTTCGCTTTTGGCCAGAGAGAGTTGCTCGACGGCGATATCGAATTTATTGCTGAGCACGAAAGCCTTGCCCAGGGCGAGAAGCGAGGGTTGGCGATACTTCGGATTACGTTGGGCGTATTGCAGCTGTTGCACGGCGTCTTCGACGCGGCCGGCCGCGAGGAGGAGGGAGCCGAAATCAAAACGGTACGCGTAATCGTTCGGATAGCGTTCGACCAAACTGCCGGCGGTCTTGAGGCGATAGTCGGCGAGTTCGACTTCGTTCTTTTCGAGCGCAGCCTTGTTGGTGGCGTCCGAGGGATTGGTCGCGAGGACTTCGCGAAGTTGCTTCGAAATCTTTTCGAGGCGTTGGATGAGGAGATCGCTCTCTTGGCGTTCGAGGGAGGGGTCGGCGCGGCCCATCGTGGTGAGGCGGCCGCGTTGGAGCCAGGCAATGGCGCTGTCGAGATCGCCGGCGGAGATGAATTGACGGACGATATCGCGGTACAAGTCCAAGCTATCGGGTTCGCCTTGGATTTTGACGGCGGTCTGGGCGGCTTGCTCGAGGGCGGTGGCGGCATCGGTCACCGTGCGGGTTGATTGGTCGAGGCGCAGGGCTTCGTCTTTGTCTTTAAGCTTGGATTGGAAGTCGCCCTTATCTTCCCAATTGCCTTTTTTCATCGTCTTATTGACCGAGGCTTTGCGGACGGCTTCTTGGAGGTCGCCGTTGCCGGGGAAGGCGCGAAGTCCTTTATCGGCGGCTTCGAGGGCGGCGTCGTTCTCGCCGGCTACGATCCAAGTGTTAGCGAGGTCGATGAAGTGTTGGACGTTCTTCGGGTCGTTGGCGGCGAGTTCTTCGTAGGCGAAGGCGGCAAGGGCGTAGAAGCCAATCTTAGTGGCAGCTTGAGCCAGCGTCTTGTTGG
>CAILOT010000019.1:0-1630 GCA_903835965.1 uncultured Opitutia bacterium
CGACAAATGTGTTACGTAATGCTTTAGCGGGCCTTTCGTTCCCGTCGCCGTCGGATTACGTCTACAGTCCCTTGGTTTACGCCTGGGAGGCACATGAAGCCTACCTAAGGCGTTACGCGGCCGCCGGGCCAAGGAAGATCTTATTTTTGGGGATGAATCCTGGGCCGTTCGGAATGGCGCAGACGGGCGTACCTTTCGGTGAGATCGCCGCCGTCCGGGATTGGATGGGGATCGAACTGCCCGTGGGGCGTCCAGACGTCGAGCACCCGGGGAAGAAAGTGACGGGCTTCGCCTGTCACCGTTCGGAAGTGAGCGGGCGTCGGCTTTGGGGCCTATGCCAAGAGCGATTCGGCACGGCGGATAAATTCTTCGCGAACCACGTCGTCCATAATTATTGTCCATTGCTTTTTTTGGAGAACACCAAGTTGGGGCGTAATGTCATTCCGGAGGAACTACCAAACGAAATTATGGCTCCAGTAAATCGTGCCTGTGACCAGTTGCTCCGCTCGATGGTCGAGGCGTTGCAGATCAAGAGCGTGGTCGGCGTCGGCGGTTACGCCGAGACGCGGGCGCAAGAAGCCTTGGCCGGCCTGCCGGTGAAATTTGCGAAAGTGCCGCACCCGAGTCCGGCTAATCCAGTCGCTAATCGCGGTTGGTCGGCAGCCGCGACCAAGGCTTTAGTCGAACAAGGAGTCTGGTCCTGATCATGGGCCTCATCGAAGAAGTCCTGGTTCGTCCGAAACTCCGTCAGAAGCTTTGGCAATGGTGGTATCCGTTCTTTACCCGCCGGGTGCGGGCGCAAGGCATCAGTTTTCTGAATTACGCTTTCGACGGCCTGGATGATCCCCGCCCAGAGCTACGCACCGAGGACGAAGCGGATCGGCCAAATATCCAACTATATCGTCACGTGCTTGGCGGGGTTGATTTGCGAGGTAAGCGTGTGTTGGAGGTCAGCTGCGGGCATGGCGGCGGAGCTTCCTATTTCGCCCGTTATCATGGGCCGAAGGAATATATCGGATTGGACCTGAATCCCGAAGGTATCCGTTATTGCCGTGAAAAGCATCAGGTCGTTGGTTTGAGTTTTATGGCGGGTGACGCCCAGGCTTTGCCCTTTGCAGCCGGTAGTTTCGATGTCGTCATCAATGTCGAAGCCTCGCATTGCTACCCTGATTTTCCAGGTTTCGTGGCTCAGGTGGCCAAGGTGCTGAAGCCCGGTGGCTGGTTTTGTCACGCCGACTTGCGCTACCCTAATGGGGTCGACGAATGGGTTGGGGCGTTATCGCACCATCCGTTGCTACGCTTGGAGCAAATGCGACTGATCAATCCAGAGGTCATCCGGGGGATGGAACTTAATACTCCGCGTTATGAGGCGATGGTGCGGCAGGCGCTGCCTCGAGTGCTTCATGGCTTGGCCATGGATTTTGCCGGCGTGAAAGGTTCGCGGCTTTACCGTGACGCGGTTTCGGGGGAGATGACTTATCGGTCCTTTAGGCTGCAGCGGCGAGTTTCCTGAGATTGCTTCCGGTCGGGAATGGCTCACGCTGAGTCATCCCCATGCGATATCTTATAGTTCTTTTATTGAGCTGTCTGGCGACCCTCGCCGCCGAGCGTCCCAATATCATTTTTATTC
>CAILOT010000020.1:0-1969 GCA_903835965.1 uncultured Opitutia bacterium
CCGCCACCCGCCTCCCGAAACTTTGTCTCCCACTTTTGCACCTTTGCACGCGGCTTCGCCGCATTTGCACCTTTGCACTTCTCCCTATCTCTCCCCTTGCCCACGTGTCCCCATATCCACGTGTCCCCTTGCCCACGTGTCCCCTCGCGGCTCCGCCGCGCTCACCTTTGCACGCGGCATAGCCGTATTTGCACCTTTGCACTGCCTCTCTCTGATCAACCGAGCCTCTGAGCCTCCGGGCCTCTAGTTTGTGTCCCATGTCCCATGCCCCCTCGCGGCGGTTACGCCGCGCACCCCCTCGCGGCGGTTACGCCGCGCCGCGTCAGCGGAGTTCCCCCATCATCTCGATCAGATTCTTCACGATGATTTCCGACGCATCTTTCTGGACGACATTGGTACCCAACCAAGTCTCATAACCGCCCAGCTCATGCTGCGCCGGCGTCGGCAGATAACCGTGCCGCCCGTTGCCGAGACCTACCACGATGGTCTGCTTAAAGGTGCTTTTTTGCTTAAGTTCCAACCCAGTCTCAGCGAAGGTCTCAAAGGGGATCGCGCAGATGACGACCTCTCCCACCTTGATGGCCTGAATGATGACATCGATGGTGGCTTCAGGCCGCTCCGCCGCCGTAAGGGTCGAACCAGCATAGTTCTTGGCCAAAGCAGGTAAACGTGCAATCGCCGCCTTATCCTTGATTGCCAAGATAGCCTTTGCGTTCATGACCTGCTCCGGTGTCGGTTTGCGATACTTGAGCGTCAAGATGCGCTGCCGCATACCCAGTGCGACGTCACCCTGATGCTTGCCGATCGCTTGATAGGCCTTCCAGGTGGCGTCGGCGGCCTCACTGGCCACTAACCGGATCTGCTCGAATGGCTCACGGGGCGGACGAGTCACCCCAAAAGGGATGTTATTAATATCTCCCGAGGTGCCGTTCGACATCGCGGCGACGAAATCATCGCCCGCCCGGAGCCGCGAAGGTAGCAGGCGCGCGAACTCGCCGTAATAATCAGCTGAAACTTGGCCGTGCGGCGCTCCACCGACGTAATGCAGAGAATAATTTGCAAATAAGGCCAAGGGCTTCCGCTTGGCATCCTGGACCGATAAGATGCTTATATCGGGATCCGTCGGACCTGCCGGCCGATCGATGACCTCTGGCGAGGTCCCGGGATTCATCTTCACTTTATCCATTTCGCCGAAGGGATTGAGCGGCATCTTACCAGGCTTCAAAAACCAGCGCCGATTAAAAACTTCGCTGGGCAAAGGCTGGACGCCCGCTCCGACCAACGCCGGCCGCAACTGCGAATGCGCCGTGATGATAGCCTGCGCAAGCCCGTCCAGCATGATCTTCCGATAGACGTTCCCCTTGGTTTGACGGTCGGACAACTTTGGTCCGTCCGGCACCTCTGTCACGAACTCATCGGCCGCACTCACACCCGTGTGCGTATGCGTGGCGGAGACCAACATATTCTCCACGGGAATGCCCGTCGCCTTCGAGGCGATTTCTTTGGCCTCGGCGGTGACTTTCTTAGGCACACTTAAATGATCAATCACTACCCATACGATCTTGGTCTTACCATCATCCAAAACCAAGGCTCGCGCGTTCAATGGGTCATGGACCGACGTTGCCGTGTTCGCATTATGACCCCCAGGCATGTTCACCGGAAACTGCGTCGGCGTGATATCCACCACCGCCGCGCCGGCCTTCAAGGCCGCTGCCGACAGGTTCGAAACCATGGACACAGACAGCATCAACCAACAGGCATAGGAACGCATGGGGAATGGGGTATGCTCTAAATCCTGCCCTCCGCCCCACCCCTTACAACCCCGCATCTGAAGTAGGGATGCGATGACATCGCATCCGCTGTAAGGCACGCATTCTCAGGTGGCAGGTGGCAGCCTTGGGTTACGGGTGGCAGGATTAATTTCAGGTCCCTGGTCTCGGGTAGGGCTGATCACCCTTGATCAGCCGCG
>CAILOT010000021.1:0-8366 GCA_903835965.1 uncultured Opitutia bacterium
CCCGACACCTGGACCAAGTGGGTCGCCCTCTCGACCACCCTTCTCGCCGTCTGCGCCGCTTTCGCGACGCTCAAAGGCGGCAGTTTTTCCACGAAGACCCAGCTGGCCACCGTCAGCGCCTCCAATAAATGGTCTTACTTTCAATCCAAGAGCCTAAAGGAAACCGCACGCGACACTGAAAGCACGATCATCAAGGTCATCGAAGCCTCGGCGACCAGCCCCGAAGCCAAAGCCATCGCTCGTAAGGCGATCGAGAAGGCGGATGACGAAATCAAACGCTACAAGACTGAGAAGGCTGAAATCATGAAAGAGGCCCAGTTTCTCGATGCAGAAGCCGCCTACAGCCAGGCCCGGGGTGGAAACTTCGGCTTGGCCATCATGTTCCTGCAAATCGCCATCATGCTCTCAGCCATCTCAGCTTTAATGAAGAAAAAGTCCTTCTGGATCGTGGGTCTTTGCGCCGGCTCTATCGGCGTCGGATTCCTCTCATACGCGTGGCCACTTTACGAAAAAATCAACCCACCCCCAGTCTCACCGATTGCCACCAAGATAGGCAAGTAAGCAGGGCTGGATGACCTAAACAAAAAGAAACCCCGCCTTCGGCGGGGTTTCTTTTTAGATTCACCGTCCGTCAAGCAATCAGACCCGACTCGCTTCTGGCGCGAAAACTTCGTCGGCACGGAAAAAGCGGCGGACTTCATCTTCGGCAGCGGCAGGACTGTCCGAGGCGTGGCAAACGTTACGCATCATTTCGGTACCGAAATCTCCACGAATGGTGCCTTTGGGGGCCACTTTCGAGTTCGTTGGGCCCAAGAGCTCCCGGACGCGGGCAATGACATTTTCGCCGGTCAGCACAGCGACGATCACCGGACGAGAGGACATGAAGGCCTCGATCTCGGGGTAGAAAGGCTTGTCCGCAACGTGAGCATAATGCTCGCGAAGTTGAGCCGACGTGAGTCGGACCATCTTACAGGCCTGGACTTCGAAGCCTGCGGACTCGAAGCGCGCAAGAACGGTACCGACAAGGCGGCGTTCCATACAGTCGGGCTTTAGAATAATGAGGGTCTTTTCCATAAGGGCCTTCCACAAAGTGGCAGGTCGTTCACTATTGGCCTTTTAGGCCATTTTGACAAGCCCCAACCCTATTAATGGCTTAAAATAGGCAGTTTTAAGGCCTAAAAAGCAGACAAACCGCATGGACGGCCAAAGCCCTACCCTGTCCCAGCGAATCCATCCCCTCGTTGGTGGTCGCCTTGACTCCCACCTGGGCGGGGTCGACCCCCATGATTTCGGCGACCTTCTGCCGGATAGATTCCACGTAAGACATAATCTTAGGCCGCTCACCGATCAGGACTAAATCCAAATTTCCTACCTTCCACCCAAGTCGCCCGGCTTCCTCGACGGCTTTTTTTAATATCTTTGCCGAATCCAGACCTTTATGAGCGACCGCATCGTTAGGGAAATAATGCCCGATGTCACGTAAGCCCGAAGCTCCGAGGATCGCGTCGGCGGCGGCGTGCAGCAAAACATCTGCATCCGAGTGCCCTTCCGGACCGACCTCGGAAGGAATCAAGACGCCACCGAGAATACAAGGGCGGCCAAGCACGAGGGGGTGGATATCATAACCAAGCCCGACGCGAAAAGGCGGCAATGAGGACATAATCCCTTTCTAAGCCATATTTACGGGAAAGGAAAGCCCTTGCACAAAACCCTTGAAAGCCTGACTTGGACGGGCAATTTGAAGGCCTGTCAGTCTTAAGGCGCGGTAGCCAAGTGGTAAGGCCGGGCTCTGCAAAAGCCCCATGCGTCGGTTCAATTCCGACCCGCGCCTCCAGTTTAAAACAAGAAGGGCGTCCCTCGCGGACGCCCTTCTTCCTTGTTGAGCACGAATCTTCAGCGGACCGTCTTACTCAGATTAGCCACGCCGTTGACCTTGGAGTTAACGCGTAAGCGAAGGCCGTTAAGACGGATAAACCCGGTAGCATCATCTTGATTATATGCCTTGGTCGGATCGGCCTCCATCGTGGCGATATGCGGATTATAGAGGGAGCGCGGGCTCTTCCGGCCGGCCACATAAAGGCCGCCCTTGTAAAGCTTCACTCGGACGGTACCCGTCACATTGCGTTGTGATTCGGTGATCAGAGCCTGTAAGGCCAAGCGCTCAGGCGCATACCAGAAACCGTTGTAAACAAGCGTGGCATAACGAGGGACGAGGGAGTCGCGCAGGTGCATGACCTCGCGGTCCATGGTGATGGATTCGACCTGACGATGGGCGAAGTGAAGGATGGTGCCGCCTGGGGTCTCGTAGACGCCGCGACTCTTCATGCCGACGAAACGGTTCTCGACCATATCAACCCGACCGATGCCGTGACGTCCACCGATCTTATTGAGCGTCCGCATGACGCCGAGAGGGTTAAGTTTCTTGCCATTGACGGCGACGCAATCGCCTTGGCGGAATTCGAGTTCAACATACTCGGGTTTGTTGGGAGCGTCTTCCGGAGAGACCGACAGCTTGAACATGCCCTTATTGGCTGGGGCGAAAGCATCCATCCAAGGGTCCTCCAAGATGCCAGCTTCATAAGAAATATGCAGAAGATTACGGTCGGAGGAGTAAGGCTTCTTAGCGCTGGCTTCGACAGGAATCTTATGTTCGGCACAATAAGCGATCATCTCGGCACGGCCGGGGAAGTCCTTACGGAAAGCCTCATTCCGCCAAGGCGCGATGATTTCCAAGTCGGGAGCCAAGGCCGCACAGGTCAGCTCAAAACGAACCTGGTCGTTCCCCTTCCCCGTCGCCCCGTGGGCGATCGCGGTGGCGCCTTCCTTGCGCGCAATCTCTACCATGCGCTTCGCGATGAGCGGACGAGCAATCGAAGTGCCTAGATAATACTGGCCTTCGTAAATGGCGCCAGCCTGCATCATCGGGAAGATGAAGTCGCGGGCGAATTCTTCCTGCAGGTCGTCGACGTAGAGTTTGGAGGCCCCCGTCTTCATGGCCTTAGGTTTGAGTCCCTTAAGCTCATCTTCTTGTCCGATATCGGCACAAAACGCGATCATCTCGGCATCGTGTTTTTCCTTAATCCAGGAAAGGAGGACCGAGGTGTCGAGTCCGCCGGAGTAGGCTAGGACGATTTTCTTCTTCTTGCTCATGATAGTAGGATGGAAATTAAATGCGCGAAGCTGCGAGATGGGCCAAGATGGCCTTCTGGACGTGGAGTCGGTTCTCCGCTTGATCAAAAATAATGCTCTGCTTGCTCTCCAGCACTTCAGCGGAAACCTCTTCGCCGGGGTGAGCAGGCAGGCAGTGCATGAAATAGGCCCCAGGCTTGGCCAAGGACATCAGCTTAGCGTTTACTTGATAAGGCTGCATGAGCTTTAGGCGCTCGGCCTTTTCGGCCTCCATCCCCATGCTCACCCAAACATCCGTGTAGACCATATCGGCCCCCTTGACCGCCGCGGCGGGGTCAGTCGAGAAAGTGAACGATTCCTTAAGCCCGTCTTTTTTCAGCTGAGCGCGAATTTCAGCCGTGGGCTCATAACCGGCAGGGCCAGCTAAAGAAATCTCCGCCCCCAACGCGGCGCCGCCGAGAATGAATGAGTTGGCCATATTGCAGGCCGTATCGCCGAGGAAGGCGATCTTCTTGCCCTTCAGGGAGGCGGCATACTGCGAAGGTTGCCCAGGAGCGAAACGCTCACCCAAGGTGAACATATCCGTCATGAACTGACAGGGGTGCAAGAAATCCGAAAGTGCATTCACCACGGGCATGGTTCCGGCGGCGGCAAAGTCCTCGAGCAAGCTATGTTCATGGCAACGGATCACCATCCCATGAAGGTAGCGGGAAAGTACCCGGGCGGTGTCGGCGACCGTCTCGCCTCGCGAGATTTGCAAGTCGTCAGCATTAAGCATGACCGGCTGACCACTCAGTTCGTGGACCCCGACCTGGAAAGACACCCGGGTGCGGGTGCTTTTTTTGAAAAACATCAGACCCCAGGACTGACCAGCAAGCGCCGCCGATGTGCCGTGACCACGCTTAGCCTTGAGAGCGGCAGCCTCAGCAAAGACTGCCGCAGTTTCGGCAGGGCTTAAGTCGGTCTCCTTGAGGAAGTGGCGCATCGCGGGAAAAGTTGGACGATAGATAATTGGACTGGTTTTAACAGCGGAAAAATGGGTTTAACCTCTCAAGCGGCCTTCCACCCACGCAGAACTCGTCCAAGGATCTCGACCGACTCGGCCAACTCCTCGGCTGAGGCCGTAAGTGAAGGCAACAATCGGATGGCAACGCCGCCGGCCGGCACCGTCAAAAGGCCAGCCTCACGTAGAGCCGCCACAATCGGCACCGGATCAACGGAAAGAATCACCCCGATCATATATCCTGCTCCGCGGATTTCTTTGATGAGATCAGGCCGTTCCGTAACGAGCGCACGCAAGGCGGCATGCCAGACGGGCGCCTGAAGGTTTACCTTTTCGATTAATTTTTCCCCCTCGATGACCTCAAGCACGGCGAGTGCGGCGGTCGCACCCAACGGCCCGCCACCGAAAGTAGTCCCATGTGAACCTGCCTGAAACAGTTCATCGTGAGGTGGGGCCATCCAGATCGCCCCAATCGGGAAACCGCCCCCGAGGCCCTTCGCCATCGCAATCGCATCAGGCTTCACGCCCGCATGCTCAAACGCAAAGAACTTTCCGGTACGACCGATGCCGCACTGGATCTCATCGATCATCAGAAGCACATTGCGCTCCCGGCAGATCTTTTGCAAATCGCGCAGGAACTGGGGGTCGGCGGGAAAGACGCCGCCCTCCCCTTGGATCGTCTCAAGCAACACCGCGGCGGTCGTCTTGGCATCGATGGCCTTATCCCAAGCCGCGATATCATTCAAAGGAGCGGCGGAGAAACCGGAGAGTAAAGGACGGAATCCTTTTTGAATCTTCTCCTGAGGCGTTGCCGACATGCCGCCGAAAGTCCGGCCGTGAAAAGCCCGTTCGGCTACGACGACACCGATACAAGCTCCCTCGACGCCCGATTTTTTCAGACCATGCAGCCGCGCAAGCTTCAACAGCCCTTCGTTGGCTTCAGCTCCGCTGTTACAAAAAATAACCCGACCAGGGCCGCATCGTTTGGCCAAGGTCGCCGCGAGCTGGCCCTGCGGCTCGTTCCGATAAAGATTACTGACGTGTACCAGCTTCGCGGCCTGCTCCTGGACGCGCTTCACCCAAACCGGATGACAATGCCCCAAGGCATTGACCGCGATGCCGGAACTAAAATCCAGATAACATTTACCTAAGGCATCCCACACCTTGCTCCCCTGCCCCCTCACGAGCGTGAGCGGTGGTGCGCCATAGTTGCGGGCAACGTTTTGAGCGTAGAGCTCCGCCGTCAGATCTGGAGATTCCGAAGCCATTAGCCGTGGACGATTTCCGTACCGATCCCTTTGTCGGTAAAGACTTCCAAAAGGAGGGCATGCGGCACCCGACCATCGATAAAGTGCACGCGACGAACCCCCTCCTGCAGGGCCTTGACGGCGCTGTCGACCTTGGGAATCATCCCGCCGGCGACGACGCCTTTGCGCTTCAATTCATCGACCTCGCTGACCTTCAAAGTCGTGATCAAGGAAGACGGGTCCTTGGCGTCTGCCAACAGACCAGGGACGTCACTCATGAAAATCAACCTGCGGGCGCGCAGCGAATGTGCGATCGCCGCCGCCGCGACGTCCGCATTGGTATTATAAGCCTGATCATCGGCATCGAGCGCGATGGGCGAGACGACCGGCAAGAAGCCATCCGCCAAGGCCTTCTTGATCAACTTGGTCTTAACGAATTTGATATCTCCGACGAAACCGATGTCGACGGGCTTGCCTTCGTCATCCGCGCCCAGAAGTTTCTCGCAAAGATTGACATGGTTGCCCGGCATGCCGAGCGGGTTCGCGCCCCGCGCCTTCAGGGAGTCGCAAATCTGACCGTTGATTTCGACGTTCAACGTTTCTTCGACGATTTTGACCGTAGCGGCATCCGTCACGCGCATACCCCCGCGAAACTCGGATTTGATCCCGGCCTTGTCCATCGCCCGGGTGATGGCCTTGCCGCCGCCATGCACGACGACAACCTGAATACCGACGGCTGCCAGAAAGGCGATATCCGTGGCCACGCGGTCACGACCTTCGGGATTAGGATCATCCATGAAACTTCCGCCGTATTTCACGACGAAAGTCGAACCACGGAATTTATGAATGTAGGGAAGCGCTTCGAGAAGAACCTCGGCTTTTTGCGCGGCGGGCGTGCTCATCGGTCAATGGGAGAGTGTTTAGTCGGTCAGGGGGCGAGTAAATGGAAAACCTCGGCGTTATTCGCTCTTATTGTAGTTCACGTAGCCATCCGTCAGGTCCGCCGCCAAGAGACGGAATTTCCCTTCGCCTTGGTGCAAGTTCAGCCGCACGGCAAATCGCGCCGCCTTGACCACTTGCTTCCACTGCGGCTTATTTTCAGGCAAAGGCCGGCCGGCCAAGACCGCCGGGATCTCATTATAAAAAATATCGAGTCGGTTCTCATCCAGCCCCACCCGGGCATAACCGGCGGCATCCGCCAACCGGCCCCAGTTGGGATCTTCACCGAACCAAGAGGACTTCACCAAAAGCGAGTTGCCGATTGCCCGGGCGATTTTTTCGGCATCCCCCCGGCTTTTCGCTCCTTCGATTTCCACGGCGACGACCTTGGTTATCTTTTCCCCGTCACCGACAATCTTCTCGGCCAGGATGAAACAAACCTGATCAAGCGCCGCCTGAAAGAGGTCGCGTAGCGCGCTCTCGGCCGATTCGTCCACAGAAACACCCGAAGCGCCCGAAGCCAGCAATATTACGGTGTCGTTCGTGGACATGTCGCCATCGACGCTCACGCAGTTGAAAGACTGGTCCGAAGCCGATTTCAGGGCGGACTTAAGATAGGCGGAAGCAACGGCGGCATCCGTGACCACAAAGGCCAGCATCGTAGCCATATTGGGTTCGATCATTCCGGCACCCTTGGCAATACCGGCCAAGGTGATCGTCTGGCCTTGCCAGACAAAGCGCGCCGTGACGGTTTTGGGCCGCGTATCGGAAGTCAGGATAGCCTCGGCGGAACGGGTACCCTCAATCGCTTCGCAGGACAACCGTTTCGCGGCGGCTGCGATCCCGCTGGCCACTTTGGGCATCGGCATGAGCTCACCAATCCGGCCGGTGGAGCAGACCAGAAACGCCGCGTCGGGAGCGCCAATCGCTTCGGCTGAAAGTTTCGCGATGAGCGCCGCATCGAGGTCGCCTTGTTGCGAGGTGCAAGCATTCGCGTTACCACTGTTCCCAAAGATGCCGCGAATCTTATCAGACGAAGCCGCCAAGATCTTCTGCGAAAAACGGACCGGAGCGGCCTTGACGTCGTTCGTCGTGAAAACGCCCGCCGCCGCGCACGGCTGATCCGCCACGATGAGCATCAGGTCGAGACGCTCGACTCCTTTGTTGCGAATGTCGCAACTGGTAGCCCCGACCCGGAAACCAGGGACATCAGAAATTCCTGGCGAATCTTGAGTGATGACGATCGACATGGGAAATCAACGGAGTCCTTCGGCCTCATCCCAACCCATCATGAGGTTGAGATTTTGAACGGCTTGGCCGCCCGCACCCTTCAGCAGATTATCAATCACCGAGGTGATGATTAGGTTGCCGGTCCGGGGGTCGGCGACGACCGAGCAGGCGACCCGATTCGTACCTGCAACATGCGCGGTGTCAGGGAAATCGCCCGACTTGAGTAAAATCACGAAAGGCCGGCCAGCATAGGCCTTCTGCCAACAAGCCTCCACCTGGACCGCGGTCACGCCCGCGGCAGGCACCACGATGGTCGTAGCGATACCCCGATGCATCGGAGCTAGGTGAGGGCTGAACTGGACGACCACAGGGCTGCCTGCGGCCGCCGAGAAGGCTTCCTCGATTTCGGCGATATGCCGATGTCCCGGGATACCGTACGCCTTCATCGAGCCGTCCCGCTCACAGAAGAGAAGGCCGACGTCGCTTTTCTTCCCTGCGCCGGAGACGCCGCTGTAAGAATTGATCACCAACCGGCCGGGCTCAGGCTTGATCAAGCCTGCCCGCAGCAACGGCACCATCGGCACCTGGATGCTGGTAGGGTAACAACCCGGACAGGCGATGAGCTTTGCCGTCTTCCAGCTATCGTCGGTCTGCAGCTCTGGGATGACATACCGGGCTTCTGCCGCCAGCGCCGGCGCCGGGTGTTCGTGTCCGTAATATTTCTGATAAGTTCCTAAATCCTTCAGCCGAAAATCCGCGGACAGATCCAAGACCCGCTTGCCCGCTGCGACGAGCGGGGCGGCGTATTCGGCGGCGAC
>CAILOT010000022.1:0-7043 GCA_903835965.1 uncultured Opitutia bacterium
ATGGGCATCGCCAAGGACACTTTGATCGTCCTGATGAACGACAACGGCGGTACCGCTGGGGTGAAGGTCTTCAATGCGGGCATGCACTCAGGCAAAGGTACGCCTTACATGGGCGGTATCCGGGCGATGTCTTTCTGGCGCTTGCCTGGACAGTTCCAGCCTCAGGATATCAAGGCCTTGGCCGCGCATATCGATTATGCTCCGACGATTCTTGAACTGACGGGTACGCCCGCTTCGCAGGCCATGAAGGCGCAAATGGAAGGTCGAAGTCTCGTGCCTTTGCTCACGGCTAAGGTCGCATCGGAGATAGCTTGGCCAGACCGCTTGCTCTTTACCCACGTCGGCCGCTGGGGTAACATGGTCAAAGGGGTAGATCCTGAGACGGGTAAGTTTGCGGGTACGAGTGTGCGTACGGCCCGCTGGCATTTGGTTTCGGCCGGTGCTTCAGGCGGTGGCAAGGGTAAGGCTAACGCCAAAGCCAAGAAGTCGGCCGCCGATGCGGAAGGCAATTCTTCGGGTCCGAAGTGGGAACTCTTTGATTTAAGCGCCGACTATGGCGAGACCACCGACGTCGCAGCGGCGCATCCCGATGTCGTCGCGGACCTGATCGCCAAGCATGATGCCTGGTGGAAGGAGTGTCGTCCGCTCATGGTCAATGAAAACGCCGTCGGCCCGGCCGAGAATCCTTTCAAGGTGATGTACCGGGAGCAGATGGGGAAGTGACCTGTATTATTTGAATCGTTGATCTGTTCAACCGTTCAACTACTCTATTACGCCAGCAACTGCTTGACGACATCCCCATGGATGTCGGTGAGCCGAAAGTCGCGGCCTTGGTAGCGATAGGTGAGGCGCTTATGGTCGACGCCCATCAGGTGTAGGATTGTGGCGTTGAGGTCGTGCACATGCACGCCATCCTTAACGATATTATAACTAAAGTCGTCGGTCTGGCCGAAGGTGGTGCCCTGGTTGACGCCGGCGCCGGCCATCAGGACGGTGAAGCAACGCGGGTGGTGGTCGCGTCCGTAATTGGTTTCGGTAAGGGTACCCTGCGAATAGATGGTACGTCCGAATTCACCGCCCCAGACGATCAGAGTGTCATCGAGCAGCCCGCGTTGTTTAAGGTCGGTGAGTAATCCGGCCGTGGCTTGGTCGGTGTCGTTGCACTGGCCTTTGATGGCCTTGGGGAGGCCGCCGTGGTGGTCCCAGCCCATATGGAAGAGCTGGACGAACCGCACGTCGCGTTCGCAGAGACGACGGGCCAAGAGGCAATTAGACGCATAAGAGCCGGGACGTTTCACATCCGGCCCGTAGAGATCGAGAACGTGTTGCGGTTCTTTGGAAAGATCGAGCAGGTCGGGCACGCTGGTCTGCATGCGGAAGGCCATTTCATATTGTGAAATACGAGTCTGGATTTCGGGGTCGCCCAGGACGTCGTGGCGTTGGTTGTTAAGGGCGGCGAGCTCGTCGAGCTGTTCGCGGCGAACTTCGCGGGGGATGCCGTCAGGGTCCTTGAGGTAAAGCACGCGTTCACCCTTATTGCGGAGCTTAACGCCTTGGAGTTTGGAGGGCAGAAAGCCAGCGCCCCAGAGTCGGTCGTAGAGCGGTTGGTCTTCGGGTCGGCCGCTACCGAACGAAGTCATGACCACATAGGCGGGAAGGTCGGCGTTCTCGCTGCCGAGCCCGTAGGCGGACCATGCGCCGATGCTGGGGCGGCCTGCGAGCTGGCTGCCCGTCTGCATGAACGTGATGGCAGGGTCGTGGTTGATCGCCTCCGTGTGCATCGCACGGACGACGCACCATGCGTCGGCCTTGGTAGACATGTGCGGCATGAGTTCGCTGAACCACGCTCCAGATTGACCATACTGTTTGAATTTGAAGATTGAAGGAGCGACGGGGAAGGACTTCTGGCCGGACGTCATCGTGGTCAGGCGTTGACCCTTGCGGATGCTTTCCGGGAGGTCCTTGGCTCGCATTTTTTCCATCTCCGGTTTCGGATCAAAGAGATCCAATTGTGAAGGTGCACCGGATTGGAATAGGTAGATGATCCGCTTGGCCTTGGGCTTGAAGTTAGGGAAGCCCAAGCCGGGATTGGCGGCGAAGGCCGGGGTACCGATGATGGAGCCTAAGGCGGCGAGTCCGATACCTCCCGCGGAACCCTTGATGAAAGTGCGCCGCGATAAGGCCATCTGCGTGGCATGATCTAGGCCTTGGAATTGACGGTCGTTACAGTTCATTCGCGGGTGACGGTTTCGTCGAGGTTGAGGAGGATATTAGTCGTAGCCGTCCAAGCGGCTAATTGGTCGTGGTCGAGGTCGGTCGGTGCAGGGCTCAGGCCGGTCGCAAGAAGTTTAGGCGCAAGTGTCTTGTCGGTGGCATAGGTCGCGAGGCGTTTCTCGAGGCCTTTGTGCAGGACGGAAAGCTCTTCGGCGGTGGCATCGCGTCGGACCACGTGACGGAAAGTCCAGGCGAGTTTGGCTGCGTTATCGCCGGATTGTCTCATGGCTTGTTCGGCCAGTTTGCGGGCGGCTTCGACGAAGGTGACTTCGTTGAGTAGCGACAGTGCTTGGAGCGGGGTGTTGGAGCGTGAGCGTTTGACGGTGCAGACTTCACGTCCGGGAGAATCGAAGAGTAGCATCGAAGGCGGAGCCGCGGTGCGTTTCCAAATGGTGTAGAGCGAACGGCGGTAAAGTCCTTCTCCCGTGTCGGCCTTATAATTTCGCATATCGCCGTAGACGCTGGTCTCGTCCCAGACGGCTTCAGGCATGTAGGGCTTGACGCTAGGTCCGCCTTGTTTGTCAACGAGCAGACCAGAGAGTGAGAGGGCTTGATCGCGGATGACTTCGGCGGGCAACCGGAAACGCGGGCCGCGAGCGAGCAGGCGGTTGTCCGGGTCTTTCTCTAGTATCTCCGCGGTGACGGCGGCGCTACGGCGATAGGCCGCACTGGTCATGATCAGCTTCTGCATCGATTTCATGTCCCATTTGCGGTCGACGAATTCGACGGCCAGCCAATCGAGAAGCTCGGGGTTGCTGGGCCACTCGGACTGCGAACCGAAATTCTCGGAGGTCTTCACCAAGCCGATGCCGAAGAATCGTTCCCAGGCGCGATTGACCCAGACGCGACCCGTGAGCGGGTGTTGGCCGCTGACGAGCCAGCGAGCGAAGCCCAGGCGGTTATTTGGTTCGCCAGCCGGAAGGGGCGGGAGGAAGGCGGGCAGCTTGCGTTCGACCTTGGGGCCGATCTTGTCGTATTCGCCGCGGAGTAAGACGAACGCGTCGCGGGGCTTTTCAATTTCCTTCATCACCATCACCGAAATCGGGGCACCGAGGGCGCTCTCATGCGCGGTCTTGGCGGCCGCAACCTTGGCGGTGGCGGCGAAGCGTGGGTGCTCGGGGCTATCGCCAAAAAGTTTCTCAAGTGCCTTGCGATCAGCCGTCGTCAGTTGATCAGCTGGTTTGCTGAGGAGGTGGCGGGCAGCTTCGGCGGCCGGGTCGGTCTTAAGTGAAAGCATCTTTGGATCCTGGCCGGAGGCGTTGAGGCGGAATCGACCGATGCTGTGACTGGCGACGGCTTCCTGGCGAAGGGCCACGATCAGCTTGGCGCCGACGGGGATCGTCGTCGGAGCGACGGTGAAGATCGCCTTACGCGCTACACGGTTATTGGGTAGATTGCCGCCGATGGCCCAACCCGCTTTATCGTTATCAGGTTTCTTGGCTGCCTTACCCTTAGCCTTGGCCATAGTTGTCGGCGCAAGCTTGGCGATACTCCAGCCGGGCTGGTCGTAATCGGCTTCGGCTTTTACGAGAGGGAGGGGGGCTGATTTTCCGTCGGAAGTAAGCAGGCGTATCTCGATAGCGCTGAGGACGAAATTTCCGTTAGAAGCCCGCCCGAGGCTCTTATTAGGATGGGAGTCGTCGGGCAACGCTTCGAGTCGTATAGCGGTCAGCAAGCCTGGGGCGGGGGTGGATTCGATGATGTAAGTCTCTTTCGCAGCGGTGCCACCGGAGACCAGCCAAGAGCCGTCATCCAAGCGGTTGAATTCCGCATTCTCCTTTGCCGAAACCTTTTCACCGACGAGCGATTGCCAAGCTACGCCGTTTTTGGCGAAGGCCGCCTGTTGGCGCTCGAGCCATTTGGCAAAAAGTTCGGGTTGGGAGGTCGGGATACTTTTGAGAGTTTTTTCGGCAGTCGCTAGGGCGGCGGCGGTCTCGTCGATTTTCTTTTGTTGGTCCGTCGTAGGAAGCGCGAGTAAAGGGGGCGTATTGCCACCACGGCGGGTCGTGCCGGAACCCCCGAACTCGCCGAGCACGCCAGATTCGTCGTTCGAATTAAAATAGGCGAAGAACTGATAGAACTCTTTTTGGCTGATTGGATCGTATTTATGGTCGTGACAGCGGCAGCAGTTCATCGTCAGTGCCATCCAGGTCGAGCCGGTGGTCTCGATGCGGTCGATGACGTTTTCGGCGAACCATTCTTCAACGATGCGGCCTCCTTCTCCGTTGAGACGGTGGTTGCGGTTGAACGCCGTGGCAACGAGCTGGTCGCGGGTGGCGGCCGGAAGGAGGTCGCCGGCGAGTTGTTCGACCGTGAATTGATCGAAGGGCTTGTTGTCGTTGAAAGCTTTGATGACCCAATCGCGATAGGGCCACATCGTACGCTGCGTATCGCTCTGGAAGCCGTTGGAGTCGGCGTAGCGGGCGAAGTCGAGCCACTGCATCGCCATGTTCTCGCCGTAGTGGGGAGAAGCCATCAGGCGGTCGATGGCCTTGGACCAGGCGTCGGCGGAAGAATCGCTCAGGAAGGATTGGAGATCGGCGTCGGTGGGAGGCAAGCCGGTGAGGTCGAGGGCGGCGCGTCGGAGTAGGGTGGCCTTAGGCGCTTCGGCATTGGGCGTAAGGCCTTTGGCGGTGAGGTTCTTGGCGAGGAATGCATCGATGGCATTACCGCCGGCCGGAATTGACGGAAGTGCAGGCTTCTTCGGAATCTGAAAAGCCCAGTGCCCTTGATATTCAGCGCCTTGTTCAATCCAGAGACGGACCGTCTCGATTTGTGCCTTGCTCAAGACTTTGTGGAAGTCGGCCGGAGGCATATGGTCATCGGCATCTTGGGTCGTGAGACGCTTCATCACGGCACTCTTTTCCGGGTGGCCCGGCACGATTGCCGCGTCGCCGGACTTGCCGCCGCGTTGCGCCGCGGCGAGCGAGTCGAGACGAAGTTTGCCTTTCATCTTGTTCTCATCGGGACCGTGGCAAGCGAAGCAAGTGTCGGAAAAAATCGGCCGAATATCCCGATTGAATTCAACCCGTTCCGCCGCGACGGCGTGGGCAAAAGCCAAGAGGCTCGCAGCGGATAAATAAAGGGTGGACGGACGCAGACGCATGGGGTGGGCGAGTTATGGACAGGATTGGCGGGCGGGCGGTTCCTTGCAACGCGTACTTAATAAAAAACCCCTCTTGCGAGGGGTTTTGAAGGAGACTGGGTCGGCCCCTTACTTGGCGGATAGGTCCTTGATCTCGATGTTCCGAAATTCAGCGGCGTCGTTATGTCCAGCGAAGCCGAAGAAGCCGTTTTTACGATCTTTGCCTGGGTGGGCTTTTTTGGCCATCACCGTGGCCATGTCGACCGTGGAGAGGTCGGCGTCCAGAATGACGAAGCCGTTGAGTTCGACGTGAAGGGTGGAGCCGACCACGGTCGTTTCTTGGAAGTTCCATTCGCCGATGGGGCGTTGGAAGCCGCGTTGGGCGGCGACCATGCCGTAGGCCGAACCATGCGTTTGGCGTGGGTCGATTTTGCCTTTCACCTTTTCATAATTGTCGTCGAGCACCTGCAGTTCGCACATGCCGGCATAAGCCGTATCACCTGTTCCAGGATAACGAATGGCGAGGCCGTTGTTGCCGCCGGCTGGGAGCTTAAATTCGACGCGGTTGGCGAAGTCAGTCAGGTCTTGATTGTAGTAGGGAGTGCCGCCTTTGCCCTTTTTGCAACGGATCGCGCTTTCGACGACTTCGAAGTTCTCGACCGGACCAGCCCAGCCCGTGAAGTCTTTGCCGTTGAAGATGGATTTGAAGCCAGCTTTGCCGTGAGCGGCGAGAATCTGGTTGGCTTCGGCGCCGGAGATTTCGCGGATGGCGACATTGCGCCAGCGGATGGAGGCTCCGTGGGTCTGGAGGCTGATCGGGCCCTTCGCTGGGATGGAAGCCTTGCGGTCGAAATAGTTCTCCAAGATGGCGTGGTCGACGGTTTGCTTGCCGTTGAGCCAGACACTGACGCGGGCGCCCGTCATCACGACGCGCAGGGTGTTCCATTCGCCGGGAGCCATGTCGGCGAGGACTAAGGGGTCTTTACCAGCGGCGCCTTTGGTGTTGTTCCAAAGAGCCCCGGAGCCGAGTTGGGCGCTGTTCTTGACCTCCTTAGGGTTGGCTGGGTCCCAGATCTGGACCTGAGGGACGCCGCGCAGGTAAACGCCGGAGTCGCCCAACGGCGCCATGTTATATTCAAGACGAAGTTCAAAATCGCCGTATTCCTTGTCGGTCGTCGCGTAAGCACCCGACCCTGGATTGATGAGCTCGCCGTCCTTCACGGACCAGTGCTGCGAGAATTCATCACGCATCTTTTGCAACATGGCGTCCTTCTTTTCGCCGGTCAGTTTGGCGACGAGGTGCGGATTGTAGCCATGCCAGCCGGCAAGGTCTTGACCGTTGAACAACGGTGTGAAGCCAGCGGGTGGGGAATCCGCAAAGAGAGCGGAAGCCGCGACGGCGAGGAGGGTGGTGAGGAGGCGCATGACTAAAGAGGGGTAGGGGTGGGGGTAGGGATAGTCGGATTACAGGGGTTCGAGGGTGCAGCGTTTGACTTCAAAGGCGCCGCCTTCGACCTGGAGGCCGATGAAACCTTCGGAGAGGTTGGTGCCGGTAGCCTTGTTCACTTCCTTACCATTGACGAGAATCGTGACCGCCAGCACGACAGTCAAAAGCCGCAGGGCAAGGCGGATAAGTTGACTGTCAATGCTGCTGGCTCGATGCCTTTCGTGGGCGATCACGCTC
>CAILOT010000023.1:0-5536 GCA_903835965.1 uncultured Opitutia bacterium
GAATGCCCTATTCCATTTGCAAGCCGTCGCGCCACCCCCTACCCCTATCCCAACCCCACTCCTTCACAACAACATGTCCACCCTACGTATCCTAACCCTCCTCGCCGTGTGCTCTCTCGCCCAAGCTGCCGAAGTAAAATATGAATTCGTGCCCAATTTCTTCGGTACGCCCCCAGGCAAGGAGCAGATCGGAAACGGACACGGCGAAATTGCCGTCGACTCAGCGGGCAACTTCTACGTCAGCGTCCAAGATAAAGACGCCGGCCTGCAAGTTTACGGAAAAAACGGCAAATACCTCAAGACCCTCGCCCTGCCGATGTCGCTCCACGGCTTCGTCATCCGCAAGACGGAAGAAGGTGAGTTCATCTTCGCGGCGGTCCTCGGCGAACAGCGCTTCATCAAAGCCAAGCTCGACGGCACGATTGTCATGGAAATCAAGACCGACGCCTTTCCCGAAGCCCAACGTAAGCAAAAAGGCGGATTGAAGCTCACCAATTGCGACGTCGCTCCTAATGGCGACATCTACATCGTGGACGGCTATAACCAAAGCTGGATTTTCCAGTTCGATAAGGCCGGTGCGTTCAAGAAAGTCTTCGGCGGCCCCGTCGCCCCCTACAACTTCAAGAATACCCACAAAATCTTCATCGACCCTCGCTTCTCGCCGGTGCGCCTACTCTGCCTCGACCGCGGCAACAACCGCATGCTCTACCTCGACCTCGAGGGCAACAACCCGCAGATTATCGCCGACAAGGGTCTACGCAATCCGTCCTCCGCGTCGTTCAACGGCGACCTGATGTGCGTCGCCGAAATCGCCGGACGCGTCTCGGTCTGGAACAAGGAAGGCCAAATGGTCGCTTCCCTGGGCGTCAATGAAAACACGGGCGAAAACGGCACCAAGAAAGAAACCAACACCCCTAAGGTAAAGCCTGCGGATTGGCGCGAAGGCGTGGTTACCTCGCCCCATGGCATTACTTTCGACGCCCACGGAAATATCTTAGAAACAGAGTGGAATCAATTCGGCAGAGTGCTACGCTGGGACCGTAAGTGATCCGCACCCTCCGCAGATTCATCCTGACCGGGGGAGCACTTTTGCTCCCCTTGTTTGTTTGCGCCCATAACGGCGAATTCCTTCTGGCGAAGCTCCAGCTCCACCCCGACGGCTCATGCACGCTTAAGGTCACGGCTGATGCTGAAGCTAATTTCAACATCCAAGACCGTGCTCAAATGATGGAAGCCGCTCCGCGCTTCTTCGAGCTCTCGAGCGGCAAGGAGACGCGATCGCTCTCAAAATTCGCCGGTGAGCCGACTTATTCGACCGCCCAAAAGCTCGATCCGGATGCTCCGCTGGGACATTCTCCCGAAGAGCTCGCCAAAAGGTATCGGCTCGAAATCGCAGAATGGAACTGGGTCCCTGACACTTCAAAGTTTGTCCTCCGCGTCCCGGAGATGAGCCCGCACACGTTCATCCTCTGGCTGGTTGATGAACGCGTTCCGGCCCCAAAACCGCGCTGGGTAATGATGATTGCGGAAGATGAATCGCCCCTGATCGAACTGTCCAAGACTACCGAGGCGCCGCGCGACGGCTGGGACATCCTTCTGATAGCGTTGGTAGCCTTTACGATCGGTACGCCCCTGCTCGGCTCGGTCTTTGTCTGGTACAAAAATCGCCAGCTTTCGGGGTCGCGCGGATAAGTCAGGCCATCACGGCATCGACAAAACCTGCCCGGGCATCGAAATGCGGATTATGTCCGCTTTCCGGTAAGGTCACCACATCAGCTTGCGGGAAATAGCCTTTGATCAGAACCGCATCGGCATCGCTGATATAGTGGGATTTGCCGCCGCGGATAAAACGCGTCGGTCCTGGCCAAATTTCCCCCGGCACCAGCGGGTTCGAAAGAATTTCCGGCAAAGACTTGGTGAGTGCGTCCCGATTAACCATCCAGGCCCAACGCCCATCCGGACCCTGGCCGAGGTTTGTCAGGATAAATTGCCGCATCCCCCATTCAGGCACCGATGTTGAAAGTTTTTCTTCGGCGTCCTTGCGTGATTTGATCGCGGACAAGTCCAATGCGTTCATCCCCGTGAATTCCTGTCGGATACGATCGGCGTAAATCCGGGGAGCGATATCGACGACGGTGAGGCGGGCTACCAAATCAGGGCGATCCATCACCAGACGCATCGCCACCTTGCCGCCCATGCTATGCCCGAGCAGATGGACGGGTCCGAAGGATGCTTTCTCCAAAAATGCGATCACGTCGGCCGCCATGGCCGCATAGGAACAATCCTCGCCCCAAGGGGAAGCTCCGTGATTACGCAGATCCGGCGCCAGCACGCGATAACCCTGCTCCGCCATCGCCACTCCGGCCGACTGCCAATTTCGCGACGAACCCAACAAGCCATGCAGGACGACGAGCGGCGTACCGGCGCCACCAAGTTCACGGACGACGAGAGGAAGAGCGGTCGGCACGAGGATAATAAAAATGATAAGTTGAATAAGAAACCTTCGGGGTCGATGCATTTTCCATGCCGCCGGGCTTGTATCCTGAAACCGGGCGGCTAAGCGTGGAGCATGCTTCTCCGTTTCCTCGCCTGCCTCGCCCTGACCGCTTCGGCGTTTGGCGCCATCGAAGTCGTCAAGCTCCCGGGCGCCGAAGACTTGCACGAGCCTTTCAGCATCGCCTTTGACGCCAAAGGCGACGCTTACGGGGTCGAATTCCAGCCAGCGAATCGCATTTTTCATCTCCACGACGGTAAGATCGAGTACATCTCCGGCGTGAAATGGAACAGTACGGCCAAGAGCGCCAAAGTGCCCGCTCCGGCTAAGCTTCTCGACCTTGCACCCGCCGTCTACAACGGCATGCACGACATCTCGATCGCGCCCGACGGCTCGATCTACGCCTCCGACAGCTTTCAGCACCGCATCATCCGCCTCGACCCCAAGACGCACGCTACGACGGTCTTCGCCGGCACAGGTAAGTCCGGTTACGCCGGCGACGGCGGCCCAGCCGACCAAGCGCAGTTCAACATCCCGATGTGCGGCGTCATCGACCCCTCCGGCAAATTCATGATCATCGCCGATATCGGCAACAACCGCGTGCGCCGCATCGACCTTGCGACAAAGACGATTACGACCATCGCCGGCAACGGTAAGAAGGGATTGCCGAAGGATGGCGACGACGCTCTGAAGACGTCGATGGGCGACGCCCGCGCGGCCTGCACGGCCAAGGATGGAACGGTCTATGTCCTGCTCCGTGGAGGCAACGCGCTTGCAGCCGTCAAGGACGGGAAGGTTACCGTCGTGGTGAACAAAGCCGGCAAAGCCGGACCGGCGACCGACGGCTCGGCGGCCGAGGCCACGATGCGCGGACCTAAATACGTGACCATGGACGCCAAAGGTAACGTGCTTATCCTCGACACCGAGAACCATTGCCTCCGCCTCTTCGACCCGATCAAGCAAACCATCCGCACCATCGCCGGCAACGGCAAGAAAGGGTCCGCAGTCGGCGCGGATTGGGCTAGCACGCAGCTTAATCGCCCGCACGGTGCCCGCATCGGCCCCGACGGCCGCCTCACCGTCACGGATACGGAAAACAACCGAATCCTTATCGGTCCGGCCCCTTAATCAGGCTTCTAAAGGTTTGGCGGGGTTTTGGGTTTGTCTCTTTTGGGAGGGTACGGTTGTTTCTGAGGTCAAATCACTTCGCAATGTCTTCGCCTGGTTCCAGCCCTTCTCGCCGCTCCTTTGGCCCCCGCGCCTTCGTGGGAGCCCATACGGCCTTGGTCACGCCCTTCCTCAACGGAGCGGTATCCTGGGATGACTTGAAGAAGTTGGTCGAATTCCAAATTCATGACGGCATCGACGGGCTGGTCGCGGTAGGCACGACTGGCGAATCTCCCACGCTTGATTACGATGAACATATCGAAGTGATCCGTCGCACCGTGGAGTTTGCCGCGGGCCGCGTACCGGTCATGGCTGGCACAGGTTCCAATGCCACGACCGAAGCCTTAGATCTGACGAAGCGGGCGGACGAAGTGGGTGCCGACGCCTTCTTACTGGTCGCCCCTTATTACAACAAGCCGAGCCAAGAAGGCCTCTTCCGCCATTTCGCGCTCCTCGCCGAGTCCACCGCCAAGCCGATCATCCTTTATTCGATTCCTGGCCGTTGCGGCATCGAGATCACGGTCGAGACCACGCTACGCCTGCGCAAGAAGTACGCTAATATCATCGGCATCAAGGAAGCCGGCGGCCAAGTCGACAAGGCAGCCCGCCTGGTGCGCGAGTCCGACCCCGAGTTCATCGTGTTGAGCGGAGACGACTCCCTCACGCTTCCCTTCGCTGAAGTCGGCGGCCAAGGCATTATCTCTGTCGCCTCCAACTTGATTCCTGGCCCAGTCGCGAAACTGGCGAACCTGGCGCGCCACAAGCAATTCGTCGAAGCTAAGGTCTTGCACGAGAAACTTGCCGCGATCTTCAAGACGTTGTTCATCGAGCCTAATCCCGTCCCCGTGAAGCATTGCATGCAACGCGAAGGCATCATCCAGTCCGCCGAAGTCCGCCTGCCGCTCTGCGAGATGTCCGACGCCAATCGTCTTCAGGTCGAAAAGGTCTCCGACGCCACCCTCGCCTCTTTCCGATGAGCCAAGCTATCCGCATTCTTCTTAATGGTGCCAAGGGTCGCATGGGCCAGGCCATCATCTCCGTCGCCCCTTCCGAACAGGGCGCCATCGCTACGGCCGTCGACCAAGGCGACAATCTCGCTGCACACATCGGCAATGTCGACGTCGTCATCGATTTCTCTTTTCACGCCGTCACGCTCGCCGTCGCTCAGCTCTGCGCCCAGCACAAGAAGCCACTCGTCATCGGCACCACTGGCCACACCGCCGAAGAGAAGACCGCGATCAAAGCTGCCGTCAAAGGCCTCCCCGTCGTCTGGGCTGGCAATTACTCCGTGGGTGTCACGCTGCTAAACGCGCTTGTCCGCCAGGCCGCCCGTTCGCTCGCCGACGCCGGCCGCTGGGATATCGAAGTCCTCGAGATGCACCACCGCCTGAAGAAGGACGCTCCTTCCGGGACTGCCGAGACACTCCTCAAGATTCTGCTCGAAGAACGTAAGCTCTCGACCGAGGCGCTGAAACATGGCCGCGACGGACTCGTCGGCGAACGCCCGCTCAACGAGATCGGCGTTCATGCTATCCGCGGCGGCGACGTCGTGGGCGACCACACTGTACTCTTTGCGGCCGAAGGCGAACGCCTTGAACTCACGCACAAGGCTTCCAATCGCGAGATCTTCGCGCGAGGCGCCGTGCGCGCGGCCCGATGGCTTGCGAGCCAGCCTGCCGGTCTGTATGGCATGGAAGATGTGTTGGGACTGAAGTAAGGTACAAGGGGCAAGCTGGCACGGTGACATGGGGGCAAGGGGACGATACGGACGAATGACCGCCTTGGGTTGGGACGGCTCTCCGAGCCGTCCGTTCGCCTCAAGAGTTTCGGACCACATCCGGCTCAACGGCGGGCTCGGAGAGCCCGCCCTACCTC
>CAILOT010000024.1:0-6040 GCA_903835965.1 uncultured Opitutia bacterium
CTGAGCGGTAGCGTCTCCAACCCCCAAGCCATCGCCGAATGGCTCCAAGGGGTCGGCCGGAAGGTCACTTTAATCCAGGAGCACGCCCGCCCCGTCCCCCTGGAAGAAATATCCTTGGATGCCCTCGAAACCCGCGAACCGTCCGGCATCAAGGGTCACCTCGCCCGGGCCGTCATCCGGGCCGTCCTTGCCGATTTAGGCCCGGTCCTGGTTTTCGCCCCCCGCCGCCGGGCCGCCGAACAAATTGCCCGTGAAATCGCCCAAGGCCTGCCCCTCGGCCTAGGACCGCAGTTGAATCCGACCCAACGTGCGTGCGCCGGCGATGACTTAAACCGGCTGCTTCGCCAAGGCGTAGGTCTGCACCATAGCGGTCTTACCTTTGAACAAAGGACCAGCCTGATCGAGCCTTGGGCCAAGGAAGGCCGACTCAGCGTCGTGGTCGCCACGACCGGCCTCGCCTCGGGCATCAATTTCTCCCTTCGCTCCGTCTTGGTGACCGATCGGCGTTATGCCAGCGATCACACCGAAAGAGAGATCCGTCCCGACGAACTGTTGCAAATGTTCGGCCGGGCCGG
The DNA here is from genome assembly GCA_903835965.1 of uncultured Opitutia bacterium. Classification (GTDB taxonomy): domain Bacteria; phylum Verrucomicrobiota; class Verrucomicrobiia; order Opitutales; family UBA953; genus UBA953. The sequence goes on from CAILOT010000024.1 coordinate 576, forward strand.
TCGCCGCGGGCTCGATGAGCGGGGTTACGCACTCTGGACGGGCGACTCCCCCCGCCTCGGCGAAGCCAAACCTTTGCAACTGAAACGCAGCGAGGGACTGGATTGGCCTGCCTTCTTATCTTTAATGAAAAAATCGCCCGAGCCCAAACTCGCGGCGCAACGACTCGCCCAGGCGCTCTTCTCCCGGGAACCGATCGATTTAGCCCTCGAAAACCTTCCGGCCGAAGAATCCCTGGCCCAACCCGTGCCGACCCGAGGTATCTTGAGAAAAATCCAGGAGATTAAAAGTCGCCATGGCATCTGGCAACGCGAACGCCCTACCCAACTCGTCCCCCTCTCCGCTGCCCTGATCCGGATCAAAGACGAATGGCACCCTGCCCTGACCAAGCCCGACTCTTTGCGGGCGCTTCCCTACGGTACGCCTTGCAAATTGGAATTGATCGCAGGGGTCCAATATTACGGACGCATCGTCACGCTCGCCTTTTTTCCGAAAACCTCGGACACAAACCAGCTGACCCCCGCCGGGTGGCTGACCGATGCCTTGCAGAAGATTTCGCATCGAAGTCCGCGCACGTGGAAACTGGAGAATCTTGAGAAAGAAATTCTTCCGCTCCTCCCTCGCCTCACCCAAGGCGGCCAAGCCCATGGCAGCGTCTTCTTGGGCAAGGATTGCGTCCAAGTTAAACTCGATTACTCGGCGGCGCACGTGAAAATATGGCCTGATGCGGACCAACAACTTTTGATCAATCCGGAGAAACGTGAAATCGAAAAGGAAGACATCAATCTCAGCGAAGTTCTCGGAGGCGGCCAAGCCCATGGCGCCAAAGCGGGTCGGCTCTGGCGAAAACTGGGTTTAATCGAACCCTCAGGAAAGCCTACGCTTCGCGGAGAAATCGCCTCTCTCTTCCAACATGGCGAAGGCCTCGCCGTCGCTGCCGCCCTCGAGGATCACTCATACGATGCTGCGGCCATCGCCTGGGATCTCGCCGAACTCCGTGCCGGCGAACGCGTCGCCGCCGCTACGCGCAACTCCAGTCGCCTCGGCGCCTGCTGTCGCTTGACTTATAAATCCCTCACCGCCGACGGCTACCTGCGCGAAGGCCTCTCCGAAGGTTTCGGTGAAGGTTGCGCCGAAACGATGAAGGCTTTCGCGCTCCATCGTAAAATTCCGCCGAACGAAACCCACGAACACGGCCCCGGACCAGGCGACTTGGAACGTGCCCTGCTCGAATGGCGAAGTACGCTACAATTGATCGCCCATGGCCCCGGTCATCCTTGGCCACGCTGGCAAGAACTGCGCAAAGCTGCCGCACAAGTTCTCGCCCAGATAACGGGAAAACATAAATAATCGCCGCTAAGCCCGCCATCACCTATGGTGGACCAAGTCGGATCAGGGATTGAAGGGAAATTTACCCTTCCCTATCGCCGACCTTGGGCTACATTGCGATAACAGTCATATACGCGCATTCGCACGGAGCAATCCGTGAGGAAAGTCCGGACACCATAGGGCAGGATTCCCGCCGCAAGTCGGGGCACGACGCAAGTCGTGACGGATAGTGCCACAGAGAAGATACCGCCTCCTCCGCAAGGAAAGAGGTAAGGGTGAAAAGGTGGGGTAAGAGCCCACCGCTCGAAGGGTAACCGACGAGGCATGGTAAACCCAATCCGGTGCAAGACGAACAGGGACCGTTCGAGGTCGCCCACCAAGGTCCCGGGTTGTCGCATCGCCGCAAGGCGAGATTGAAAAATCAGAGAAATGAATGCGCAGGGGATCGGCGAGAGCCACCCAAGGACAAAATCCGGCTTACAGTATATGGCTCAAAAGACGGAGGGCCGAACGGAAACGTTCGGCCCTCCCCCTTTGTGCTACCGGAACGGCACGGCTTAACTGCTTGATTCAAACTGCATTCAACGGCATCGATTACCTTACATGGAGGCAACCACGGCCAAACTTAAGGATGCCCTCTGCGCAGGCGCAAGAATCGCCATCCTCGCACCCCACCCTGATGATGAATCGCTCGGCACGGGAGGCCTCATTCAACGCGCCCTCGCAGCCGGAGCCGAGGTCAGGGTGATCTTCGTTACCGACGGAGACAATAATCCCTGGCCGCAACGTTACATCGAACGTCGCTGGTTCATCGGCGCCTCAGAACGAGCACGCTGGGGGGCCCGACGTCGCTCAGAAGGTCAACACGCGCTACAACTCCTAAGCGCAGGTAAATGTCAGGCCGAGTTCCTCGGCTTACCCGACGCAGGCATTCTCGCCCTCTGGGAAGCCGACCTGCCAGGCCCTAAGCCGGCCTTCGAAAAACTTTTGCGCACATGGCAGCCAACCATGGTTGTCATTCCCTCTGAAATCGATCGCCACACGGACCATCAAGCGACCCATCTCTACGGCCTGGAAGCCATTCGCTCAACCGGGCTTCACTGTCTGGCCTACTCCTACCTCATCCATCGACCATGGTCGCAGAAAGTCACGCGAAGGCATCTTGCTTCCGATCAACTGAATCTCAGCGAGACCGAACGTATGCTCAAACTTGACGCCATCCGATGCCATCACACTCAGATGGCGCTCAGCGGCGGTCGTTTTTCAAAGTTCGCCTCTGACACCGAACGCTACACTCTCGTCCAAATTACCTAGCCATGAGCGAATCAAACCAACCGACGCAGCCAGCCAGCCCCGCCTTCCTGCATTCGACGCGCTTTCAGGCGCTCATCCTCGGCGCCCTCGTTTTATTCCTCTTCTGGTGGCGCCTCGGAAGCCTCGGCTTAATCGATCCCGATGAACCTTTTTACGCCCTCACGAGCCGCGAGATGGTCCAAACGGGCGACTGGCTCACGCCCCGCGTTTTCGGCGAACCCCAATTCGAAAAACCGATTCTGTTCTATTGGGAAACCTGTTTAGCTCAGCTTACCTTCGGCGATAACGAATTCGCCGCCCGCGTCCCCGGCGCCCTCGCCGCCAGTTTTCTGGTCTTCCTGACCTGGGGCATCGGCCGCAGACTCTTGACCCCTTTCGCCGGATTCCTCGCCGCCGTCGTGCTCGCGACGGGAGTCGAATTCGTCCTGATGACCAGGCTAATGCTGACGGATATCTCCCATGCCCTCTTTATCACGGCAGGGATGTATTGCCTTTGGCGCGCCTTCCATGATGAAGAAAAGCGGACTCGCTGGCTCTTACTCCTGACCGTGACCTCCGCGCTCGGTATGCTCACCAAAGGACCCCAAGGGCTGTGCTTCACCCTCATGGCCGGAGCAATCTATGCTTGGTGCACCGGCCAACGACAACCTTGGTCCGCAAAGCATCTGGCGATGTGCGTCCCTCTCTGGCTAATCATCGTCGTGCCATGGTATCTGGCGATGTTCATCCTGCACCATTCCGGGCCGACCTCGCCGGTAGTAGGCTGGGGCTATTATTGGGATTCCTTCTTCATCCATGAAAACTGGGACCGGATGTGGCATGCCGAACACCAAGGAAATAATACTTGGTACTATTATATCGAAATGCTCCTCGGTGGATCGTTGCCCTGGATTCCTCTCGTTGGCGCCGCCCTTTGGGAAGCAGGTAAAAATATTAAGGTGAAATTCCGCGAACAACCTGGACTGACTTTCGTCCTCTGCTGGCTCGTGCCTTGCTACGTGTTCATGACGATAGCGCAAAGCAAACTCCCAAGTTATATCTTCTTTCTTTTCGTCCCTGTCGCTTTGCTCGCTGGCCGCACGTTGCAGCGCTGGATCGACCAAGGCTTCGGCCCCGTCGAGCGCTGGATTGTCGGCGGTCTGACCTTCTTCCAAGGCTTCTTGCTCGCGATCTACACGCCAGCCGCCCACCCGCATGCCATCCCGTTCAAGTGGCAGCTCTATGCCCTCGGCCTCCCGCTGCTGCTTGCCGGCATCTTCGCCCTGATGCGCCGGGCCTTCCTCTGGGCAAGTCTTTCCGCATCCTTCAATGTCGTGCTCATTTTTACGGCATTCTTCTGGATTGAACCCGTCCTCGAAGGCACGGTCGGCAGTCGTGAAATCTGCAAGATCGCCACGAAAGTTCGGCTCCCTGGCGAACCCCTGATGACTTGCAGCTTTCTCGGACGTGCCGCCAATTACTACATGGGAGAAATCCCCGTCGGCATCTTTGTCCCGGACCAGAAAAACCTCGGCGGACATCGCAATTTTCGCCCGTACTACCCTTTCTATTCTTATCACCCACTGCGCCAATTCACGATCGAAAAACAACTGGGAGAGTATGCCGATCAACGCGCTTCCGTCCTCTGCATCGGCGAGCAACGCGACTTCATCTCACTGAACCAAGGCGCAACCTCTTCGGTCCGCGGACGCTGCGAACTCCTCGGACAGACCGGCGAAAAACCCGGACGCTCCGTCTTCCGCATCCATGCCAAAGGCTGGATTCCTGCGAGTCAGTCAACGGAAATTAAATAGCCTTAAAGGCGTCGCAATAGCTTAAAGAAACGCAACGTGTCTTGCACGGGGCGAATCTTGCTCCGCTCATCTCCATAGGTCGTCGGGACCGCGACACTGCTGATTTTTCCGCCTGCCCGCGCCGTCAGGATCAGGACTTCTGATTCATATTCGAAATGATCGGCCACCGCACCTAAGAGCACGGGATTCGCCAAACGGACGCCGCGATAACCACACTGGGAATCCGGAATCGGACAACGGCATATCCGGGTGATCAGCCAAGACATCAACCCGTTCACGGTCCGACGCAAAAGCGGCATTCCTTTCGGATTGGCGAAACGATTTCCTAAGACGATTTCCACGCCTGGCTCAGCCAAAGCGACCATGAAAGCCGGAATTCGCTCGGGGTCATGCTGACCATCCGCATCCAAGGCAATCGCATGGGTGAAGCCTAACTCCTTCAAGGCCGCAAACCCGGTCTTGAGGGCCGCGCCCTTACCGCGATTGACCTCATGCCGAATCACCCGTGCTCCGGCTTCCAAGGCCCGGGCCGAAGTCTCATCGGGCGAGCAATCATCCACGACCATCACGGACGGCAAATGGACCCGACAGCCTCGGATGACCTCGGCGATGCGGGCCTCCTCGCGGTAAGCCGGCAAGACGACCGCGATCCTCACATCAGCCTCAGCCACGGCTCGCGATGGGCAAATAACTGCGGTTCACATTCCCAACGTAGATCTGACGGGGACGGTGAATCTTCTGCTTCGGCGTTTCGGCGATTTCTTTCCAATGTGAAATCCAGCCGGGCATCCGGCCGATGGCGAAAATAACAGTGAACATCTCCGTCGGGATGCCGATCGCCTTCAGGATGATACCGGAATAGAAATCGACATTCGGATAAAGATTACGCTGCTTGAAATAAGGGTCGTTCAGGGCGGCGTCCTCGAGGCGCATCGCGATGGCCAGAAGCGGATCGTTGATGCCGAGCACCTTGAGCACCTTGTCGCACTGAGCCTTGATGATTTTGGCCCGAGGGTCGTAATTCTTATAAA
>CAILOT010000025.1:0-7920 GCA_903835965.1 uncultured Opitutia bacterium
CAGAACGACAGCGGCCAGATGAAGAGGCCCGCACCTTGGAGTAGGGTTTGCACCCACCAAAAATCGCTCCTTCAAACCCAGCTCGCAAGCCTGCTCTATTATATGACTGATTTAATTATATAGTCACACTTATACGACTGATTTATGTCCTATCTTCCCATGTGTAAAAAACCAATTCTTTGACAATCCCCCTAAGAATATCACCCTATATGTACCCCTCTTTTCTATGAAAGTTAACCGCTCTGGTTTCTCGCTCGTGCTCTCCCTTACCATCATGGCCGGCATGGTGCTGATGGTGATTGTCCTGGCCTCATTCTTACAGGTCGAAAGCCGTCTGGCCCAGAGCCATTCGGGCTACATGCGTGCCCGTTTCAACGCCCTCGCTTCGGCCCGCATCGCCGTCGGCCAATTGCAGCAACTCGCAGGCCCCGATCAACGCGTCACGATGCGTGCCGATATGTTTGACGCCGGCGCTGCCCCTGGTGCCTCCAGTTCCACCGCCACCCCCGCCGCGGTAAATCCCGCATCGATAAGCTCTAAAGGAACAATCTCTCACCAAAAACGTTATTGGACCGGAGTCTGGGCTACGGGCGGAGTCGACAGCTCCAAGGTGCGCGATTGGAACGTGAAAGACCCGCACGAAACGCGGCTCTTCCTCGGCTGGTTGACTTCACCTTCCGACATCGACGCCACGGAAACCGACATCGCGGATAAAACCAAGCTGCCGAACTACCTGCCCAACCATTTTAATTATGATGCGAACGGTAAAGTCTCCACGACCATCACGACTGGACAAGACCTGATCAAGGAACTCGGCACCGCGGCGGCCGCCGATGGCGACTTGGTGCCGCTCGTTTCGCGTGGCACCGTCTCGTGGCCGGCCTCCGCTTCGACCCGCGCCCTGCAACAATACTACGGCGCCATCGACGCGCGTCCGATGCCCTTACCCGGCGGTCTCAGCGTCACCGGACGTTACGCCTTCTGGATCGGCGACGAAGGTATCAAAGCCAAAGCCAATTTGCCCGACGCCTATGCCATGACCACGACCGGAACCGACCTCAAAGGCCTCGAGGTCTGGGACAAAGGTTTCCGCGGCACCGCCGCCCAACGTAATGCGATCGAGCTGATCGGCGGCGCTTCCGACGTTAATAAGACGGATATCAAAAACAACACCCTCCCCGGCGGTTTTAATTTCGAAAAATGGCGTAATGATGACATCACGGCCGCGACCGATTGGGATAGTTATAAATTACCGAAGGTCACGAAAAACGCCGAATTGGAAACCTGGGCGGCCAACATCGGCGGCACCGCCGCCGGCGAAGCGATGGCCGATACGATGAAAATCCTGTGGCACGACGTCACGACACTTTCGTTCTCCACCCTCACCGACACCTACAACGGCGGGATCAAGACCGACTTGTCCACGGCCTTCGAACTGCCTTACACCCTTTATCGCGGCATCGAAATGTATCCGCTGCAAAAGACCACCCGAGGTATCGGCTCCGTTCTCAAACAGCCGTCTTTCTTTCACGGCGCCCAAGGCCCGACCGACTTGGACTTCAATCGTCCTAACCTTCAAGACAAGATCGCGAGTAACGCGAGCAACCTCATCAAGGCTTCGCCTCGCGCTTCCGAATGGGCTCCCCGCTGGACACAGAGCGTCCTCGGTGCACCGTTCAGCGACTTGAAAACCCGCAATAATGGAGAAACCCCCGAACGCATGGGTTTCGTCTACGAAGCCCCGCTACGCTCCGGCTTTTTCAATGCCGAACGTATCGCCGTCAATACCACGGCGATCCTCCAACCTTCCTCCGTCACTTACTACGATCTGGCGCCATACAGCCTAAACAATACCACGACCGACATCAACAACCTACAGGGGCGTATCGTCCGCGGGCCGACCTGGGACCTCTACCGCAACTACTATCGCATGTATAAACGCGAAGTGGAAGCCGTTGCCAACGGTTCTACCACTCTACGCGGACAATCAGCCCCGACCGACGATGATACCTTCGTCGCCCGTGGGGTCGAGCCCCTCAGCTACGCCAGCGGCGTGCGTAGTGTACCGCTCCAGAAAAGCGGCAACGTAGACAGCGCCGGACAACTTGCGGCGCCCAAACCGCTGAATGCGACCCTACTTACGCCCACTTCTGACAAACGGCCCGAAAACTATTATTACCCCAGCGGCGTACCGACTAATTATTTTTACCGGAACAACCTCAGCGACGGCACCGCCGGCCCAGACTTTCAGGCCGACAAACGCCTGCTCTACGGTTTCGGAATGCCCATAGCCATCGATGCGTCGGCGAAAACTTATAAGTTTACTGACCATGTTAACTTCATGCGCTCCGGCATCGCCAGCCCCACCGCCACGTCGGCCGCAACACTAGTCGACAGCAACTACGGCGGCAGCGGTGGCATGACCCAAGCGACGACGACGCGCCCTTGGCCGACCTCGCCGGCCTTGATGCCGAGCATCTTGCGCTTCTCTCTCATCTTTTCCGCCGTTCGCAACAACGAAGCCATGGGCATGTATGTCGACCCGGTCATCGTGGTCCATAATCCCTACGACTGTGCCATTGAATTCGAAGGTATCGCCATGGAATCCAACGGGGCGAGCGTACCGTATATCTTCACCTTCAGCGCATTAAGCCAACAATATTACAGCAGCGAAGGGTTTTATGCCGACAGCCTTGTCACTCCGTTCAAAAACTTCTTTTCCCAGCCGACCGCTATTAAGAGCTCCGTAGGTCCGGCTTTTACCACGCTGATTCCCGCCTTATTCCAGACCGGTTATGTTTACGACATCACCAAGCAACCATTCCCCTACTACGATGCTACCCATCCGGAACTTAGCACCAATACGCTTCAACCTAAATTTGGCGGCCCCATCATCCCTTTTCCTGCAAATTGGCCGACAGATTCAACGTTGCCCTATAAAGCAATGATCGGTCCCATCAAGGGAAGGACTTCCGTTGCGATCGGCGACGTCGTCATCGGCGAAGGCGACCAAGACAACCGCCAGTTCTCTTTCCGCATCGTCGCCGGCACCAATGGCACCACCAACCCAACTAAGAAAGTCATTCGCCTGAAACCCGGTGAAATCCGCATCATCACTACCTCCAGCAACCCCGGAGCTCAGGCCTTTGGGAGCGACCGCAAGAATACTGTCATCGGCGGTGATATAGAAAAAATGTCCCTGGAAAGCCGGGCTTTTTATAAAATGACGCACTATGCCAACGTCTATAAACAGCACCCTTCGACCAAACAATACCTCCGCCTCGCCGACCTCACCCAGATCCAATGTTATAACTTCAGCTTCCAGCGGAATAAAGGCGGACCGCCGACAGTAGACTATGCTGCCTTCAGCGAACTGTGGGACCAAGCAAGAAACGCCCGAGTCATTCGCGATGCTTTCAATGGATGGAACGGGGAAATGGTCGGGACTCGCACCTACGTTACCCATGGCAACGCTGGCATGCCGCCCGTCGTACCGGCCGCCCTCCCGACAACCGTCACCACTTACGGCCTGGACCATTTCGTACCTACATCCGAGACCATCAAGGTTACGATGAGGAACGAAGGGTATCTTGGTTACCACAATTGCGTCTTGGATCGGCTGCAAGACGATGATGACTTATCGCCTCTTTCCGTCGACCCATCCAACCCCAACGCTTCACCGGTCTGGGGAACTATCGCACCTGCCAGCTGGGAAAAGAAAGTTGGCCGCACGCGTACGGGTAAGATTTCCATCGCCGGCAATCAGGTCTGGAACTTCTACCTCATCAACAACAAGGACGCGGACGGTAAAGACCTGAATCCTAACCGTCGATGGTTCGGCGCACCCGAAACCGTCGTCGCCGGCACGACAAACCTTGCCGACGTAGCCGACGAGGGCAACGAAACGGCCCCTGGCTGGCACCTCGTAGATGAACCGCTCTTACTCAACCTGCAGGCCATGACCTCTGGCTGGCCGATGTATGGCAACGGCAATCACGACTGGAATCTTATCATGGTGGCCCCAGCTCCTTGGCAAAAATATGCGGGAGGCACTCCTCCCACCGCCAATTACCAGGTACTGTTTCCGGAAACTACAGGGTCATTCCAACAGCCAGAAGTTACCGGATGGAAGGGTAATACGCTGAAACAAATCAACGCCCTGCAACTTGACCACGTCGCCGATGCACCCGGAAGCACCAAGATCGGTAAAGCCACGAGAACGTCTTACTTCATGATGGACCTGATAGTGCGGGCCGCCGACATGACCGAACAAACCAGCCCGCGCAGCACTACCTGGTATCCTAAAGATACCTCGACCAACGGCTTTGAGGCGAATGGCTTCACCGTCGGAGCACTGGGAGATCGTTTCAAGACGCAGGCCGAGATGCTCAATGCGCCAATGTCTCCCTTCTTCCTGAGCACCCGTGCCCAGCAAGCCCACCTCTTCGGGTACGACGGCAAAGCCCATTCGCCCATCGGCTGGGTACTAAGCCAACGCGGCCTGGATGCTTCGGGCTCAAATAAAACCCTAGATACCGATTCCTCGGGTAAATTGGCCTTCTGGGGCAAGAGCGTCACGAGCGCCGGGCAGTCGAATGTGATTCTTCACCCCCTGCCCCGCCGCCCGATGCTCTCGCTGGCTCAACTGGGCTCCGTTCCCTTCGCCCAAGTCAACACCGACCCCGACCTGACCGTTGGCTCGTCTTTCGCCAACCCAGGTATCGCCGACCTGACCGAAATCACCGATTGGCCTGGACCCAAAACCCTTAGCACCGAAGAAAGCGCCCTTCAAGGCACCTATCCCGGCGATAAGGTCACCATCCCTGAACAAGGCTATGTGGCCAAAGTCATGGGCGTCCGCACGGTGCGCAACCGCTCGAACGTGCGCACGGATCACGCTTTCGCCGCCAACCTCGCACTCTGGGATACGTTCTACTTCAGCGGTCTCAACCTCGCCACATCTTCTTACTCTCCGGGCAATACAGTTGCCGCCGACTTGGCGACCGAACCTGCCGTGAAAACCTTACAAGATAAAGGGCTCCAGACCTTGGGCGTCACTGGTTCCATCGATTTCAGCAGCCTCAAGACCGCCCTCAATAACGGTAAGAAAATCTTGGCGAATAAACGCGTGACCTACGCGGCGGATGGTAAAGATGCCCCCACCCTCAGCGTGGCCGATAACATGGCGCCGAATCAGTTCCCCCACCCCGCCTACCTCGGACGCAACGCGCTTTACGATGGCGGCTTCAACGTAAATTCCACCTCTAAGGCCGCCTGGAAAGCCGTCCTCGGCGGCCTGCGCGGCATGACGATCTCAGGTGCCCCCAGCTCCAACGGCACGGCGCTGACGCGCTTCGCCAATGCCTTCGACCCGTCCGGGCCGAACGGAAAAACGTCGCCCTGGAATAGTTACCGCGAACTTTCCGATGTCGAAATCGACACCCTCGCGGAAAAAGTCGTGGTCGAAGTGCGCCGCCGCGGCCCCTTCATGTCGCTCGGCGATTTCGTTAACCGCCGCCTCCTTGGGCAGACGAACTCCACCTTCAGCCCCAACGCCAACCCGGGTTATTCCTGGACTGACAAGTTCTCGCTCAAAGGCGCCCTGCAAGCCGCGATAGATGCGGCCAACATCAACAAGGACGCCATCGTCGCGGCGGGCGGCACCTTCTCACGACCTGCTTCAGTCCTGGCCGTTATTGACCCCAACGGGCCTGAGACGCTCAACTATGGCGATAAAACCTACACCTTTCACTCTAGCGCCTATGAATCAAAAGGAGCTGTGATCATACCCAATAATCGCTTCCCGTCTTTAAGAGCCATGAGCGAAACGAACGACCACACCAAGGCGATCGCAGGCCTGGGCGCTCCAGGCATCGTGACGCAGATGGACGTCCTTAACTCCGTAGGACCGAACCTCACGCCCCGCTCCGACACTTTCGTAGTCCGAGCCTTTGGCGAAGCCCTCGACAACGCCGGCGCTTCGATCGGCAAAGCCTGGGTCGAAATCGTGGTCCAACGGACCCCGGAATATTTCGATCAGACTCCGCCGAAAGTCGCTACCGACTTCGACCCGACCAAAGACGAGGTCAATCGCCGCAAACTCAGCTATCGCACGATCTCACAGGCCAATACCACGGCCTACGACAAGGTGCCCATCCTTGACCAGTATGAGCCCATCACGGCCAGCACCAGCAATGGCGTCGTGACGCCCAAGGTTGATGCCGCCAATCTCAATCGACTCTTTGGCCGACGCTTCAAGACCACCTCGCTGCGCTGGCTCAACGCTTCCGAACTCTAAGCCCGATGTCCCTCCTTCGCTCCTTGGGCGTGTGCTTGATCGGCACGCTCATCACCTTGTCAGCCGCCATAGAGAAGCCCCCAGAAAGAGACTGCACACTACGGCTGTCTTGGTGGGTCGTTCCGGAAAAAGAATATGAGCTCTACCTGCTCAACGACAAGGAAGCCATCCCCCTTGACCTCGCCCGTCTCTCGATCAGCCAGGCCATCCCCTATAAAGGAAAAGCCGAGGTGGTCATCGCCCAGAAAGAAATCAGCCAGGAGTTAGATAAAAAAAGCGGGAAGCCAAAAGAAAACTGGATTCCCTATGCCACCTACAAATTGAAAGCCGATGATGCCGACATCGCGATCTTCTTGCTGCCCGAAGAAGGCAAGGACAGCGCCAAAGCCAAGAGCTTGGACCTAAATCCCACGACCTTTCCCTATGGCTCGGTAATGATTGTCAACTACACCCAAGGGCGGGTTGCCTGTAACTTAGGTGGGGGAGTCTTTTTTGCCGAGTCAGGAGAAATTGCTCATTCCCCCAAGGTATTTGCCGAACAAACGGAGACGCCCTTCGCCCTCGCCGTGCTCGAAGCCAACGGCGGACAGCACTCGTTGCGCTCGGCTCAGATTTTGATGAATGAAAAGGTTCGCTTCCTCTACATCCTGCTCGAGGTCGCGGCGGAAAACGCTTCCGAACGCTACCAGGTCCGGAGTCTTTCCAACTTTAATCGCCAACCCGCCGCCCCCAGCCCCAACCCGGCGGGTAAACCCGGCCAAGATAAGAAAACCAGCGGCAGCGCTGACAAGAAAATGACGCCTAAGGATTCGGCCAAGAAATAACCTTCCGCCCCCTCTCACCTATGCGTTTCTTTTCGTTCGTCTTGTCGTTGGCCGCTCTGCTGACGGGGTTCATTCTTAGTCCAGTGGTGCTAGCCCAGACCGAAACGACCCCACCGGCCACCGGCGACACTATCGCGATTCAAGCGACCTGGATTCATCTGCCCGCTGGCAAAGTCGAATTAGTCAGCCAACCCAACGGACAGACCACGCCCTGCGAGGCCGGCAAAGGCATCATCCTGGACAGCACTGAGGTGCCGCGCGGAAATTCGCTGGAAGTTCAGGTCTTAAAGAAAAGCGGGAAGTCTGTGAAGGCGGCGACGCTCACCGTCCCCGCGCACGGCAAGCGTTTCATCTTGGTGCTCCAAGGCGAATCGGCCGGAGCAACCCGCGCCTGGCTTATCCCTGGAGATCTCCAGGCTTTCCCTTGGGGAAGCGCTTTTTTCATTAATCAATCCAGCCATACGCTCCGCTGCTCGCTCGATGGTCGCTCCTGCGAAATCGAACCCGGCGCTTTTAAGCTCAACCCCTTCGTGGCGAGCGGAGAAAACAAGACTTACCACTATTTGATCGAATATAAGAAAGATGGAAAATGGATAACCGACTGCTCCACCCAGACCGTACTAGGGACCACCCGTCGGTTTATCTTCAGCATCGGGCCAGACGATCCTTCGCAGTCCCAACTTTATAAGACTTCACTGGCTGATTACCGTCACGACCCCCTGCCACCGGCTACAGAAGCGAAGCCGCCGGAGAGTCAGCCAGCCAAGTGACCCGCGAGGCGAGCGGACGGAGCAACTG
>CAILOT010000026.1:0-2469 GCA_903835965.1 uncultured Opitutia bacterium
GGTAGGGTTGAGCGGCCCGCTCAACCTCGGCTGACCGAGGCCGGTCAGCCCTACCCATTGCATTCCTTGTCAACTGGCCCACTGGCCAACCGGTCAACTTGCCGCTGCATCTCTCTGGTCCACCGGGCCTCTCTGGTTCTCCCCCATGTCCACTTGCCCCTGTGCCCACTTGCCCCCTAATCAGAAACATGCGCTCCCTCCTCGCTTTACTCTTCGCCGCTTCGCTTGTCGCCACAGAACGTCCCGCCGTCGACCACGCCACCTACACGGCCGCACTAAAAGATTTCCGCAAAGGCACGACGCGATCCATCGACACCCTTAAAAAAGAACATTCCGAAGCTGCGATCCAGTTAGCCGCAATCGATGACGTCCGCGAACGACTGGTCGATGAACCAACCTCTCCGCTGGTCAGCGAAGTCGCCGCCCTGCTCGCCAAGACCGATAGCTTGACGGCCGAGCTGCTCCTCTCCGCCCTGGCTGAAGCCAAGGCTTCCAGTGCCACCGCACAGGTTGCCGAGCTTGCTGCGAACCCCCAATCTCCGCTTCGGATCCCCGCCGCGCTAGCCCTTGCAGAAATCGGCGGTGCCAAAGCCGTCCCGATTCTCGCGGCGTTGGCGAAAGATGAAACCCTCGCCGATAACATCCAAGAGGCGCTCATGAAAGTCGCCGGCCCCGGCGTGACGGATGCGTTCAATGCCGGTATCGCCGATGCCAAGGTCGATATTGCGATGCGTAATGCACTCATCAAGGCCGCGGTCGCACGCAATCTCCGTGCGGTCGCCGGTACGCTTTGCCTTACCATCAAAGAAGAACCGATGCGTCTCGAGTGCCAGAAGGCGCTACTGAAATTAGCCCAAAAAACGGACCTACCAGCGTTGCGCGATGCGGAAAAATCCGTGACAAGCGAAGCGACCAAAGGCGCACTTGGACGACTGATCAAGAAGCTCGAAGCGGTGAAGTAAATCAACGCTAGGGCTAGGGCCAGGGCTCGGAAATAAGTCCTTTGTATCGAGGTAGGTCAGCACGCAGTGCTGACCTAGGTTTCTTCATGCAAGGTGACGGGTGACGGCCACCAGGGAGTCAGCCATTCGGGTGTCGGCTTTTCGGCCATCGGCTGCTGGTTTCGGCCATAGGCCGAGGCCCTAGGTCAGCACGCAGTGCTGACCCTACCCAAATAAAAGGACGGCTCGGAGAGCCGTCCCTACCTGCGCAGCGCGCACCCTTGCCCACATGCCAGCGTGCCAGCTTGCCCCCTTACTTTTTAAGCACCCAAACCAATCCGCCGTTGAGGTGCTGGATGAACTCCGGTTCGGAATAAGATTCTTTGGTGTGTCCGAGTGCGGTGTAGAACATGCGACCCTTGCCCACATCCTTGCACCAGGTCATGGGGTGATGGTCGCCCATTTCCTTGCCTTTGACCGGGGAGTAGGACTTCTCGTCAATCTCGAGCAGGACCGTGTTGTCTGCGGCGAGATTCTTGAAGCCGTACCACTCGTCCTTACGCTTCCATTCCGCTCCGAGGTGCTGGTTGGCGGGGTGGTCCTTGACGAGCGGACGCAGGATCGCGACCTGCTGAGCGGGGTGGCCGTTGAAGAGGCCACCGATCATGTGGGCGAACCAAGGCCAGTATTTCTCGGCGGCGCCAGCGTCGGAAGCGGCGTGCACGCCGACGAACGCGCCCCCATTCTCGACCCAAGCCTGGAAAGCGGCGCGGCGAGGTTCGGCAGATTTCGCGGCGGCATCCTTGGCTTCCTTGGAGGCATCCTTTGCGACGACATCACCCATGACGTCACCAGTGGTGCTCATAAAGGCGACGGCGCGGTATTTGGCGAGATTCTCGGTGGTGAAGACGGAAGCGTCCTCGGTGATGTCGACTTCGAGGCCGGCGGCCTTGAACTGCTTTGCGAGCAGTTCGTTGCCGAGCGGGATCGAGTCCTTGTGGCGGAAGCCGGCGGTCTTCGAGAAGACCAGGGCGCGGTTGGGTTCGGCGGCGAGAACGACCACCGAAGCGAGGAGGAGAGCGAGGAGGGAGCGCATGTTTGTAACTTGGGGTAGGGATAGGGATAGGGGCAGGAGAGGGCAAGGAGGTAGGGGCGCGACTGCGTCGCGTCCGTTCGCCAAGAGATCATTAATGAGCCGGGCAAGTTATCCGATCCCATGATGTCCGTCCGCCCACGGACGCCACGCAGTGGCGCCCCTACCATATTAAAGACACGGGACAGGGGCTGGGACAGGGTCAGGGGAGGGTTTAGATTCTTAGGGGTAGATACAGGAACAGACGCAGGAAGTTTTCTGAATCTGGACCTGAGAAAGCAGCATGAGTTAACCCGTTGACTGGCTGGCATGTTGGCCAGGAATGCAATGGGTAGGGCTGACCGGCCCTGGTCAGCCGAGGTTGAGCGGGCCGCTCAACCCTACCCAAGACATCTCCCGCCACCCGCCACCTGAAACTTGTCTCTCACTTTTGCA